>NZ_JAGDEC010000013.1:0-75294 GCF_040148775.1 Pseudoalteromonas sp. NFXS39 | reverse complement strand
TTTGCTTTTTTGTAAGCAGTCCGCCGTGTCGGTGGATGCGCATTATAGGGAGATCCGAATTCA
This sequence comes from Pseudoalteromonas sp. NFXS39, assembly GCF_040148775.1. NCBI lineage: Bacteria > Pseudomonadati > Pseudomonadota > Gammaproteobacteria > Alteromonadales > Pseudoalteromonadaceae > Pseudoalteromonas > Pseudoalteromonas sp. NFXS39. The sequence continues at coordinate 75,231 of NZ_JAGDEC010000013.1, read as the reverse complement.
GATCAACTGTTTTTTGCAGTTTTTATTAAAAAAATGACTGTTCGCGCAAAATACGAACGAAACGCGTAAAAACAATACTAAAAAAGGCCCCAGAGGGCCTTTTGACGTTATTTTACTATGAGCTTCCAACCTACTTTTGCTTGTAGCTTGGACTCTAGTTGCAGCTCACAGGCCATTAATGGGTGATATTTTAACCAATCACCATCAAATGTCAGTGTGAGGGTGTTTTCATTAACACTGAGATCGATTGCTGGCAGTACATCATCTTGGCGGCGCATTGATAAGATTACTGCAATCCGCAAGACTCTTGTTAAACATTCAGCTAACTGCTGATGGCAACCTAAATGAGCAAAGCTGTTTTTTAGCAGATCAGCACGATGTTCATTAGCAACAGCCGTTATCAATTTATGTTCAGATTGTGAGAAACCTGGCAAATCGGTGTTTTCTATTATGTAAGCTGTGTGCTTATGATAAAGCTTATACTCTATTAACAAGCCAATCTCATGCAGTTTTGCTACCGTTCTTAATAATGCTATTGCGTTATCATCGATTGATTGCCATTGCTGCGCTACATTTTTTGCCAGTTGCTCTGCAAGTTGCGCAACGCGACAGGCTTGTTTTTGATCAACATGATAGCGATTCATTAAACCATCAACAGTACGCTTACGAATATCGTGGTTATGAAGCTCTGGCACCATGCTGTATAAAACACCTTCACGCAAGGCACCGCGAGCAAGGCCCATTTGCTTAATATCTAGCGATTCAAACAATGCGATTAAAATAGCGAGGCCAGATACAAACACCAAACGGCGCTCTTCACTCAACCCTGGAAGCTCAAGATCAGCAATTGTTGCAAATTGCACTGATTGTTCTTTAATGGCGAGTAGTTTATCGAGAGTTAATAGCTCATCTTGATTTTGTGCAACCATGATCTCTTGAATCGCTTGCACAGTACCTGATGCGCCACTCGCTATTTGCCACCCGCTCGCTTGGTATTCATCAACAATTTCTGAAACGACTTCACTGGCAGCTTTAATTGCAGCTGCAAAGTTTTCGTTGCTGAGTTTTTGATCTTTGAAATAGCGCTCTAAAAAGGTGACACAACCCATATGCAGGCTTTTATAGTGCAATGCATCAAAACCCTTACCGATAACGACTTCGGTACTTGCCCCACCGATATCAATAACGAGTTGTTTTCCGCTACAGGCAGAGGTATGCGCCACACCTTTATAAATTGTCTTAGCTTCTAACTCACCGCTGATAACATTGATTTTATGACCAAGGATCTGTTCAGCTTTTTCCTTGAATACATCAGCATTGATAGCAAGACGTAAAGTTGCGGTCGCAACAATTGTGATGTTTTTCTGTGGTATGTCTTGCAAACGTTCAGCGAACAAGGCTAAGCATTCCCAACCTCGTTGCATGGCTTCTGTGCTTAGGACGTTATTTTCATCAAGCCCTGCAGCAAGCCTTACTTTACGTTTAACTCGACCGATCGTTTGTAGACCGCCAGCAATCGATTTAGCGATCAGCATATGAAAGCTATTTGATCCTAAGTCGATTACTGCATACACATTTTTTTGCGGTTGAAGTTGCCCCACCGTTCAAAAACCTCTAGTTACTACTAAGTCTTCAATAACGGTCGTTTATTGCGACCGCGATTTCTGGTAACTATTATTTGGTCGACGTCCGTTGTTATTACGATTACGTGGGCCTGTAGAATAGTTCCGCTTTTTCTGAATAGTAGGCTTAGTTAAATCATCAAGCAATGCACTTTTATCATAATGTGATAATGGAATGCTGTGTTCTATATATTGCTCAATTTCGTGGAGATTATAGGCATACTGCTCACAGGCAAAGCTAATAGCGTGTCCTGATGCACCAGCACGTCCAGTACGGCCAATACGGTGTACATAGTCTTCACAATCATCTGGCAAATCAAAATTAAATACATGACTTACTTCTGGGATATGTAAACCACGGGCAGCAACATCTGTTGCAACTAAGAAATCTAAATCACCTTTGGTAAATTGAGCCAAAATTGATTGACGCTTTTTCTGGTTTACATCACCGGTTAATAAACCAACTCGGTGACCATCTGCTTTCATCCATGCATAAACATTCTCACAACTGTGTTTCGTGTTTGCAAACACAATTGCTTTATCTGGCCATTCTTCTTCAATCAATGTTAACAGTAACTTAATTTTGTCATCTTGTGATGGATGGAATAGCTCTTCTTGAATTCGCTTACCTGTTTTTACATCAGGTTCAACTTGAACATGCTCTGGGTTAGTCATGTGTTCAAATGCTAATTCCTGAACACGATAAGACAAGGTTGCTGAGAATAGTAGATTTAAACGCTCAGACGCTTCTGGCATACGTCTAAACATATAACGGATATCTTTTATGAAGCCTAAATCGAACATTCGATCTGCCTCATCAAGCACCACAACTTCAATTTCGTTCAGGGTATAGCAGCCCTGTTTATATAAATCGATAAGGCGTCCAGTGGTACCAATTAAAATATCAACACCTTTTTCTAGTTGTGCACGTTGTTTTTCGTAATCTTCGCCACCATATACTAAACCTAAGTTAAGATTACAGTGTGGCGCTAAAATTTTTGCATCTTTGTGTATCTGAATCGCCAGCTCCCTTGTTGGGGCCATGATCAGGGCTCTTGGATGTTTACTAGGTGCTTTGCTAGATTGTAATAACCGATGGCACGTGGCAGTTAAAAACGCCAACGTTTTGCCCGTACCTGTTTGTGCCTGGCCCGCAATATCGCGGCCTTCACAAATAAAAGGTAGGCATTTCGCTTGAATGGGTGTGCAATATTCAAACCCATTTTCGGTTAAACCGGCAACCACTTCCGGTGCGATAGCAAAGTCTGAAAACTTTTTATCGGTCAAATGTGTCTTAGTCATAGCGTTTAAGCATAACGTTTAAACTTGCAATAAGAAACAAGAGTGTTTAAATACGCATTAAATATTTCGCCTAACTAATCGGAGATCGCAATGAGCGAGAAAATTATTCAATTAACTGACGATAGCTTTGAAGCTGACGTACTACAATCAGACAAACCTGTACTTGTTGATTTTTGGGCTGAATGGTGCGGACCTTGTAAAATGATCGCCCCTATTCTTGACGAAGTAGCTGGCGAGTTTGATGGCCGTGTTACCGTTGGTAAACTTAACATCGATCAAAACGCAGGCACACCACCTAAATTTGGTATTCGTGGTATCCCTACGTTACTTCTTTTCAAAGATGGTCAAGTTGCAGCAACCAAAGTTGGTGCACTTTCTAAGACTCAATTAGTAGAGTTTTTAGAAAACAACATCTAATGAAAATATAAAAAAAGGGCTTTTTGCCCTTTTTTTAGCTTTATTTTGTTTAAAGACTGGACGCCTTGCTAGTGACCTGCTAGTTTATAAAGCCAACTAATCCTTAGTTATACCAACAAACCTCACTCATGTATCAAACGATGATTTTGAGTATGACAATTGTAATAAAGAACCCACCAATATGCATTTACGCGAATTAAAAGACAAGTCTATTAAAGAGCTTGTAAACTTAGCTGAGTCCATGGGGCTCGAAAACGTAGCCCGTTTAAGAAAACAAGATATTATTTTCGCCATCCTAAAAGCGCATGCTAAAAGCGGTGAAAACATCTACGGCGGCGGTGTACTAGAGATCTTACAAGATGGTTTTGGTTTCTTAAGATCATCAGAAGCATCTTACTTAGCCGGCCCAGATGATATTTATGTATCACCGAGTCAAATCCGTCGATTCAGCATGCGTACTGGTGACTCAATTTCAGGCCTTATTCGCCCACCTAAAGACGGTGAGCGTTACTTCGCACTATTAAAAGTAAATGAAGTAAACTTCGACAAACCTGAAAATTCTCGCACTAAAATCCTATTTGAAAACCTTACCCCACTTCACGCTAACGAACGTTTACGTATGGAGCGTGGTAATGGTAGTACTGAAGACATCACGGCTCGTGTACTAGATTTAGCATCACCAATTGGTAAAGGCCAACGTGCACTCATCGTTGCTCCACCAAAAGCGGGTAAAACGATGCTACTGCAAAACATTGCGCAGTCAATCAGCTACAACCAGCCTGATTGTGAGCTAATGGTGCTTCTAATTGACGAACGTCCAGAAGAAGTTACAGAGATGCAGCGCCTTGTTAAAGGTGAAGTAATTGCCTCAACGTTCGATGAGCCAGCAAGCCGTCACGTTCAAGTTGCTGAGATGGTAATTGAAAAAGCGAAGCGTCTTGTTGAACACAAGAAAGATGTAGTTATCTTACTTGACTCAATTACACGCCTTGCTCGTGCCTATAATACTGTTATCCCATCATCAGGTAAGGTATTAACCGGTGGTGTTGATGCGAATGCATTACACAAGCCAAAACGTTTCTTTGGTGCGGCTCGTAACGTAGAAGAAGGCGGTAGCTTAACAATTATCGCAACAGCGCTTATCGACACTGGTTCGAAGATGGATGAAGTTATCTACGAAGAGTTCAAAGGCACAGGTAATATGGAATTACACTTAAATCGTAAGATTGCTGAAAAGCGTGTATTCCCAGCGATTGACTTTAACCGTTCAGGTACCCGTCGTGAAGAATTACTAACCAAACCTGATGAACTACAAAAAATGTGGATCTTACGAAAAATCGTTCATGAGATGTCAGAAATTGACGCAATGGAGTTCTTAATTGATAAGCTCTCAATGAGCAAAACCAATGATGAATTCTTTGACTCAATGAAACGTCAGTAAAAATTACTTTGTTTTTACAAATGCCTGTCTAATACAGGCATTTTTTTTATGTAAAACTAGGACATAACTCTTTAAAAGTTATACTTTTAAAGAGTTGGTTTATTGGTAATTTATAGAAATTTGTTCTATATATTAAAGGATTAAACGCTAAGGATTCCCTCAATGACTCGCATTAGAGTAGTTGTAGCTCTATTTATAATAAGCTTACTTAGTTGTATTGCTAGTTTTGCCATATTTGATTTTTCTATCACTGCTATGGCTGTACTTATGCTTGTTGTCGTAATCCCATGGCTTGTTCTAATTAGCTTTATTTATACAACTGATCAAAAGCAACAAGATTATTTAAGCTACTTTATTACGCATACCGCTTCTGAAAAGGGGATCGATTTTACTTTTCGCTTTGACGAAAATGACACCCAATTACCAAAGGAGTGTCATGCACTTAACGCTGGTTTAACAATGGCTGAGCATATGATAAGTGAAATATATGTATCATCAGCCCGCTTGTTACCAATGGCCGATGCATTACGTGATACTTATGCGTCAATGACTCAAAAAGCGACAATTCAAGATGCCCATGGCATTGACCTAGCAAACACAATTAATCGTATGATTGAGGTATCTAAAGAACTGGATAGAAGTCTTGAACAAATATTAAGCTCGGTATCAGATGCGACTAAATCAGTTCAACAAACTCGTTTAGACACTGATAAAAGCCAAGCAAGTCTCATAAAACTTGCCAATAATATCAACCTCACCAGTGAACAGATTATTTTACTTAAACAAGATAGTGATGCGATAGGCTCCGTTATTGACGTTATCAATAGTATTGCAGAGCAAACTAACTTACTTGCGCTAAACGCTGCAATCGAAGCCGCTCGAGCTGGTGAACAAGGCCGCGGTTTTGCAGTGGTTGCTGATGAGGTACGAAACCTAGCTGCTCGTACTAGTAAGTCGACACAAGAAGTGCGTGAGATGGTATCTAAAATTCAACATAGTACTGAACAAGCAAACCTATTAATGCAAACAGCACTTAAAGAAACGGAGCGCACGGTTGAGCTTTCTGAGGCTTCTACTAAAGAAACCAATAAAATTGAGCAAGCAATGCTAGAAATTAATGCGTTTTCTGAGAGTGTCCATGAGCAGGTAGCTATGCAAAGCCAGATGTCAGATGAAGCACAAGTTAGTATAGATGCAATGGTTGAGCTTAACTCTGATGCACTTTCAAGTTCACAAATACAAGCGGTGTCGAGTAAAGACTTAGTGCGCCTTGCACACTCTCTGGACGAAAAACTGTCAATGTTTCTTATCACTCCACCTGAAACCGATCAAGAGCAGCGTATTGATCATTCTAGGTTTGAAATGACTCAAGAGGTTGAACAAGTTCAAGACGGTGATATTGAGCTGTTTTGATCAACCGAAGCGTTGTGTAGATGCTCTAGTAATTGAGCAACCAAACTAGTTAAGTCAGCAGTTTTATCTTGCTTCAATGCCGATTCAAGTGCCATAGCACTATCCGCGATATCATCCAGCGCAAACATTTTCGCAGCACCACCGATTCGGTGAGCATCCTGTTGTAAATTAAATAGCTCATGGGCTGCAAAGTGCTGCTGTATCAACGCGCTTTCATGCTCAAAGCTATTAATAAAGCTTGCAACCAAATCACTCATATCTTGCTGAGATTTAGCTACTGCGCTGTCCTTTTTACAATGCTTAGCAAGTTGCGTATAAAATACTTTCTTATCAATTGGTTTAGCAAGATAACCGGTGAACCCTGCTTGAAGATAACTGTCGATTTCGTGGCTAATAGCATTAGCCGTTAACGCATATACTGGCTGTGTAAAGCCGCACTCTTGTAATAACTTGAGCGCTTTTAAACCATCAAGTACTGGCATTTGAATATCCAGCAGTACCACATCAGGAAATTCCTTAAGGCACTGCTCTACAGCTTGCTCACCATTTTCTACCGCAATTACTTCAAGGCCCATAGATTCTAAATAACGAGCAATTAAACGGCGATTATCAGGGTGATCTTCAGCGAGTAGAACTTTCCCAGATAAACCTTTTACAACTGGCTGTACAAACTTTTCAGACTCTATCACATCAGAGCTTGGAGTACGTTCTTTACATGGTAAGTAAAACGAAAATATGCTGCCTTTATTTAGCTCACTTTCAACACTAATATAACCCCCCATCATCATTGCAAGCTGTTGCGATAAGCTTAACCCAAGCCCTGTCCCCCCAAAGCGTCGGCTAATACTGTTATCTCCTTGCCTAAAACACTCAAATATTTGTTTTAGTTGCTCGGTATTCATACCAATACCGGTATCAGTTACACGAAACCACACGCCTTGCTCTACTTTAGAGACTTTTAACTCTACTTCGCCTTGGTTAGTGAATTTAATTGCATTTGCACATAGGTTGATGAGTATCTGTTTTATGCGGGTAAAATCTAGCTGACAGTAAAACTGCTCGCCAAGCACATTATGAAAAGTAAAGTTAAGGCCTTTATCTTTAGCCTGGCCACTGAGCATCGAGTGGACGTCGGTGAGTAATCGAACTAAATCACCTTCTTTTAGGCTTAACTCAAGCTTGTTAGCCTCGATTTTACTAATATCGAGAACGTCGTTAATCAGCTCTTTTAAATGATCGCTTTGTTTTTGAATCACGGCAAGCTCATCGTTTAACTGCTCTGGTTTATAATAACCATTCATTAAATTATCGGTTTGGCCCAGTATTGCGGTTAAAGGAGTACGAATTTCATGACTAATATTTGCTAAAAACTGACTTTTAATTTCGTTAGCACTACGTAGTTGCTCTGCCGTTTCTTCAAGCTCCTTGGTCCGCTTAGCAACCATTAACGAAAGTTGCTCTTTTGCACCTTTTTCAATACTGCGACGGTAAATAGTAATACCCGTTACCACTATCATCACAAATAAGATAAACAACATAATGCCCAACTGACGCTGTTTTGACATTTCGAGCTCTTGTACATGCTGTAGCTGCTTCAACTCAACAATTTCTTGACTGAGCTGACTTGCTTGGATTTGGCTTTGTAGCTCGCTCATTGACTTTAATAATCTGATGCTTTGCTCACTTTTAAATGAACGAACAAACTCATCAAAACTAGCAACAGCTCCGGCATAATCTCCTTTTCCGGATTTAATCAGGGCCATCATTCCGGCGCCATCTTGCACTCTAAGATCGTCTTTATATTGTTTAGCCATAGAAACAGAGGTGGTGAGAGTTGCTTCAGCCTTATTTAGCTTACCTTGTAATAACTCGATTTTTGCCTGTGACAATAAGCCTGCAAGCTCTAAGGTTTTATTATCAATACTTTTTGCAAATTCAACTGCTTTTTCTGCATGACTTAAGGCAAGCTCTAAATCACCGGTGCGTAAATATACATTGGCGATATTAGCGTGGCGAGATGAGAGAAAGTAAGCATTATTCGTTTCTTGGTAGTATCTCAAGGCTCGCTGATAGTAGTGCAAAGAAAGTTGATACTGACCAAGTTCAGAATACGCAACCCCCATATTGCCATAAGACTGAGCTATGCCATCTTCATCGCCTAACTTTTGGAAAATCTCTAGCGTTTCTCGATACATTTCTAATGCAGTATCATAACTTGATAAACGAATATAAATACCTGCAATGTTGTGTAATATATCGGCTTTATCTTGTGCATTACCATGTTCTTCGTAAATATCTTTCGCTTCTTTGTAATATTTCAGCGCTTGCTCCATATTGAACATATCAAAGTAGGCAAGGCCAATATTACTTAGCAAATTAGCCTCAGCAATTGGTTCAGGTAGCTTTTTGGCAATACTTAATGCTCTGCTGTAAGCAATTACCGCTTGCTGCATCAAGCCTTGATAATAATAAGTTACGCCCTGCATTTTTAGGGCAAGGAAATAGCGCTTTGGGGTCGCAGCAAAACTAGTTGCTTGTTCTGCCAATTGGTAATTTTTTACGGCCGCTGAGAAATTACCTTTAGCTAGAGCAAAGTCCCCAAGCTGCATGTATATATCGAGGCTTTGTTCTTGATTTGTTGTATTTTGATTAAGCAGTTTTTTGGCAAGCTGTTGCTTTTCTTGCCATTGCTCGGATTGGCTAAATTGCTCAAGTAACGAATTGGATGCAAAGCTAGACTGCGAAAAAAACAAACTACAACTGAACATTAAAGCAGTGAGCAAGCTAACACGCAGTGATGTGAACATATGGCGAAATCCCTTAATATCAACTTAGCCTGAAAATGAGGTTATTTAAGCTCGGCTAAATGCATTCCCTAGTATCTAAAAACATTAGCGTAGTTTCAAAAAAGCAGCTGTGATAGCGTATACCACTGTAGATTACACTAAAGATAGGCTTGCGAACAATGGTTAACCCACTGATTGATGAGATTTTTTACCTTCTTTTGGAACAACCTGTTTGGAAGGTTCATACGCTTACCAGCGCACTTAGCGAATCAGGAAAAATTGAGCAATTAGATAATGACCCACAAAAAGATCTGTTTAAGCGCAACTTTCTAGTTATGAATGCTCTATATCAGCTGCAAACACAACTTGCACCAGAGCAACAGCTACAAATTGCCTCATTACATATTGAGCTTGTTAATGAGCAGATAAGTAACGCATTAGAAAATCACGATCCGCTGCGAGATTATTATTTAGATTGGCAAAACTATGATACAACGAGCGATGAGATTGATGCGATGTTAACTGATTTTTGGCAGCGCTTTTCATCATATAGTCCAAAAAGGGTCATTCTCTCGCTATCTCAGCAGCAGCTGTTGGAATTACAACAGGCGTGGCAGCTACCTACTGATTTTTCGGAAAAACAGTTACAAAAGCGTTGGCGACAACTGGCGCTAAAACACCACCCAGACCGCCAAGGCTGTGCAATTGAGTTTAAGAAAATACAACATGAATATGAGCAACTTAAAGCTAGCTGCTCATAACTCAACAATTTATCTGCTCAAACGTCGCGCACGAATTTTACGCTTTTTAATATTACCTTCAGTCAATTTACGTAATGCAGGTTTTGCAGCAGCTCGCTCCACAGCAATAAAAGCCACATTATCAAGTACGTTAATTTTACCTACCTGATGACCTGCAATCCCTTCTTTGCCTGTTAATGCACCTAAAATATCACCGGCACGAATTTTTTGCTTTTTACCAGCATCAATCATAATCGTTGCCATAGTAGGCTTATAAGCGGGTTTTTCGAGCAAGCTAAATGGAGGAATAGGTTCTGGGTCAAAATCACGCTCATAGTGGTCACCAATTTGTGCCACTTTAAATTGCTCAGCTTCACCATAAATAGAACATGCTATGCCCTTTTTACCAGCTCGACCAGTACGGCCAACACGGTGAACATGGGTTTGTGGGTCATGTGCTAGATGATAGTTCACTACCATGTCCATGTCATTGATATCTAAGCCTCGTGCTGCAACATCCGTTGCCACCAAAATACAGGCGCTTTTATTAGCAAAGCGGATTAAGGTACGTTCACGTTCACGTTGATCTAAATCACCGTGTAAGGCAACCGCACTAAACCCTTCAGCATAAAGGTCATCACAAATCTGTTGTGTTTCAACCTTGGTGTTACAAAAAACCACACAGCTTTCTGGCTGGAACTTCAATAACAACAGCTTCAATGTATTAAAGCGCTGTTTGTTGTTATCTAGCTTGTAAAAGTATTGTTTGATTGTGCTTTTGGTTTGCTCTTCTTCTACCTTAATCATTTCAGGATTGCTAAGTACTCTCTCTGCAACAGCTGCTATTGATTTTGGATAAGTCGCACTAAACAATAACGTTTGACGTTGATTTGGAATGCACTCAACAATAGCATCAAGGGTATCTTGAAAGCCCATATCTAACATTTGGTCAGCTTCGTCTAACACTAAGGTTTCGACATCATCTAAGCGTAATGTGCCTTTGCGAATATGATCGTCAACACGACCAGGGGTACCGACAATAATATGTGCGCCATGTTCTAGCGAACCAATTTGTGGACCAATAGAGACACCGCCACATAAAGTCAAAACTTTAATATTATGGATACCACGTGCAAGCTTACGCACTTCTTCAGCTACCTGCTCTGCTAGCTCTCGAGTAGGGCACAAAATTAGAGACTGAATTCGAAACCGTTTCACATTTAACTTAGCCAACACACCTAAACTAAATGCAGCCGTTTTACCCGACCCCGTTTTTGCTTGGGCAATAATATCTTTGCCTTGTAAGATCACTGGCAAACTTTGCGCTTGTACTGGCGTCATTTGCGTATAACCTAAAGTTGATAAGTTATCGGTTAACTCTCGCGGCAAAGCCAAAGATGAAAAAGCAGTAGCAGTCACAGTAATATTCCAAACTTGATAATTGAGGGACATCCTCGAAGATGCTGTGGATCATAGCAGAGAATGTGCTGTTTCTCTAAACGAAAACACCGTTCGACATGTTTAATTCATATTTGCTTACAGTTTGCCGCTTTCTAACTCTCTGCATTTGTTCTAGTTTATTGATAGCAATCTTCAGGAAGAAACTATGCTTCTATTTAATACCGCTGCAGCTGATGTTGTTTATAAAAAACAAAAAACGTGCCCTCACTGCCATAGCGAACATTATTCTTTAAGCAATCATAGTAAAGTTTTACGCTTTACTATTTTGCCCATCATCCCATTATCTATTAATTATCAAAGACAATGTGATGACTGTGGCTATGTTACTCCTGCACCTTGGTATTCATTGCCAGCCTTAGAATTAGTGTCGTTTATAAAATACTTTATTGGTCTATTCTTCATCGTTTACCTATTAACAAATGCATTTATCGGTGCGAATGAACAAACTGAAAATGAGCAAACTTACTTAAACGAGCCAAAGTTATTTGATACCTATTTTGTCTATTCAGATAAATTTACTGGCAAACCAAAACGTATTAACAACTTAAAAGTAGCTCAGCTCGTTGAATTTGATGATAAAAACATGACTTTTAGAGTTGCTAACTACACTTACAAGTACAATAAAGACATCGAAATTGCCATGCGTACCAGCATGCTAGTTCAAGATGATTACTTTTCGAGTAAAACCCTGACTTTCAGTAAGTCACAAATAAAGCAGCTTTATGATGAAGGCAGCATTTATAAAATTATGCGACCTGAACTTTATAGTTTATTTGGTGGTTTTGTTATGCACCCGCCTAGACCTAAGCCTTTATATACGGGCGTTAAGCTCGATAAACATAATCAGGAAGGGATTACTTACTTCAAAGATGGCCTATACGAGGAAGCGTTGAAAAGTTTTACGCTGTCTGCGGAAGATGGTTATGCATGGGGGCAATTAAACTTGGGTCAGATGTATCGTGATGGCCAAGGGACAGAAGTGAATAACGAAAAAGCAGCTTACTGGCTCAACAAAGCTACCTTACAAGGGAATCCTAAAGCAAAGATTGAGCTCGCAGAGCTATGCTTGAGTTACGATTGTAGTAAATTGAATACTCAATAATCTATTACCCATAAACATCACTCAGCAGAAACCATCCTAATAACATGACACTCGCTATTTACTTTTAATTTGTTATGTTATAACATTTTTGTGTGGCGCAGTATTTATACTCTTTTGTTGGTGTTTATAATTACTTGTTAGCAAAAGCAGAGTCACTCTCTCTGCTCTGTTTTAGAGAGTACAGCTGGGTAGTATTGCCTGATAAACGAATCGTCTTTTGAGTTTGTTTAACTTGAAGGAAGACCTTGCACACTAGCACGCTTACGTTCCCGTGCTAAATCCTTGCCGGCGAGCTTGCTCGCCGGCATTTTTCTTTTAAAGCTTTAAATGTTCATCTAAGAAGGCCAATACTTTTTTGTAGTATAAAGCACGGTGCTCTTCTTTATAAAAACCGTGACCTTCATCATCAAGAATAGTTATTTCATATGGATGCTTAGCTTTTTTCAAAGCTGCTTCTAATGATTCAGCTTGCTCAATGGGCGCACGTTCATCTTCACCACCATGTACAATAAGAACAGGTGCTTTTAGCTTATCGACATTATAAGCAGGCGAGAATGCTTTTAGTTCTGCCTCATCAGTACCAATCACTGTTTTTAGGTAATTAAGTCCATGACTGCGCGCTTGCGTGTCACCCTCTTCATACATAAGAGGCAAGTCGTAAACCCCCATCAGGCCTATTGCACACTTGAACATATCTGGTTCGATTATCGCGCTTTGTAGAGCAGAGTAACCACCAAAGCTGGCACCCATAATACAAATGTTATCTTTATCAACCGTGCCATCTTTTATTAATAGTTTTACACCATCAATAATATCGTGCTGAACATTTTGTCCCCACTGGCGATAACCGGCTTCTTGGAAGTTCATACCAAACCCCTCTGAACCACGGAAGTTAACCTTGAGCACTGCCATACCTTTATTCGCTAACATTTGTACTTCTGGATCATAGCCCCAGTAATCACGAGCGATTGGGCCACCATGCGGCATAACAACTAAAGGTAAGTTTTTCTCAGCTTTGCCATTTGGCACAGTTAAATAAGCAAGAATTGTTAAACCATCGCGGCTTTTAAAACGCAGTGGTGTGGTTTGCGCCATTTCATCTTGATTTATCCAGCCTCGCGCAGAGAAAAGCGCTCTTAACTTATTGGTATTCGCATCATAAAGATAATATTGCCCAGGGTTTATATCGCTCGATGCGAAAATAATATTTTTTGAGTCGTCTTCTGTACTACTAACTAGCTGTACTTGACTGCCTGGCAGTGCGCCCAATAAATCTTTAAGACGCTGTGATTTAGGCGAATTACTATCAACAAACGCATAGCTTGGGTAGTCAGCCTCAGTTTCTATTGCAAATAACTCTTTGGATATTTCATCAACCCAAATATGCGACGGCGAAACATGTTTATCTTGGAAGATTTTCGTTACTTTTTTGGTTTTTAGGTTAATTTTAATAAGACTTTCTGCTTCTCCACCTTTTGATGCAGTGGCATATACAGACTCACCAGATTTATCAAACGCCTTTAATGAGATATCGGTGTAATTAATACCTTCTAAATCAAGCTCTTTCCAAAAACCACCTTCAGGCTCTCGCACATGAATTGTCGCATTGAGGTAATCGTCACTTGATACAGCGATACGAACATTGCCATCATGGTCTGTTAAAAAACGTCCCATAGGTGCAGGTGATCGCGTAATTAGGGTGCGCAGACCGCGATAAACATCGACTTCATATACAACGGTAGTTGGTTCATTGGTTGCAGTCCATGGGTAAGTGACAACCAAAACTTTTTTATCATCATGAAGTAAGGGATCTAAAAGGTATGAGGTTCCTTGGACTGGAGTTTGTTTTTTTAACCGAGTACCCGTTTGCTGCTCACCATGATAACCAATTACATATGCGCCACGGCTACCATCAACATTCACAGCAAATAACTCACCATAATAGATGGGGGTATCTTGCCAGCCTTTTAAATACTCTTTTTCAAGAATAACACGCTCATTGTTTACCCAGTGGTATTCGCCAACCTGTGCATTACCCGGAAAAGCAACCGCGTGAGTTACTGCAAACTTGCTTGTATCAACAATGATGAGTGAATTTTTACCTTCGTGCTTTTTAATAGCAGCGACGTAATTGCCATCAGGAGAGATGGTTACACGACTAAAGTCATTACCTTTACTAAAATCTTCTACTGATAATTTTGCAGATTTAGCGAAACTGGTAAATGACAGCGTAAATAACGCGAGCCCCAGCATAAAAGTGAGGTATCGAGACATGATTAACTCCATTTAACGATTTAATTGTTATATTTAGCTGAGCAATAATAAAGCAAAGCCCCTATTTTATATACAAAAAATCAACAAAAATGGTTAATTTGATACTTTCTAATGACGAATTTTATGCCAAAATTCAACCACTAACACAACGATAATTCCGGCAACAACGCCCAATAAACCATCAAATATAATTGGCGTAGCCAACTCACCTGTTTTACCAAGTAAACCTGTTACAAACTCAGCGCTACCCTGTTGGGCGTGATGCAAAACGGGGATCCCATGTACCAATATGCCTCCGCCAACTAAAAACATAGCTACCGTTCCTGCAAAGGCTAAAAAGCGCATTAACTTAGGTGCTGACGCAAGTAAAAACTTACCCACTAGCTCTTTAAATTTACCACCACTTTGCTGCGCTTTTTGCAGTAGATACAAACCAGCATCATCAAGTTTAACAATCCCTGCAACTAACCCATACACACCAATGGTCATAATAATTGCAATTACGCTTAGCACCAAAGCTTGATTAACCAGCGTTGCACCAGTAACTGTACCTAAAGTTATCACGATAATTTCTGCAGAGAGGATAAAATCGGTGCGGATTGCCCCTTTCACTTTTTGTTTTTCGTATTCTTGCAAGTCTTGTTGTTCAGCCAAAGTTTCATCTTCTTGTTGAGCATGACCAAACAGCTTTTCGATAATTTTCTCTGCACCTTCAAAGCACAAAAACAGCCCGCCAACCATTAACAGCGGAGTGATTAACCAAGGCAACCAAACACTAATCAATAACGCTGCCGGCACTAAGATGGCTTTATTAATAAACGAGCCTTTTGCTACAGCCCAAACCACGGGCAACTCTCTATCGGCGGTTACCCCAGTGACTTGCTGAGCATTCAGAGCGAGGTCATCACCTAACACCCCTGCTGTTTTTTTTGTTGCGACTTTACTCATCGTCGCAATATCGTCTAAAAGTGTTGTAATATCATCAAGTAAGGTTAGTAAATTAGTGCCTGCCATGGTGGTTCCTTGCCCATTAAATACATTATCAACATAACTTATCCTGTCATTTTCACCAACGGTTAATTTTTCTTTGTTAGGCTTATAGCTCATTCAAAAATAGAGGTGTTTCTATGATTAAACCACTTCTCTCGGGGCTCGCTTTAGTTACCTTGTGCGCGTGTGCTGAGCAAAGTGCACCAAGCAATTATCTGTGCGATGGGACCCTTAGTGCCAGTATTGTTGAAAACAATGATGAGGAAGCAAGATTGACATTTAAGGACAATGAATTTTTACTCAATCGCCAAGTAAGTGGCTCAGGAGTTAAATACAGTGCCGATAATGTGCTGTTTTGGTCTAAAGGCGATGAAGCTATGCTGATTTTAAAAGGTAAAAAGTACCAATGTAGCTTAATTCAGCAATAGCAAAACCTATCGCGGCTAAATTAGCTTAATCAGTGGTTTTGAGTATAATAGCGACAGTTTATTCAGCGTTTAAGCGGCTATAATGAAATACAAAGATCTTCGCGAATTTATCGAGTTATTAGAACAAAAAGGTGAACTAAAACGGATCAAACAAGAAATTGATCCTTACCTTGAAATGACCGAAATTGCCGACCGCACGTTACGTGCCGAAGGCCCAGCTCTGTTATTCGAAAACCCTAAAGGCCACACTATTCCCGTTCTTGCCAACCTTTTTGGTACACCCAAACGCGTTGCCATGGGTATGGGACAAGATGATGTTAGTGAACTGCGCGAAGTCGGTAAGTTATTAGCTTTTCTAAAAGAGCCTGAGCCACCTAAAGGCATTAAAGAGGCATTAGGGCAAATCCCAGTATTCAAACAAGTATTGAATATGCCTGCAAAAGAAGTAAAAAAAGCGCCTTGTCAGCAAGTCATACTTGAAGGTGATAATGTCGACTTAACCAAGCTGCCTATCCAACATTGCTGGCCGGGTGATGCAGCCCCATTGATTACATGGGGCTTAACGGTTACCAAAGGGCCTTATAAAAAGCGTCAAAACTTAGGTATTTACCGTCAGCAGCTACTGGGTAAAAACAAAATTATTATGCGTTGGTTATCGCATCGCGGTGGCGCATTAGATTTTCGTGAATGGTGTAAAGAGCACCCTGGTGAACCCTACCCAGTGTCTGTGGCATTAGGTGCCGATCCTGCGACAATCTTAGGCGCTGTAACACCCGTCCCTGATACCCTAAGTGAATATGCGTTTGCTGGTTTACTACGCGGTAGTAAAACTGAAGTTGTTAAATCGATTTCAAATGACCTACAAGTGCCAGCTACCGCAGAGTTCGTGCTTGAAGGTTATATTATGCCGGGTGAAACAGCCCCTGAGGGCCCTTATGGCGATCACACAGGTTACTACAACGAAGTAGACGAGTTTCCGGTGATGACGGTCACTCACATTACACATCGTGAAAATCCAATTTATCACAGCACTTACACTGGCCGCCCACCAGATGAGCCAGCAGTACTCGGGGTTGCATTGAACGAAGTGTTCGTGCCAATTCTGCAAAAGCAGTTCCCTGAAATTGTAGATTTTTATCTACCGCCTGAAGGCTGCTCTTATCGCATGGCTGTGGTCACGATGAAGAAACAATACCCAGGTCATGCCAAGCGCGTAATGATGGGTGTGTGGTCTTTCTTGCGTCAATTTATGTATACCAAGTTCGTGATCGTTTGCGATGATGATGTAAATGCACGCGACTGGAACGACGTGATATGGGCAATCACCACACGTATGGACCCTGCTCGTGATACGACAATGATCGAAAACACACCAATTGATTATTTAGATTTTGCATCGCCAGTATCTGGCCTTGGCTCAAAGATGGGCATGGATGCGACTAATAAATGGCCTGGTGAAACAGACCGCGAATGGGGTGAACCCATTGTCATGGACCCAAAAATCAAAGAACGTGTTGATGAATTATGGGACAGCTTAGATATTCTCTAGGCTGTGTCTATGTTAAACTGCTCAAAATTTAACGGTTATGAGTGCGATTCATAACCGAATTTGCTTCTGTGCTTATAAAGGTAAACTATGCAAACATTACTCGCTGACGTGGTTGCGATCAGCCCGCTTACAGACCACGTACATAAGGTCATTTTGAAACCACAGCAACCTGTGTCATTCGAGGCAGGCCAATATATGCAACTAGTATTAGGCGAAAAAGATAAGCGTGCCTTTTCTATTGCAAGCCGCCCGTCGCAAACTGACCAAATTGAACTACACATTGGTGCCGCGGGTGCTGATTCGTATGCAATGCAAGCGCTTGATCATTTACGTCAAGCACATACAGAGCAACAGCAAGTTAATGTTGAAGTGGGCTTAGGTATATCACAGTTGCGAGTTGAGGGTGAGCGCCCAATTATTCTACTTGCTGGCGGTACTGGTTTTTCTTATGCCAAATCAATGGCTGATCACCTTGCTGAAATTGGCTGTGAGCGTCCTGTATTATTTTACTGGGGTGTACGTGAGCAAGCTGCACTTTATGCACATGATGAAATGCAAGCATGGGCAAACAGCAACCCACATTTCCAATATATTCCTGTGGTTGAAAATGCACCGCAAAGCTGGACAGGCAAAACCGGTTACGTCCACAAAGCCGTTATGGAAGATATCGTGTCTTTAGAACCATACGATATTTACATGGCAGGCCGCTTCGACATGATTGGCGTGGTTCGCGATGATTTTATCAATCATGGTGCGGTACGTGAGAACATGTACGCCGATGCATTTGCATTCATTAAATAACTAACTCATACAGGTTATTGTTAAGGCATCCAATTGGATGCCTTTTGTATTTGTTTTACCTATCGCCTTAATCCATCTAAACGATTTCACAAACTGCATTTCCTTGACCATACTTTGTTTAGAATAATGATGGGGAGAGACCCAAATGCTTAATACAAAAGTACAAGACTTTATGCAACGTAAGTTGCCACACATTACGCCTGAAACTGAAATGACCACCGCGATTAGCGAGCTGCAAAAGTTTAAATTACTAGGCGCACCAGTATTCGATGACAACAAAAGCCTAGTTGGCTTTATTTCTGAACAAGAGCTGCTACAACCGCTTATGCAAAACAGTTATTTCTGCGATGGCGTGGTAAAGGTAAAACAACTAATGCGCACCGATGTTGTCACGGTGAGTAGCGATCAAAACATCATTGAGCTAGCAGATGGTATGCAAACTGGTAAGCCAAAAAATTACCCGGTTATTGAGGATGGTAAGGTTGTTGGCATGATCAGCCGAGGAGATGTGCTCAAGGCATTGTATGAAAACTATGTCTCATGCCAAGAGCACCAAGTGTAAGTTAGCTGCTTAACGATTAGCAGCTAACTGTTTTAAAGAAGCTTTATCTGCATCGCTTAAATAAGCAATTTCAAGCGCATTAGCTTGTGCTTTTTCTATATCGGCTTGGCTTAAACCTGCCGCAGGTGCTGCTACTTGATACTCATACGCTATTTCAATACCTTCAACTGCCGGATCATCAGTATTAATTGATGCCAAAATACCATGGTCTAAGAAGGTTTTTAACGGGTGTTTAGCAAGCTCAGCAACAGTGCTGGTTTGAATGTTACTGGTTAAGCAAGACTCAATACCAATGCGCTTATCACGTAAGTAATCCATTAGCGCAGCATCTTCAATCGCTTTTACACCATGACCAATACGCGTTGCACCAAGCTCGTTAATTGCCTGCCAAATGCTTTCGCTACCTCGCGCTTCACCAGCGTGAATAGTGGCAGCTAAGTATGCATCATGAACTTGCTTAAAGTGATCAACAAATAACTCACCAGGAAAACCAATTTCATCGCCAGCTAAATCAACAGCCACTAAATCATTTTTAAAAGCAAGCAGAGCATCAAGCTCTTGCTGACAAATTTTAGTACCATAAGTACGCGACATAATGCCAATTAGGTTGGCTTTAATTGGTGCGTTTTGACACGCACTTTTAACACCATCAACTACCGCTTCTACAACACCTTGCGGGTGTAGACCTTGGCTTTGCGCCATATAATATGGACTAAAACGAAGCTCTACGTAATCGAGGTTTTGGGCAATAGCATCTTCAACGTTCTCGATAGCAATACGACGACATGCATCGTAATCACCCAATACTTTTACACCCCAATCTAACTTTTGCAAAAATGCCATTAGATTAGGTTCAGGGTCGATAACCTGTACGTGTGGAATAAGCGCTTCAATGTTATCAGCTGGTAATTCTAGGTTGAACTGACGACCAAGTTCTAAGATCGTTTGTGGGCGAACATTACCATCTAGATGACGGTGAATATCAAGCAATGGAAGTTTGTTATTGATCATAATTAGCACTCAGGTTCAGTAAATTTGCGCGGATCATACGTACCCACGACGATATTTCAAGTTTAGATGATTTTATTTACTTTTTTGAGGTCAAATGTCTGCTTTAATGACCGCTATCATTATGCAAGAAATGCCACAAAGTTTTAAAAAGTTTATCAGCATCAATTGGCTTCGTTAAATAACCATTCATACCACTGGCTAAGCCTTTCTTTTGGTCATCATCTTGGGCATTTGCCGATAAGCCAATGATCGGTAAATCAGTGATCAGCAACTCATTGCGAATAACTTTGGTTGCTTCTAAGCCATCCATATTCGGCATTTGAATATCCATGAGCACAAGGTCATAGCTTTTTTCACTGATCATCTTAATAGCCTCGCGGCCATCTTTAGCAATATCAGGTTGGCAGCCTTTGGTTTTTAAAATAGAACTCGCCACATGTTGATTCAATGGGTTATCTTCAACCAATAGAATTGCATCATCGGCAAATGAAACAGTAATCACATCTATATCAGCTAACTCATCATCACTATGAACCACCTCTTCAAGAGGAGACTCAAATGGCAGCGAAATTGTAAATGTTGAGCCTTGTCCCTCAGTACTACTGAGGCTTATCTCGCCTCCCATCATAACAATGAGTTTTTGGCAAATACTCAAGCCTAAACCTGTACCACCGAAGCGACGAGAGGTTGAGCTATCAGCTTGTGAGAATGGTTTAAACAGGCGCTGCTGGGCCTCTTTACTGATGCCAATACCTGTATCAATAACACTAAAGTAAGTAAATTCACCCTGCTGCCAAATCCGCACTGTAATCGTTCCCTCTTGAGTGAACTTCACCGCATTATTTAACAGATTCAATAATATTTGTTTTAAACGGATTGGATCGGTATGGATCAGTAGGTGTTCAGAAGCATCAAACTCAACTCTAAATTCTAAAGAGCGAGAGTTAAGCTCAAACTGCAGTAAGTTCGTTAATTCACTCACAAGCGCATTCACATCAATAGGCTCTTGATGTAACTCCAGACGCCCTGCTTCAATTTTAGAAAAATCTAAAACATCATTTATCACCCGTAATAGAACATTCAATGCACCGTCTGCTTGATCGATATAACTACGCGCTTGTTGCCAATCTTGCTCTTGCATTGCTAAGTAATGCAGCCCCTTAATACCATTAATAGGCGTGCGTATTTCGTGACTCATATTAGCTAAGAACTCACTTTTAATTTGGCTAGCTTTATCGGCTTTTTGTTTTTCTTCGCGAAGGCTTTGGGTTTGCTTTGCTACTTGCTGACGAATTTGAATATTAGTGCCTGTTACCGATATCAAAAAGGTAATTAATAACCACACAAACAGCATTCCGACTATTTGCGCAAGCCAATAAGACAGCCAAGATGACTGGGCTACTGATTCCCATAGTTTCACCTGCCAAACACGCTCACCAATAATAAAATTAAAGCTTGCGATTGCTGTAGTGCCAACACGATGAGGGCTGTAAATTTCAACAGGGTTAGTACCATCGGTAACATCAAAAAAACTGGCATCAATCTCGGTGTTTTGATTAAAGTTAAGTGTTTGCGCCAACACTTCCAGATTGACCACAGCAACAACATAACCTCTAAAACCTACTTGATGGTTAATGTCTGAATAAACAGGGTTAAAGAACAAAACGCCCTTTTCGCTGCCATCTCCTTGCATAAGGGTGATTGGTTCACTCACAGTGACATTTTTAATTAACCGAGAGTCTGTAAGCGCTTGTTTACGTAATTCGTTTGAGGCCAAATCAAAACCTTGAGCGGGTTGGTTGCCCTCTAAAGGGTGAACATATTGCACCGGAAAATACACCGCTCGCTTACTCACCGGCTGCCATTGCCCTGCAGCATTTTTTTCTTTCACGTAATAGTGGGTGCCTAGTTCATCACGCAGTAGATTTTGATAATTAGTTAGTTGCGAGTGAATAACCTTTGGCGCCCATTCAAAGGCAA
The DNA here is from genome assembly GCF_040148775.1 of Pseudoalteromonas sp. NFXS39. NCBI lineage: Bacteria > Pseudomonadati > Pseudomonadota > Gammaproteobacteria > Alteromonadales > Pseudoalteromonadaceae > Pseudoalteromonas > Pseudoalteromonas sp. NFXS39. The sequence continues at coordinate 53,352 of NZ_JAGDEC010000013.1, read as the reverse complement.
GTATCTCTTCACTGTATTGCAATTGACGTGCTGTAAAGCGCTTAAATTCATCAAAATCAACTGCATCGCTACTAGCAAAAAAGGTCGCTAATAAAGCTAAGTGTGACTTAATTTCATCAACTTGGTGCTCAAGATTAGTATGAATCGCACTGACTTTGGCTTGTTGGCGCTGTAAGTCTTTATCTTTTTTTACACTGGCTGCGCCATAAAAACTGACACAAATAACCATATAGATTAATAGCGACGGCACAATTATTTGTAGCCGCTGGCGAGTGTGATGGTAACTAAATGCAGCTAAAACTAATGGCGTGAAAATCAGCACCCCAATACTGTCACCAATCCACCATGCAATAAAATTATTAAGTGCCGCATAACTCGGAATAACATTATTTATGACCAGTAAAGCTGTGCCAATTGATGCCGCAATCAAGCTACACAAAGGGCCGCCAATCATTAAACCAAGCATACTTTGCTTTAATGACGATAATTCAATCGGGCGTTTAACTACATGAATAATAATGTAATAGGCAAGCCAAGCTTGGAATGTTGATGCTGTTGTTACACCGATAGCCTGCAGCATCATTTGCCAATGGAAAATATCAGTGGCTTTATCAAGGTGAATGAGGTTTACAAAGAACGCCCCTAGCAAAACTCCTGGTAGGGCACGATTTCGAAATAGCAAGATACTGGCAAGAGCAATACCTGAAGGCGGCCATGCAGCAACCGCATAACCATCAATCGCCAGCAAAGAATTACTTAAATACCCTGTAAGAAAGTAAGCAAGTGCGATACTTATGGTCAGTGTAAATAAGTTCTTCAAGCCATCGCTCCTTTGCTGGCTGGAGTAAAATTATTGATAGAGTACCAATGCTTTTTCTGGCTGGGCACTTTTACTATAACTGAGTACAGCTTGCTGCAAATAGGCATTACGATTATCAGCATTAAGTGCTTTATCAAACACCCGCGCAGCTAAATCGTACTCACCATGAGCATTCGCTAAACATGCTAGGGCTAGAAGTAAATCTGTATTCTCGGTGTCTTTTTTCAATACATCTTGCAAACTTGCTTGCAGCTTGAGTGCATCGCCAGGGCCACTGGTACGTAAAATACGTGCTAAATCTTTATGCTGCAGCGGTTTTTTAACCATTTTAATTAAGCTTAACTCTATTTTATTTAATTCGCCTGCCTTTGCCATCGCTGCCAAATAACTTACTTCAGCGTGTGGTTTAAGGTTTTTCGCTAATTGCTCATAGCGCGCAGTTAAATCCTCGCTTGACTGCGCTGCAAAGTAGCGATCAAACAGTTGCTGCCATTCCTGCTCTGAAAGTGCTTTTTTGCGTAATAAGCGAGGCATGAAGTCATTAAGTGCAGCCCATTTTTGCTCTTGCACTAAAACATGGGCATACATTTTGAGCTCTAAACGAGTAGCTTTTTTGCGTTCAGCTGAGGCTTTTAGATCAGCAAAAATAGTGCTGGTTTCACCGCTGGCAATCCATAACTTAGCCACTTTTAGTTGATTATTTTGACTTATGTTATCAAGGTAGCTAATCGCCTTTTCGTTCTCATTACTCGCTAATGCCGCTTTAGCAAGAAGCGCATAACGTATATCGGTCCACTGGTCTGCAACACTGTTATTATCAAGGGCTAGCTCCAGCTCTGCATAATCGTTATTTATTAAGCTCCATACACCTTGCTCAATAGCCGCTTGTTTACGTTCTTCACTACGAGCAAAAAAGCGATGGCGTGTGTGGCTATACAAAGACCATAAATAACGAACTAGTTTATAAAGCACATATATTGCAGTAAGTGCTAACAATAAGAGTGCTGTAACGCCCCAAATAGTGCCTTCAATGGTTGTTTTATTAAAGGCAATTAATACATAACCCTTTTGATCAATAAAAAAGGGGGCAATTCCCAAACAGACGGCTATCGCAATAATGATTAATAAAAAGCGGATCATTGTGCCCACTCCTTCACCTGCTCAGTACTTTGCAGTGACACTTTTGGGCTGAAATCAAGTTGCTCTTTTGAAAGCTCAGCGAGGCTTTTTAATGCCGCTTTTGTTTGCGCATCATCTTGCTTAAAGTAATCTTTTACCAAGCTATGTGCAGCATCAACAGCGCTAAAATACACACTGCTTTGTTTACTTAATACAGCATCTTGCGCTTGAGCTAAGTATAAGCTTAAGCGCTGTTTAACTAAGTGGCGCTCTTGCTCACTTAAAAATGGTGCGATAACCATATCTTCACGTGTGCGTACTTCTACAAAGAAGTCTTTAAACTGCTGCCATGATTTCGCAAGGTTCTGACGCCATTCACTGACATTTTCGCTCAATTGATTTGGATCTTCTTTGACGACTTCTTCAGGTAGTGAAATAGCATTAAATACTAGTTCATCAACTTTTTGATTAATGCCATGCAGTTTTAAATAAATTGCTTCAACAGCAACAGGCTCTATGGCATTCAAGGTTTGCAAGTCTTGGTGAATTGCTTGGCGAATAGCTCCTGTACCCGGGTGTTCTGCTAGCAAGCTATCTAAGCGAGATAGCACAGCGGCAGCTCCTTGGTAATCGTGCTCTGCCCACAATTTAAACTCGGCCATACGTTGCAGGCTTGTAACCTCTTGCGGATTAAGCGTGAAAGTTTGCTGCTCAGCGCGCTTTAAAGCCGCTTGTAATTGCTGCTGAGTTTGCTCAGCACTTTCATTTAGCGCCTCAGAGACTTTTTGTTCACTGTTATAAAGCGAATGTTGTAATGTTTGCTGCGCACTTTTTAATGCATCAATCTGCTGTTGTAAGCGTTGGTTTTCATCTGTCAGCTCAGTAAATGCAACAGCTGATTGCTGATCACTATTTAATTTGTGATAAAACTCATAGCCAACAGTAGAAGCCACTAAAAGTGAAATAAGTAACGCTAAGCTACCTGATTTGCTGATACCTTTTTTTGCTTGCACAGGCGCTTTCGTCCCAGTATTTACCGTTTGCGCTTTTTTATCTGGCTGTGCAGTCACTGGCTTTGCGGGTTGTTTTGATTCTGCTTCACTCATTTTGCTACCTTGCTGATTAATGCAGGTGAACATAGCGCTATCGCTCGCCCCTGCAGCAATATGTATCTGTGTTCTTGCGACCTTTTGTTGCTTTAAATAGTCAGCGATACGCTCACTAGCAACGAAAAATTGTCGCTCTTTCAACCATGTAAGCTGAGGCTCATTTAAGCCATTAAAAATGGCATCCACCGCTGCATTACTAGTAATGACTATACCTTCTACATCAACTGTTTGCCAGTGGTCCATCCACTTACCAGGCTCGCTCTCAATTGCGCTACGCTTGTAAACAACCAACTGATTCAATAAAGCACCACGTTGTTTTAAGGTTTTCGCTATCGTCGTGCGCCCGCCTACACCTTTCACTAATACAATGTTACTCAGCTCTACATCTTGCAGCGTTTTTAGCTCGAGCAGACCTTCTGAATCATGTTTTTTTGGCACAGCAGCTCGACGTCCAAACGCCTCATAAACCGCATCAGCAGTTTGCTGACCAACCGCATAAAGTTGGGCTGCTTTGTTAATTGTTGGTGTGAGTTTTAACAAGGCATGTACGGCATCTTGCGAGATAAAAATAACTTTATCGGCATTTTCTAGCGGCGCAAGCTCACTACTATTAACCGTGAGGTAATCTAAAGTAAGGACTGGACATTGGGTTGTTTGATAACCCGCCTGCTGAAGCTCAAGAGCAAGCTCAGTGCCTTTTCCTTCTGGACGAGTTATCAAAATATGCATATTAAGCGTCTCTATATACTTCAGCTAAAATTTTATCGGCACCTTGCTCAAGTAGCTTTTCAGCAAGTTTAATACCTAACTGCTCTGCGTCAGCCACTGGACCTGTCACTTCATCACGCAGCATTTGGCTGCCATCAATAGCGCCCACTAAACCACGTAAATGCACTTGCTCACCCTCAACTAGTGCAAATGCACCAATTGGTACCTGACAGCCACCTTCTAAATGGCGGTTCATCGCACGCTCGGCATTTACACGAATCCGTGTTTCATTATGCTCAAGCGGAGCTAGTAGCGCTTTTGTAACTTCATCGTCAATACGACATTCAATACCTACTGCGCCTTGACCATTTGCAGGTAATGATACTTCAGGCTCAATAAAGGCAGTGATGCGTTTTGGCATTTCTAAACGAATTAATCCCGCAGCAGCTAGGATAATTGCATCATATTGACCATCATCTAGTTTTGCTAAACGGGTGTTAACATTACCGCGTAAATCACGAATATCTAAATCAGGACGCGCTTCGCGAATTTGGCATTGGCGGCGTAAGCTTGACGTACCAACAATAGCACCTTGTGGTAACTCATCTAAGCTTTTGTAGTTGTTAGATACAAATGCATCACGAGGGTCTTCACGCTCACAAATTGTGTTTAAGGCTAAGCCTTCAGGAAACTCAACAGGTACATCTTTCATTGAATGCACCGCAATATCTGCGCGGCCATCAAGCATGGCTTGTTCAAGCTCTTTTACGAATAAACCCTTACCACCAATCTTTGCCAGTGGCGTATCAAGGATAATATCGCCTTGCGTCGACATAGGAACCAACTCTACCGTTACGTCGTCATGGAAGTGCTCTAATTGAGCTTTAACAAATTCTGCCTGCCATAAAGCAAGCGCACTTTTACGGGTAGCGATACGAACTAGTTTTGTTGTCTGTGTCATGAAAAATCCAATTAATTATCAGGCTGATACTAAATGTTACTCAGCTAAAATTCTAAACTCTTTTTGGGCCAGCAAGTTGCCATCTGCGTCAATAACCTCAACACGCCAATCACCGAGCTGCTCTGGCATGATGTTTTTTGTCGAATAAGTACGAAAACGCGGGCTACTTACAGCTAATTCAATAGAAGCAAGCTGCTGGCCTTGGTAATACCATTGATGACGAACAGTTTGCCCCTGCATATTTCTAAGCTCACTAAAAAAGCTTAAGCTATTACTAATTTGCGCTAATTTTACATCGTTTTTTAGAACATTGACTGGTTCTCGATCAACAACATCGGTTGTTAATACTGCGCGACTTACTTTGTCTGTATCTATTTTAGCGCCAATTGCAACACTGGCAATATGTGCTGAGTGTGAAAACTGCTGCTGAACATCGGGTACTGCAGCAACCTCTATTTGCTCTTCAGTTTGCAGTGGTTCTTCATCGGGAGTGACAGCTGATGTTTCAGGCAGCTGTTGCCCATCAAAAACCTGCTCACTCACGATCTCTGTATCTACTGTATTTGCTTCAGGTTCAGCTACGTCTGAGATAACGACCTCTGTAATAGCACTTTGTTTACTATCAGTAACCGCTGGTTGCTCATTCACTGGTGATGCAGTCACTTCTTTTGGTTCTACTTGTTTGGCATCATTTAAAGGAGCTTGTAACTCAACACTTGCAAGCTCCGATTGCGGCTCATCCTGTGCTGATTGCTCAGCATTTACAGCCCCAATAAAGCTATACACTAATATAGCCAGTGCAACTAAGATGACACTGCTGACCATAAAAATACGTCGCCAATGCCATTGATAAGTGACCGCCGTAGAAGTTGAATTAACTGCTTCAACAGTATTCATATTTGCTGTAATTACAAGTTTCTTTGTCATGTTGGCCTCTAAAACCAAAAATTAACTCAAGCGAGCAATTAACCACTCACGAATAGCGATTAGTTCTTCACCACAAACTTGGTGCGCCATCGGGTAATCTTGCCAGCTTACTTCCATGTTGTTAGCGCTAAGCACATCAAATGCCTGCCTACCTGCATTATGTGGTACCACATCGTCAAATCGACCATGGGCCATAAAGATGTTTAAGCCTTGCTGCTTGATTTCATCGGCTAATTTATCTGGCACGCACATATAGGTTGATAGTGCCATTACACCCGCTAATTTATAGTCGAGTCGTGGCGCTAAGTGTAGCGATACCACACCACCTTGAGAAAAACCTGCAAGAATAATTTTGTTAGCAGCAATCCCTTTTGCAATTTCTTGATCAATAATCGCAGCCACTTTTGCAGCGGATTCACGAACCCCTTGCTCATCGGCACGCTTATCTAAATCCATTGATTTAATATCGTACCAAGAGCGCATCGCCATACCACCATTAATGGTGACTGGTTGCACAGGAGCATGAGGAAACACAAAACGTACTCCAAGCTCTGCTGGTAGTGCTAGTTGTGGTGCCACTGGCGCAAAACCATCGCCTGAATCACCTAACCCGTGTAACCAAATGACTGTTGCTTTATGTTCACTCTGTGCTGGATATTCAACAAACTCTAAACTCATAGTTCTGAGCGCCACTCGATAGGTTGCCCCGCTTGACGTGTTGCTGCATCACACATAAATTGCCAAAACTCAGCACCCGAGCGGTTATCAATCCACTTATCATCGCGTAGTTCAAAATGGTGACCATTAAATTTCGTCGCAACCCAAACTTGATGAAGTGGTGCTTGCTTGTTGATCACTATTTTACTGCGATCTGGGAAGATGATTTCTAAAATACCTGACGCTGATTCATAATCTAAGTCGGCATCACATTCATCGATTTGCTCTTCAATAGTTAGCATTAATGCATCGGCTAGTGTGTGGTATTCATGATCAGTCATTTTAATGTCCTTTAACTGGCTTTAAGCCTAGATCTGGAGGCAGATTGTGTACATCAAGTGTAACAGGAATAAATTCATCCGCGAATAGCTGCATTTTTTAAATATTCTGTTACTCTGCGATTATAAAGCCAGCAATCGTATTAATCTAATGAAAGAGACTCATAGCCAAAAATTAAAAACAATCTTACCACTTAGCGCCCTACTTCTAACCCTCGCCGGTTGCGGACAAAGTGGTGCTCTTTATCTACCAGATGATACTGCACAGCCTAAAGAATCTCAGCCGCAGGCTGATCCATCCGAACAACCAGAGCAAAAACAGGACCAATAGATGGACTTTTTTAACTACAATAATAATCAGCTGTTCGCTGAAGACATCGCTGTCAAAGAGCTGGCAGAGCAATACGGTACACCGTGTTATATCTATTCGCGTAAAACCTTTGAGCGCCATTACCATGCCTTTGCTGATGCAGCAAAATCGCATAAAAGTTTGGTGTGCTATGCCGTAAAAGCCAACTCTAATATTGCAGTGCTCAATATTTTAGCGCGGCTTGGTTCAGGTTTTGACATCGTCTCAAAGGGTGAGCTTGCTCGTGTAATCCAAGCTGGAGGGGACGCCAGTAAAGTGGTATTTTCTGGCGTTGCAAAAACAGCCGATGAAATTGCGTATGCACTTGAATTGGGGATCAAATGTTTTAACGTTGAGTCAGTGGCTGAGCTTGAGCGTATTTCAGAAGTGGCTACTTCTCTTAACCATGTAGCGCCTATTTCGATTCGTGTAAACCCAGATATTGATGCTAAAACGCATCCTTATATCTCAACAGGTTTAAAAGAGAATAAATTTGGTATTGATATTCAAACTGCGGTGACAGTATATCAACACGCTGCATCTCTGCCTGGTTTAAAAATTACCGGTGTAGATTGCCACATAGGTTCGCAGCTAACAGAAATTAAACCTTTCTTAGCTGCACTTGAAAAAGTGCTAACACTTATCGAAGAGTTAAAAGCCGCTGGCATAACACTTTCACACCTCGATATTGGTGGCGGACTGGGTGTGCCATATAACGGCGAAACACCACCTCATCCAAGTGAATATGTTGATAAAATTACCGCTCGATTAGCAAATTACCAAGATTTAGAGCTGATTTTTGAGCCTGGTCGTGCAATTGCTGCAAACGCAGGCATTTTAGTCACCAAAGTTGAGTTTATTAAACAAAACCAAGATAAGTTCTTTGCTATTGTTGATGCGGGTATGAACGATATGTTACGTCCATCGCTATATCAAGCTTGGCAAAATATTGTGCCGGTTGAACCTCGCGTAGATGATACGCCTACTCACAACTACGACATTGTAGGCCCTGTTTGTGAAACCGGTGACTTTTTGGGTAAAGACCGCGAACTAGCGCTACAAGCCGGTGACCTTTTAGCGCAGCGCAGCGCTGGTGCGTATGGTTTTACCATGAGCTCTAACTACAACTCGCGCCCTCGTGTTGCAGAGATTATGGTGGATGGTCAGCAAAGTCATTTAATTCGTCAACGTGAAACCTTAGAAAGCCTATGGCAAGGCGAGAAAATTTTACCATAAACGTTTTTATAACCGGGCAGCTCTGTGGCATGATTAGCTCAGAGCAATCCTGAATTAGAGCGTTATGTTAGTTAATTTCTCAAAAATGCACGGCCTAGGTAATGACTTTGTTGTTATTGATAACATTACTCAAAATGTTTTCTTATCTCGTGACCAAATAAAGAAGCTGGCAGATCGCCATTTCGGCATTGGCTTCGATCAACTACTTATGGTTGAAGCCCCTTACTCTCCTGATCTAGATTTCCATTATCGTATTTTTAATGCCGATGGTAACGAAGTTGAACAGTGTGGCAATGGTGCGCGTTGTTTCGCCCGCTTTGTTCGTATGAAAGGTCTTACCAATAAGCATAAGATTTCAGTTTCAACAAAATCTGGCAACCTCACTCTTTATATTGAAAAAGATGGCCAAGTTACAGTGAATATGGGCCACCCAAATTTTGAGCCGAACAAAATCCCATTTAAAGCCAGCAAGCGTGAGCTAACTTATATTCTTCGCACTGAGGAACATACTGTATTTAGCGGCGCAGTTTCAATGGGTAATCCACATTGCGTTTTAGAAGTTGATGACATTCATACAGCAGAAGTTACCACTCTAGGACCACTGCTTGAAAATCATGAACGTTTTCCACAACACGCAAATGTTGGTTTTATGCAGGTAATTTCACAAGATCACATTAAACTTAGAGTGTGGGAGCGTGGCGTAAGTGAAACATTAGCATGTGGTACAGGTGCCTGTGCCGCAGTCGTGGTTGGACAAATTCAAAGTAAACTCGCAAGTACCGTACAAGTCGACTTACCAGGCGGGAGTTTGCAAGTACGCTGGCAAGGCGAAGGCCATCCTGTTCGGATGACTGGCCCTGCTGAGCATGTATTTGATGGACAAGTGGCATTATGAGCAAACTAACAGAACAACAAATTGCTGAATATTTAAAAGCACACCCTGATTTTTTTATTAAAAATCCTGATGTACTCGCTGAAGTTGAACTACAACAGCAAACAGCTGGTGCAACGTCTTTGGTGCATATTCAACAGCGCCAATTACGTGAACACAATACGTTATTAAAAAATAAGATTGAGCAGCTCGTTGAACAAGCAAAAGAAAACGAGTTAATTTACCGCTTATTTAGCGACTGTCATCGTCAGTTATGGACTAACTATGACTTTACGACACTGGCTAGCAACTTGCGCAATATTATCTGCACAAATCCATCCATTAACGAATGCCACTTAGTTAAGTACGATAAAAAGTTTGATGAGTTAATTGCTCACCGCCTGCAAAACGACGGCATTTACTTGGGCCGAGTAAGTCAGCAAGAAAGAGACTTACTATTCTCAGACACGACTCAATCGACTGCTTTATATCTAATTGGTAACACGAAACACCCTGTCGCAATTTTGGCGTTTGGTAGCGATGACGTAAGTCACTTTGAACCGGCAAAAGACAGCTTTTTTGTCCTTGAGTTTGTGCGCTCATTACAACTGCGCTTATTGGAACTTGCATGAGCGATGTGAAGACGCCAGAGATTGATGAATTAAGTGATGCTTGGAGAACACCCATCCAACTTTTTGCAGACTACTTACGCTACGAAAAACAATACTCAGCGCACACAGTTAACCAATACACGAGCCAACTAGGCTTTGCAGCGTTGTACTTTAGTAAACTCTGTGAAAACTGGTTTGCGGTACAAGGTGAGCATATTCGTCGTTACAGCATGCAAATGCGTAGCAAACAATTAAGCGGCCGCACAATCAGTTTAAAACTGAGCTGTATTCGCAGTTTATATAAATTTTTAAAAGCCAAAAATATTGCCAGTCAGGCACATTATCATAATCCGGCAGAAGCCATTAAAGGGCCTAAATTTTCCAAGCCTTTACCCAAAAATTTAGACGTTGATCAAATGGCTAAACTACTAGAATTGCCAGATGATGATCCTTTAGCTATTCGTGACAAAGCTATGATGGAATTAATGTATTCATCAGGTCTGCGAATTAGCGAGTTAGTTGGCGCTAACATACAGGATATAAACCCTACTGAAGGTGAAATTTTAGTCCGTGGTAAGGGTAACAAAGAACGTTTATTACCTGTTGGCAGTAAAGCACTCAGTGCATTAAAAACATGGTTGAAAATTCGTCCTCAATTTGCGCATCCAGATGAAATAGCGGTATTTGTTAGCAGCCAAAAGAAGCGAATTTCCGTGCGCCAAGTTCGCCTTCGTATGCAAGAATGGGGTATCAAACAAGGGATCAGCTCGCAAGTGCATCCACATAAGTTACGCCACTCTTTTGCTTCACATATCTTAGAGTCGTCAGGAGATCTACGTGCCGTACAAGAATTATTAGGACACAGAAGTTTGTCTGCAACTCAAGTTTATACGCATTTAGATTTTCAACATTTAGCTAAAGTGTACGATAACACCCATCCACGCGCTAAAAAGCGCCCAACATCAGAGTAAACTCTTGTAATTATGATCCGATTTAACCGTGCCTTATCGCCAGTTTCTGTTTTAAGTTTTGATTTAGACGACACACTTTATAACAACCATCCGATCATTAAATCAGCCTTGCAAGCACAAGCTGATTACCTTGAGGCGTTAGAACAATGGCCAGCCGATAGCATGAGCTATTGGTTAGAGTGCCGCGATAATGCTTTAAGACAAGATGCGACTCTAATCGATGACGTTACGCGCTGGCGACAAACAGCCTTACACTATGCCATGACCAACCTTGGTTTTTCTGCTGAGCAAGCTAAGTTTCATGCCGAAAATGCATATCAGGCATTCGCTGATGCCCGTAGTAAAATAACCGTATCTGATGAGGTACTTGAATTACTTACTAATCTCAGCAAACACTACCGCCTCATCGCCATCACCAATGGCAATGTCGAGGTAGAAAAGTTTAACCTTCATGGCATTTTTGAGTTAGTACTACAAGCCGGTCCACACGGAAAAGCGAAGCCGCACAGCGCTTTATTTGATAACGCTGCAAAACAGTTAGAGGTTACTCATAATGAAATTTTACATATCGGCGATAGCCTAGATACTGACGTACAAGGTGCAAATAATGCAGGTTGCCAAAGTGTTTGGCTAAACAACCAAGCAACTCAATATCGTTATCTTGGGTTAGCTGATATTGAGATACGCAATATCATGGCACTCAATCATTTAGTTAAAAAGTAACTTCTTTCAAAATTTGCTTTATGCTGAGTAAATAACAAACAAAAATAGAAAGCTTATGGCAGAAGAATGAAGGCTCTACTTAAATTAATATTACTGTGTTCTCTTAGCTTAAATGGTTACTTCATATGGCAGTTATTTTCCCCTGAAAAACCAGTAATACTAGAGGCAGACGCACCAACGCCTAAAGTAAAGAAAAGCGCTGTTTTACCAGCCCACTTTCAGCAAGCGGTTGTGTTGTTTAGTAACCACTTATTCGACAAAGCTGTTGCTGAATACACGCAACTACTCACCAATGATCCACACTATGCAAAACAACTTAAACAAGCTTGGCAACAACAACTTGAGTCATGGCTTTCCCATAAAAATTTCACCTTAAGTGAGCTATTTTTAACGGCTTTTTTAAATAGCCACCCATACGATGTCAGCATGCTTGAATTGGATGCTAAGCGTTTAATAGCACAAGGTGATACCCAACAGGGAATTATCAATTTACTGGCTCTTAGCAACCAGTTAGACAGCAATAAAAAGCAACAACTTAGCAAACAAATAGACGAGCTAAGCACATCCTTTATTGGTGAGCTTATAGCGGCACAACAGTGGCAGGTATTACATAGTAGCAGTCAACACTGGCTTGATTACGCCCCAGGTAACGCACATTACCTATATGCCAATGCATTAGCAAACTACCATTTAGAAGATTATGTAGCTAGTCAAATCACCCTAGATCAACTTTCTGAAAATCATGAATTTAAACAGCAAGCTGAGCAATTACGCCAATTGATACAACAAGCCTTAGCAGGTGTTGACGTTATAAAATTAACCGCTCGAGGTTCACACTATCTAATAACCGGCATCATCAATGATGATGTCGAAACCGAGCTAATGATCGACACTGGCGCTAGTTTTACGGTCATAAACCAAACATTATTAAACTCGCTTAATACCCCTCCTAATTACCTTGGCACATTGCAAGTAAACACAGCTAACGGCGTTATTGAAGCTCAGCGTTATCAGCTCGAGTCATTTCAAATCGGACAACAGCGCATCAGTAATTTTGAAGTGTTGGTAATAGAAAATCATGCTGGTTATGGCTTACTAGGTATGAACTTTTTAGAGAATTTTAAGTTTAATATCAATCAGCAAGTGAATGAGTTAGAGTTAACAAAGAACAATTTTTAAGGACAAGCAATGACTCTTAATGAATTTCTTTCGAAATTAGCAAGCTCACCGCAACAGATTGAGTTTACCGATACAATGGCAGTAATAGACAACAATTATGACTTTATTCCAAGCGGTTTTAACAATCATGGGCTGCTTAGCGAAGCAAATGAAAATAATGGCTCGTGCAAAATTTTTGCCTTTGCAAAACTTAATCAACTAAGTAAGCAAAATACCCTAGATTGTTTTGGCGCATTTTATCGTGAAGAAGTATTAAAGAACCCTGAAGGGCAAGACCACATGAACATTCGTACCTTTATGCTTGCTCCTGAAGCCACCCCTTTCTTAGGAATTACATTTACCGAGCAAGAAGTACTTAAAGCGAAGTAATCTAAGCACAATAATCAAAGGCTTTTTTCCATAAAATAACGGCAACCGTCGAGCGGGTAATTTCTCATCTCATACTTTACTTGGTAGCCGTTCTTTTCGTAGAAAGGTTTGGCTTGAAAATCGAGAGTATCGAGTTGCGCGGTGTTTGCACCAAGCGCTTTAGCCTTACTCTCTAATTCGGCTAACAATCGTGTCGCAAGCCCTTTACCACGCGTCTTATCATCACACCAAAGCCAACTTATTATCAGCCAGTTGCCAAACACTTGGCCGTGAATACCTGCTACAACACTGCTGTTTTTAGCTATGAACTTAAAACCAAGAGGAATACGTTCGGCATTAAAATGCCCAGCATTGTAAGCAACAATATGTTCTCTTAGCTGGTTGTTTAGTTCAGCTGAGTCATCACTTTTTAATTGATACATAGCATACCTTTAAAATGTTATGACTCAGTATACGCTTATATCCTTAATCAGTATAAGTGGTTCTTACCATAAGGAACTTCGAGCATATTACTAGCCAGCTTTTCTGGCTGACCACACATTTCATCATAAGCACTTGTGTGGCGTAATACCATGTCACCATAACTTAAATGATCGAGACGCTTTTGAATGTGCAACGGGCTAATATCGCGGATAAACTCACCTTGCTCATCAGTAACATAATATTCAACGTTATTGATCACCACAGACACCTGATACAGCGCCATTTCCAACGAATGAAGGATAACCTTTTGCAGTGGTTGGTGCGCTGCAAGTTCAGATAACTTAATTGCCATGTCGAACCCCTTTTGTATGGTAGTACTTCTTATACGCGGGTTTGATATACTGTGATCAAATTAATTGTACAAAAATCACTCATGACTGAAAAAGTACGACTTGCCAAATTTATTGCCCATGCAGGTGTTTGCTCTCGAAAACAAGCATCGCGCTTGATAGATCAAGGTGAGGTAACAGTAAATGGCCGTGCTGCAAATCATATAGATCACGTTGATGAACATGATGATGTGATTGTACGTGGCGAAAAAATTTCAGAAAAAGCGCCACTAACCTACTTTGCGTATCACAAACCCGTTGGTATTGATTGCAAATTAAATGCTGACGACCCAACCAGTCTTATTCATAGTCTGCCTAAAACCACTCGCGTTTACCCAATTGGCCGGCTCGACAAAGACTCCCGAGGTTTGTTAATTTTGACCAATGACGGTGAGTTTTGTAATCAACTGATCCACCCTGATTATCATCAACCCAAACGCTATTTAGTTACGGTAGATAAGCCTCTTGATAGCGTCTTCTGTGACAAAATGGCAGATGGCGTACCCGTAGATAAGCAAATAACCCTTCCTTGTGAGGTGACTCAAGTGACCGAAACGCAGTTTTACATCGTCTTAAAACAAGGCTTAAACCGGCAAATACGAAAAATGACACGTTATTGTGGCTACAAAGTCATAGACCTTTACCGCACAGATATCGCAAAGCTTTCACTCACCACGCTGAATTTGCCCGAAGGGCACATAGTCAGTATCAAAAAAAGTGACATTCTCTAACAAAAAAAGTTTGCATTAATTGATTACAGATGTAATCTTAAAATAAAGATTACATCTGTAGGTATAAAAATGATTGAACTTTCTAAAGCAGAATTCGAAGTATTAGATGCGGTATGGCTTGGCTACCCTGCCACTGCAAGTGAAGTAATTGCGCGTTTAAGTGACGATAAAGAATGGCACGAAAAAACCATTAAAACACTGTTGAGCCGTTTAGTTAAAAAAGGCGCAATAAGCTTCGAAAAACAAGGTCGCCAATATAACTACACCCCTTGCATCGCCCGTGAAGAATACACATTAAAAGAAAGCCAAAGCTTTATTGAACGCTTCTTTAATGGCCGTATTGCGCCATTAGTGAGTGGTTTTGCTAAATCAGAGCAACTCTCGCAACATGATATTGATGAGCTAAAAAAGGTCATTGATGATTGGGAAAAACAGCAAAAGTAAGGCTTTGTTATGTTAGATGCATTTTTTAATTGGCTGTTAGATCAACAGCTTTTGATCTCATCTGCAATTATGTTTTTATTGCTGCTAGAGCGAAAGCTACTAAGTCAGCTGTCGGCACGCTTGGTTTATACACTTTGGGCGCTTTTACCTATTGGTTTATTTTTAGCGAACCTACCAGATCACTTAAAGCCGATACAAAACAACTTTATCAGTAAGCTGACTATCACGCCAAACACAGCAATAATGCCGCAATTTACACCAACTTGGTTCGCTGTTTATGCCCTTGTAACTGCTGCGCTGCTACTCACTGCCGTTTACTTTCATTACCGCTTTTTAGCCAAACTGCAATTAGAGCAGATTACAGTCGACCATCACAGTATCCAAAGTCTGTGCTTATATCAAAGTAAACAAATAAGTTCACCTATGGTTGTGGGCGTTATTAACACCAAGTTAGTGCTGCCAACAAATTACCATAGTCACTACGACAACCTTGCTTTAGCACTTATTTTAGAACATGAATCAGTGCACATTAAACGCAAAGACAACCTAATAAACGCCATCGCTTTAAGTGCCACTATTTTGCTGTGGTTTAACCCTCTTGCGTGGCTTGGTTATGCGAGCTTGCGCCGTATACAAGAGCTTTCATGTGATGAGCAAGTGCTCAAAAATAAATCGACAGAACAACGAATTTTATACAGTAAGGCATTAGTGCACTGTGCAAGCTTTAGTAGAGCAGGCTTAATGGCTTATTCACAATACGGAGATAAAAACACCATGTTACAACGTCTAAATCAAATAAAGCAGATCGATAACAGCTCATTTATTGCAAAAACAGCGTTAGTTATTTTTACAGCGGGCATGCTTAGCAGCTTTGCCATTGCAAAACAGCCTATGTCAGTTGAAAAGACAAAAGACTATCAAGCGGTTATGCGCGTAGAGCCGATATACCCAATTCAAGCTGCAGAGCAAGGCATTAGCGGTTCAGTCGTTTTGAAATACGATATTTTACCAAGTGGCGCCACCAGCAATGTTAGTGTGGTAAGTGCGGAGCCTGAAGATGTTTTCAATCGAGAAGCGAAAAGAGCCTTAAAACAATGGCAATATGCGCCATCTGAATCTGGCTTTAAAAACGCCTTAGTACAACTCGACTTTGCCTTAGACGAAAACTATCAAGCAAATGATTTAATTGAGAAAATTAAAGTTAGTTCGAAATAAGCAGTAACAACTTAAGACCCTAAAGCAAGCGCCTTATTTAAGCCGCTTGCTTTGTGGTTTTTAACTCATAGCCTTGTGACTAAAGGCAAAGTGCAATCATAGCCACAGCACAAACATAACCCACTAGCCAGACTAGTGAGCGCAAAATATCCTGGTTTAAGTAGTAAAAAATACAATACAACACACGGGCAATAACATGCATAATCGCAAGGGTTTCAGTCACCTGATAGATATTATTGCTACCGATTACGACCGCCAGCGCTACTGCAAAAATAATCAACGATTCAAAGCTATTTTGGTGTGCAGCCAATGCACGAGCACCAAAGCCGGTTAGTTTTGCTTGTTGTTCACGTGGGTGCTTGTTGTCATAGCCTGACAACTTATTTTGTGCAAAAGCCACAGGTGCTTTAGCTAAATAGGGAATGAGTACTGCGATGAGTGCGCAGATAATCAGTGTTGTCATGATATTTCCTTATCTTGTTTAAATTACTCTCTACCCTATCGTAAACAAAAAAAAGCCGCTACTTATAACAGCAGCGGCCAGCAATAGCATCATTGTCACTATAGCCTAATGCTTACCTAAAAGCCCTGCGGCATATTGTCACAGCTGAGTTTTTCTCAAGTTGGTCGATAAGCTAATGCTCTCATTCTTTGGTTTTGTTACTCTAATTGCCTCTCCTAATTAATTTATTTTCAATATGACTTGGATTTTCTTAACCATTTTTGCAGCATTTATGCAGTCATGGCGCAATGCGCTGCAAAGTAAACTCAGTGCGACGGTCAGTGTTGCTGGGGTAACACTTGCTCGCTTCATTGTTGCCAGTCCTATAGCGGCCCTTTATTTATTAGCACTATATCAATACCAAGATGCAGCTTTTCCTGACTTTAACTTAGCTTTTATTAGCTACATTGTTGGTGCCAGTATTGTTCAAATCGTTGCCACTGGTTTGATGGTAAAGCTTTTTAAAATGAATAACTTTGCTGTGGGTGCCGGGCTTGCCAAAAGTGAAGCGCTAATGGCAGCGATTTTAGGTGTTATGTTTTTTGGCTCTGCACTTTCATTACTTGGCTGGATTGGGGTATTTATTGGTGCTATCGCCGTACTGCTATTGAGTGGCATCGCGAATGTTAAACACTTTAATTTAGGCACTGCCCTACTTGGGCTGGCTTGTGGCACTTCATTTGCGCTTTCATCTTCATGGATCCGTGAGGCAAGCTTAAATTCAGGACTGACTTTCCCGCACTCAGCTGCGTGGGTATTGCTGCTGATAATTAGCTTACAAACGTTGATGCTGTGCGTGTATATTGCATTCAAAGAGCGCGATACGTTTAAAAAGATGTGGCATCACAAAGGCACTACCACGGCAGTCAGTGTTTGTAGCTGCTTAGGCTCGATAGGTTGGTTTAGTGCTATGAGTTTGCAGCACGTTGCTTATGTAAAAACACTAGGACAAGTTGAAGTTTTCTTTACCATTATGGTATCGATACTTTGGCTAAAGCAGCCATTAAAACGCCAAGATACAGCAGGGCTTCTGTTAATTGCACTGGCAGCCATTCTTGTTATGCTACCTAATTAGTTACATTTTTGTCATTAAAAAAGCGGCTATGCCGCTTTTAATTTCGTTAATGACTAATTTTAAGAGTTATCACACCACTTATTATTAAAAGTACTCCGGCAATGCGGCCAAATGTCGCAGCATCACCATAAAATAAAAAACCCACCAAGAAGGTGCCTGCTGCCCCTATACCAGTCCATACAGCATAGGATGTTCCCATTGGGATATCTTTTTGCGCCAACCACAACATAAAGCCACTTGCGACCATAAAGGCAACGGCTATCGCAATACCTAACCATCGACTGTCAGCTTCTTGAGACATTTTAAGACCAACTGGCCAGCCAATCTCTAGCAGTCCAGCAACAATTAAATACAACCACGCCATTATTGGTCTCGTTTTTTCAAGATCACGTCATATAAGTCTTCACGGCGGTCTTTTAAGTTTCTAACTGTACCTTCACTGTGAAGGATTTTCAGCTTATCCATATCTAGATCACTGAATAACAGCATTTCAGTATTAGGTGTTGCTTCATTCAAGGTTGCATCATGCGGAAACGAAAAATCAGAAGGGGTAAGAACAGCCGATTGAGAATACTGTACATCTAAACTCTCTACCTCAGGTAAATTACCAACAGAACCCGCAATCACAACATAACATTCATTTTCAATTGCACGCGCTTGTGCACAATGACGAACACGTAGGTAACTGTTTTTAGTATCAGTCCAAAATGGCACAAATAAGATATCCAACCCTTGCTTTGCAAGAATACGTGAAAGCTCAGGAAACTCGACATCGTAACAAATTTGAATACCGACACGACCTGCATCTGTTTCAAATACAGCAATTTTGTCACCCCCTTGGATCACCCAGTCATTTTGTTCGTGAGGCGTAATATGAATTTTACGCTGCTCATCAATCTTACCGCTTCGGTGACATAAATAGCTGACATTATAAATCTTATCGCCTTCAGCTAGCGGCATAGACCCGGTGATAATATTGGCATTATATTCAACTGCCATACGCGACATTGCATCACGAAAAGTTTCTGTGTACTCCGCTAAATAACGAATTGCCTCAGTTTGATTACTTTGCTCAGTGAGGCCCATTAATGGCGCATTGAAGAATTCCGGAAACAGAATAAAGTCACTTTTATAATCAGATACCGTATCAACAAAATACTCCACCTGTTTGAGAAGCTCTTCAACAGACTCAACACAACGCATTTGCCATTGTACGGCACCGACTCGGACAATTGACTTGGTTGACTCAAGTACCGTATCAGTCGGCTCAAACATAATGTTATTCCACTCTAGTAAAGTGGCATAACCGACAGATTCTTGATCTTCAGGAAGGTACTTTTTGAGTAAACGTTTTACTTGGAAGTCATTAGAAAGCTGAAAACTTAAAATCGGATCATAAAGCTCTTTGTGGTCAACTTTTTCGATGTACTCCATTGGCGACATTTCTGCACTGTGATTGTAATAACGCGGAATTCGCCCACCCGCTAAAATAGCGCGTAAGTTATACTGACGGCACAGCTCTTTACGTGCATCGTATAAACGGCGCCCAAGTCGCATCCCTCGGTGAGTTGATGATGTAACCACATCTAAACCATAAAGCGCATCGCCTTCAGGGTCACTAAATACTCGGTCATGGCCATCAACAATATCTTCATAGGTATGCGGGTTCGAAAAACGAGCGTAATCTACCTGAACACTTAACGCGATGCCCACTAAAACACCATCGTCAACAATGCCTATTTGTCCTTCTGGAAACTGATCTATCAGCCTAAAAATGGTGTGGCTTGGCCATGCACCGCCAAGCCCTGGATATGCTTGGTCCATAAGAGTTTTTATTTGTGGGTACTGTTCTTTAGTTAGATTACAGATCTCTAAATGCGTTTTTTCGGCCGGCATAGATACTCCTTTTTTAGGCACGAGATAACAAGCAAAGCAAACATTCAGTCAGCATGTTTCTAGATTAGCTTTAACTAGAGTGGCATCAAATCCCCACTCTGCCAAGACCCAAAGCTTAACAAACGTGATGTGAACAAACGCTTATCTTCACTGATAAACATTCGCTGCAAGCGTTTACACAGCAAAAGCGATCAATTATAAACCTGCATTGCTCAACTTTTCATCTATAATTACGCTACACTCCATGTGTATTTGAGGTGGGATTGATCAAACGTCTACTAAAACAATCAAAGCAATCTGGCTTAGAAGAGATTGAGCACGTTAAGTTTCTAATTATTTGTAAAATTGCCTATTTCGCGCTCATTGTTCATGTCTTGCTAATCCCCGCGTTTGCCCATATAGGTGCAAACATGCTTGCTTTAGTTAATATTTTGAGTGTTCTCGCTTGGGCCAGCGGCATCTTTTTAATTAAGCAAGGACTGACTTCCCTGGCACTTCGAGTATTTTGCCTTGAAGTAATTATTCATGCTGTGATTGTCTGTGCCACCCTTGGTTTAGGTGCGGGGTTTCAGTTTTACTTGTGGACAGTCTCTTGTATTTTAATGATCGACTACCAATTAACTTTTAAACGAGCGGCAATCTATAGCTTAGTAATGATTGCCACATTCGCCCTTCTCTATGTGTTTTTTGCGGACGTTCAGTACAGCTTTGCTTACCCAGAATTACTTCCACACGTTAATGTGATAAATATTATTATTGCTGGCTTACCCATGGTATACGGCATGGGTTTAATTAGAGAAATCACCATATCACAACGAATTGAGTTAACAGAAATGGCAGCCCGCGATCCTCTCACCAAACTTTATAATCGTCGTTTTGCAAAAAAATTAATTACCTCAGCACATAAGAAAAGTATTGAGCAAGATAGCAATATTTGTATTGTTATGGCAGATATCGATAAGTTTAAAAATATCAATGACAACTACGGCCATGATAAGGGTGATACGATACTCATTAATGTTGCCAAACTAATTAGCCAATTCATCAATGATGAAGATATTGCTGTACGCTGGGGCGGCGAAGAATTTTTATTATTATTAACCAATACAGATGCAAAACAAGCCTACGCAAAAATTGAAACTTTGCGTATAAAAATCGCCGAGCTAGAAGCGCATCCTGATTTCCCTGATATCAATGTAACTATGAGCTTTGGACTCATTGAGTGGCAACCACTCGCTTCGATAGAAAAAATGTTGCAACATGCCGATGAGGCTCTTTATAGAAGCAAGCATGCAGGACGCAACCAAACGACCGTTGCCAAGGGAGAATGTCCTGCTTTTAAGGATGCTGATGCGGTTAATTAACCGCATCAATGGTGATACTGTGAGCAATCTCTTGAGGCAATAATGGCGTTAAACCATTGCTGACATAGTCGTTGAATCCAGCTCTATAAAATTCCGACAATGGATGTCCCGATTGACCACCAGGTATAGCCATAATGGCATTATCTAAGTGTCCTGGTTGTACAATAAAACGCTGCGAAGCACCAAAGCTTCGCCCTTGTACCGCAGGCATAAAGGTATCACCAAAACCAGGGGCTACAGGCATATTTAACAAGCTTTTAAGTACGGGTATTTGTTTGGCAAACGGGTGCTCAATCACTAATTCGTTGACCTTACCCCATTGCCAACTGTGTGGATTGTTGCCGTACTGCTCTGTGAGTTTAGTAATCACGCGATCAAAGGCGCCTAACATTTGTTGCTGCCAATTTTCGTACTTAGGATTTAACCATGTTTGAGGCTGAGCTTTGATAAGTTGCCAAACGGCAGGCTCTAAGTCTCGTTTTACTGGCTTTAAGCTACTATCGAGAGCTTTTAGCTTATTCTCAATTGGACTAAATAAACCATTGATCACTTCACTGCGATAACGTTTTACCAAGGTATAGCCAACTGAGTCACTACAAGCGCACGCCTGCCAATTGTTTAATTCATTTAAATATAAGGCATATTTATCGCCTGCAGCGCTAAGCTGTTTGACTAGTAATTGATGCCAAGCAGTTAAGAAGCGTGCTTCGTTATCATGTTGTAAGTCATAAAAATCTTGTTCGTTGAACTGCTGTTTTTCAAATAAGCGATCGCGAATTTGTGCAGAGCGAGCCCCCATTGCATAGCCACCATTACCAAAACGCTGATTATCTTGCGCAGAAACAACCCGTGAGTTTCCTGTCCATAACCGACCACTTTCTGGGTTTTTTACAAATGGACGCTGCGTTTCGTTTTCATGCCAAGCAGCAGGATACGCTTGCTCAGAAACAGCTAATTGATGCGGTATTTTACGAGCGGGAACTGCTCCCATATTTTTCCAAGCAGCATTACCTTTATCATCAACAACTATCAGGTTTTGTACTGGAATACCAACGTCCGCAGCAAGCGTTAATGCATCATCAACATTGTTTGCTTGCTCAAGCTTAAGCAACTCCATATCAACCGCATACTCATGGTGAGCAACCCAACTTAAGGCATAAGGTTTGCCGTTAATTTCTTTAACAGGGCCATACTCACTCATGGTTAAAGCATAATTTTCAACGTTGCCATCATTAAGTAAGATGGGTTCATCTATCAGCCAAGTTTTCTCTTTACTCTCAAGAGCAATCCAATCGGCAGTATCTAGATAACCATTAGTAAATCCCCAAGCTATTTTATTATTGGTACCAACAACAATGGCTGGAGCCCCGGGTAATGACACACCAGTTATTTGTTGCATTTCACCATTTAATGGGTAATTAAGCTGCGCACGATACCAAATAATTGGCACTGCAAATGATAAGTGCATATCGTCAGATAGCATTGCAGCACCCGTTTCAGTTAGCTGCCCAGTGACTGCCCAGTTATTACTACCAAGCTCTTTACGGTTTGCAATCTCGGTCGAAGCCCATAAAGCGTCTTTAAGCGCAGGAATACCGCCGTTATAAGGTGCAAGCTGACTGTTATCGAGCGCGGCTTGATATTGGCTTGGCTGAGTAATAAAGTCGACCATCGCTTTGCCATATAGGTCTTCGATTTCGATCAGCGTTTGGTCACGCTCAAACGTAGCAGTTTGTAAATCTAAGTACATGCTAAAAATGATTAGTAAGCTGTCTTCACTTTGCCAAGGTTTTGCTTCAGCGCCAGTGAGCAAATATTCAAAGCTATCATAGCCAACTTGTGCATGGCCTTCATTGACTCCATTTGCATATGCTTGCAATAGCACTTTATCTTTAGCAGGTAATTGCGCGACTGCAATCTGGCTACGTTTTCGTAATTGATGAAAACGCATTTTTTTATCAAGCCCAACAGCAGCTTTACCAAATAACTCACTAAGTTCACCTGCCGCATTGCGGCGCAGTAAGTCCATTTGAAAGAATCGGTCCTGACCATGAGCAAAGCCTAAGGCATAGGCCGCATCTAAACGGTTCTCGGCATGAATAACAGCCTGCCCTAAGGAGTCCCGTTCAATCTTTACTGATTGCGAAATAGCATCACTTTTACCCCGGCCATCAAGTACCGGTAAACTTAAATTTAATACGCCATAAACAAGCCCGGTTGCCAGTAACACCAATACAAACAGGCCTATGAGTAACCATTTGATTATCTTAAACATGCCAATTTTCCTTGCGCTGAAGTAACACTGTATTAACCTGGTATATTAACCTGAGTTTTATGAAAAAATAGTGTTGCGATACAAATAATTAAATTTAACGTCCTAGGTTAGCTGTTCATTGTTAATTACCACAGAAATTGTCTATAGTAGGTAGATAGTATAAAACCTGATATTTCTCATGCCGCTAGCGACCGAAGCAGATAATAAAAAACTACAAAAATTGAAGCTAGCCTTCTGGTTATCACTTGCCTGTATCGTGGTAATTGGTCTTTTAATCGAGCAAATTAATTACAATCGTGAAAAAGATGCTTTTCGCTCTCAAGAACTAGCGAAAATAAGCGCTTATCGCGCAGAACTCGAAGCAAAGATGGTTTCTAACATTCAACTTGTGCGCGGCCTTGCTGTTGCCGTTGCTGCCGAGCCAAATTTAGACCAAGCTCGCTTTACGCAAATAGCTAGCCCCTTATTTTCAACCTCCTCAGAGCTCAGAAACATCGGCGCAGCCCCAGATATGATTATCCAGATGACTTACCCTCTTGCGGGGAATGAGAAATCTATTGGACTAAACTTTTTAGAAGCCCCTCGGCAACGCGATGATGCAATTAGAGCACGAGATGAAAACCGTATTGTTATGGCTGGCCCATTAGAGCTGGTGCAAGGTGGCCAAGCGCTGATAGCAAGAATGCCCGTATTCACACCACCCGAGCTCACTTTTTGGGGATTACTCTCGGTGGTACTCGATATAGATAAGATCTACAGTAACTCAGGTTTAATTGCACTGAGTCAACATTATGAAGTTGCGCTGCAAGGGCGCAACGGCCGCGGTTCAAAAGGTGACTTTTTTTACGGTTCTAAAGACGTGCTCAACACCAACCCTCTGAGTTTTAGAATTAACTTTCCAGGTGGTGAGTGGCAAATGTATGTCACACCTAAATCTGGATGGCAGCCTCCAAGCTCTGCAATTTGGCCACTGAGACTAGCCATTATTTCATTCTGTATTTTGTTTGCTGGCGCTTCAGTATTCTTCTTACGTATGGTTGAACGACAGCACAAGAGCGAGCGAATGCTAGAAACCATGAGTAGCCTCGCCAAAGTCGGTGCTTGGTCATTCAACCTTGAGAAAAAAACCGTATATTGGTCTGACATGACCAAGCAAATATTTAAGCTTCCCCTAAATGTCCAGCCTGAATGGCCTACGAACTATACTCTTTTCAAAGCCGGTGAAAGTCGTGAAAAAATTCGCCGCCTTAACGAGCGCGCAATTAAGTATGGTGAAAGTTTTGAAACACAAGTAGAGATTATCACTGCTGAAGGTGATGAAGTTTGGGTACTGTTACACGGAGAAGCTGAGCATAAAAATGGCCGCTGTATAAAATTATTTGGCTCACTGCAAAATATTGATACCCGTAAGCGAGTAGAGCTCGAAAATAACAAGATCGCCTTACATAACGAGATCCTTGCATCATTAACCGTCAATGATGCTGTACTGACAGGTAACCTTAACCTTTCTAAACATGTCATTGTGCAAGCTATTTGCCATGCATTCGATATTGATCGCGCGAGTATTTGGTTATTCAGTGACGATCGTCAATCGCTCAACACCTTTGCGATTCACGACCAGAGTCAGCCTGAATTTAGTGAAGCAATATCACTACAACAAATTGAATTTCAAAATTATTTTGATGCCATTAATAATCACGCCGTGATAAATGCCAGTGATGCACAGCAACACCCACTGACTAGCGATTTACGTAGCACTTACCTAGATTGGTTTAATATACGCTCAATGCTCACCGTGATAATTCCAACAGGAAGCAAAACGATGGGGGTAGTGTGCGCTGAAAAATGCCATAACCGCAGACATTGGAGTAAAAATGAAGAGAGCTTTTTAATCGCTGTTGCTGCGTTAATTGGAAGTTTACACGCAAGTCAGCGCCGTATAGAGACTGAGCATCAGCTAGTCCAAGCAAAAGAGGCAGCTGAACAAGCAGTAAAAGCCAAAAGTGAATTTTTAGCGAGCATGAGTCATGAGATCCGCACACCCATGAATGGCGTGATTGGGATGCTCAATATCATTAAGCAAACCAAATTAGACAACCAGCAAAGCCATCATATCGATTTGGCGCAATCATCGGCTGAGTCTTTACTGCATATCATTAATGATATTCTAGACTTTTCTAAAATTGAGGCTGGTAAACTCGATATTGAAAATGTGAGCTTCAACGTATTAAAACTACTTGGCGATACGATTGAATCGTTTGCTATCAAAGCAGAGCAAAACAATACCAAGTTACTGTTAGATACTACACAACTTAATCATGGGTTTATTATTAGTGACCCGAATCGTATTAGACAAATCATCAATAATTTAGTGAGTAATGCCGTTAAATTCACAAAAGATGGTGAGATTATCGTCATCGCCAAACTCGAAACAAGCGACGAAGAGTTGTTTTTGAACTGCTCTGTTATTGATTCTGGCGTTGGGATTAAACCTGAAAAACAAGCCACCTTATTTGACTCATTCACACAAGCAGATGCATCAACCACACGTCAATACGGCGGGACAGGACTTGGGCTTGCGATTGTAAAACAGCTCTGCCAGTTAATGGATGGGGATGTCAGTGTAATTAGCTCATATGGGGAAGGCAGCACCTTTAATTTTTCTGTAAAAGTTAAACGTGATCACACAAAACAAGCACCTGAACCTAGCCACATCTTAGATAAAAAGCATATTTTAATTGCTGATAACTGTAGGCTAAGTATCAATATCACCAAAAAACAGTTGCAGTTGTGGGGTGCTGAAGTAGAAGCATATAGCGATATGTCAAGCTTACTCAATTTTGCTTCAATGCCTGACAATAAAGGTTGTGATGCCATTTTAGTTGATTATCAGTTTTATAGCAGCGCAACAAAAGAGCACCAACAAGCGTTCTTAAAGTACTTTAATGCCACTAGCTGCAAACGAATTCTGATGGCACCAATGAACCTTACGGAAAAACAAACAAGACAAACAATAAAAGTTGAGAGTATTATCTTCAAACCATTAACACAGTCTGATTTATTTAATTCACTAGTAAATGACAAGTACATTGAACAGCAGCAAGTCAGTAAAGAAACGTTAATAACCAAGGCTGTAACCAATAACAGTAATACAGAGTCACAGGTTTTGCTCGTTGAAGATAATAAAGTGAATCAGATGGTCGCCGGCTCATTATTAAAACAAGCAGGCCTTAGTTTTGATATTGCCGAAAATGGTCTTGAAGCAATTGCAAAACTTTCAAGTCGTGAGCAAAGGCCTTATCTTTTAGTGTTAATGGATTGCCAAATGCCAGAAATGGATGGTTACCAAGCAACACGGGCCATTCGTGCTGGTAAAGCAGGTGCAGCTCATCAAGGGGTTAATATCGTCGCACTGACAGCAAATGCAATGCAAGGTGACAAAGAACGTTGTTTAAACGCTGGTATGAACGACTACGTCACCAAGCCCCTTAAATTTGACTCGCTCAATAAAAAGTTAACAGTGTGGCTAAGCACTGAAGAATAAAGAAAGAGAGTAAAACCATGCAATTATCATCAATTCAACAACGCGTTATTGGCTGTTTACTCGAAAAGCAAAGTACAACACCCGAACATTACCCATTATCTTTAAACTCACTTACTAATGCATGTAATCAAAAATCTAACCGTGAGCCAGTAATGTCTCTAACTGAAGCGCAAGTCCAAGATACCCTTGATGAACTTATTGCATCACGCTTGGTAACGGTTGATGAAGGACTGTCAGGGCGTGTAAATAAATATGCTCATCGCTTTTGTAATACCGAATTTGGCAGTTTGCAATTTAGTGAGCAGCAACGCGCCATTATTTGTTTGTTACTATTACGAGGCCCGCAAACACCGGGAGAACTAAGAACTCGCAGCAACCGACTGGCTGAGTTTAGTAATGTCAATGAAGTCGAAGCAGCATTAAATGCACTCATCGAGCAAGAATATGTTGCACGCTTAGCACGAGAGCCAGGCAAACGAGAAAGCCGTTACATGCACTTATTTGTAGACCCAGACAGCATTACTGAAGACATGGCAGCTAATGAGCCTTTTCCGGACAACAGTAGTGAAGTGCAACAATTACGAAGCGAAATCGAAGATCTTAAGCAACAAATTAACGCAATAAAAGCGCATTTAGGTCTTTAATAAAAATCACGCCCGTAACATAATGTATAAAACGCTGACAACCACAACGAAAAATAGGAGCTCTACCATGCGTGCCGACATTCTGGCGGAAATGAAAGTCCAACCAACTATTGATGTAAAAGCGGAAATTACCCGTCGCGTTAACTTTCTTAAAAGCCGACTTATTGCTGCGCACTCTCGCTCACTTGTATTAGGGATCAGTGGTGGTGTTGACTCATCAACCTGTGGCCGTTTATGCCAATTAGCTGTTGATGAACTAAACCAAGAGCACAACACCAACGAATATCAATTTATTGCAGTACGCTTACCTTATGGCGTACAAGCAGACGAAGACGAAGCGCAACTCGCGGTTGATTTTATTCAACCGAGTAAGCGTATGACGGTTAATATCAAAGCTGCTGTAGATGGCATGCATGAGCAAGCAGTGGCTGCAGTTGTTGGTGGTAATGCTGAATTACCAGAGCAAGCTAAAATCGACTTTATCAAAGGTAATGTAAAAGCGCGCCAACGCATGGTTGCGCAATACGAAATTGCCGGTTTCTGTCAAGGCTTAGTGGTTGGTACCGATCACAGTGCAGAAAACATCACTGGCTTTTACACTAAATTTGGTGACGGAGCGTGTGATTTAGCACCGTTATTTGGTTTATCAAAACGCCAAGTTCGTGCGCTTGCTGAGCACTTAGGTGCGCCAGCTGTACTAGTACATAAAGCCCCAACCGCTGACTTAGAGTGTGACCGCCCAGGCCTTACCGATGAAGAAGCGCTTGGCTTAACTTACGATCAAATTGATGATTTCTTAGAAGGTAAAGATGTCAGCAATGAAGTCGAAGAAAAGCTAACAGCTATTTACTTACGTACTCAGCATAAGCGCCAAGCAATCCCAACGGTTTACGATGCGCTTTAAATAACGATCAATAATTCATAAATAGTAAACGACACTTCTAGGGCAATGAGTAGCAGTAAAAAGCTAATGAGTTGCCCACTTTTCACTTTTGCACACACATAAGCACCTAGCGGTGCGCCCAGCACCACAACAGGAATAGCAGCTAATAGATAGGCTTGAATTTGTGGGTTAATAGTCTCGAGGTAAAAATAATTCATAACACTTGCTACGACAGACGTCACAGCCATAATGATCACTGTGGTTGCCGTTGCACGTTGAATATTCGCGTTATATGCAATAACTAACAGCGCAAAAACAGCAATATCGGCGCCCGACCCAACCAATCCTGATGCAACACCACCAAGCGTAGCTATCAACGCGACTCGCATTTTATTTACGGTGATCTTTGTCTGGCTACAAATATGCTGAGCTCGGCGATAAATACGCCACGCTAAGGTCAACGCAAAACATAATAATAGTGCACTAAAGACCGCTTTCACCGCTAACCTTGGTAAGTGATCTGCAATGAAAAATAAACTCAATATAGCGCCGAAAATAGCCATTGGCGTCGCGATTAATACCACTTGTTTGTAATAAGGGATACGGCTAAAAATAATTGTTAAAGCAGCAGCTGTCATACCAAAGCTTTGTATAGCAAGAGAAAACACTTTCGCTGTCGCAGGTTCTATCGCTAATATTTTGGTCATTACCGGAAACGCTACCGCACCGCCTCCCAGAGCAGTGCCACCAGCGACAAATGAGCCAACCGCCATCGTTGCAGCAATACTCAATTGCGTCACAAAATTACTCACTGCATTAGCGGGGCCTTGCAAAAGCAATAAAGTACAATAAACAGCGATAATAAATAGCCATGGTACGGTTCGTAGCCAGCTAAATGATTTAATGACAGCAAGCATAATGAAAAAGAAAAGTATCAAGTATGGCTATTATGCCTGAGACTGAAAACCGGGCAACTGATCTATGATTGCCAGTATTGCGTAGAATGTTTGGCAACATGAATGCAGTAAAGGTGAAATAGTTCTGTAATTTGGTTTATAGTTGTTACAGTTAAATACATTACTTTTCAAATCAAAAATCTAAGGTTTTATATTAGTTTATGTCATCGCCCATTTTAATTACTGGCGCAGGCCAACGTATTGGACTCGCTGTGGCCGAGCACTTTTTAGCGCAAGGGCAAGAAATAATAGTAACTTACCGTACCCGTCATGAAGCGATAGATGTGCTTGCAGGTAAAGGTGCCACTTGTATCCATGCCGATTTTAATAATGACCAAGCTATCGGGCATTTTATTGAAGAATTAAAAACCCATACCAACCAACTCAAAGCAATTATCCATAATGCGTCTAGCTGGGACTGTGAAGCAAATAACCACGATTACGCAGACCTATTTGACAACATGATGCGTATTCACGCCAAAGCGCCCTATTTAATCAATTTAGCAGCCTCTGACTTGCTATTACATTATCAGCAAAACAGTGGCCAAGCCGCAGATATTATTCATTTAACCGATTATGTTGTTGAGAAAGGCAGTCCTAAACACCTAGCTTATGCTGCAAGTAAAGCGGCGCTTGATAATTTAACCAAGTCGTTTGCTGCTAAATTCGCACCTGCCATTAAAGTAAATGCAATTGCGCCTTCGTTGATCATTTTTAACGAACACGACAGCGACGAGTACAAAGCAAAAACATTAAAGAAATCGCTAATGGGCATTGAGCCCGGCTGCGCCGAGATTATTAACAGCGTAGAACTATTACTAAACAGTCACTACATCACAGGTCGTTCTATGCCTGTTGATGGTGGCAGACATTTAAAATAACGAATTACTGAGAAAGCTATGCACGATGATTTAAAAAACAGTTACCAGCAAATAATTAGCGCAGTGGGTGAAGATCCTGCTCGTGAAGGATTACTCGACACACCAAAGCGCGCTGCAAAAGCGATGGAGTATCTGACTAAAGGCTATCGTCAAACATTAGATGAAATCACCAACAATGCGGTATTTACTTCAGATGCCGATGATATGGTATTGATCCAAGACATTGAGCTTTACTCTATGTGTGAACATCACTTACTGCCGTTCGTTGGCCGCTGTCATATTGCTTATATCCCAAACGGTAAAGTACTTGGCTTGTCAAAGTTTGCTCGTATTGTTGACATGTATGCTCGTCGTTTTCAAATTCAAGAACAGCTAACCCACCAAATTGCTAAAGCGGTTGAAGAAGTGACTGGTGCGAAAGGCGTTGGCGTAATTGTTGAAGCAAAGCACATGTGTATGATGATGCGCGGTGTTGAAAAGCAAAACTCGAGTATGCGTACATCAGTTATGTTAGGTAACTTCAGAGCCGATCCAAAAACCCGTAACGAGTTCTTACAACTAGTTAGAGGGTAACGATGGCCAACGCAATTATTAATGTCACTAATCTCAGGCTACGAACCTTTATTGGTTTTAACCCTGAGGAACGTGAGAAAAAGCAAGATGTAGTGATTAATTTAGAAATTCATTACCCTGCTGATCAAGCTTGTGAGACTGATGCGGTTGATAAAGCGCTAAACTACAAGACCATCACCAAAGAAGTGATCAGCCTTGTCGAAGAAGGCCACTTTTTGCTGTTAGAAAAATTGGTTGCTGAAATTTTAGCAATTTGCCACCAGCATCAAAGTGTTCACTATGCCAAAGTGCGCGTCGATAAACCTCATGCGCTGCGTTTTGCTGATTCAGTATCACTGACACTTGATTGGCAAAAAAGCTAAAATAGTTTTTCTAGCCCTACCGCAAAGGCAAGCACAGCTAAATAACGTGCGCCTTTGCCTAGGGTTACGAGAAGCAAAAAGAGCGAAAACTTGACCCTAAAAATTCCGCCAACAACCGTTAAAGGGTCCCCAACAATAGGCAGCCAAGCAAACAACAAACTGTAAATACCGTACTTATTGAATTGCTTTTCGGCTTTGTCTATCGACTTTTCTGAAACGGGAAACCATTTGCGGTCTTTAAATCGCATGACTTGCGTGCCCAGCCAATAATTCACGCAACTCCCAAGCACATTGCCCACGGTTGCACTTAGCCATAACAACCAAAGTAGATAGTCACCACTGGCTATCATAGCAGTCATCACTAATTCTGAAGAGCTAGGTAATAAGGTTGCGGAAATAAACGCGCTGAGAAATAACGATAAATAGGCCATAAACATCACATAAAAAAGCTCAGCAAACGGCTGAGCTTTTAATATACCCAAACCACCTTACTTTATAAATTCTATCGCCATTGGGTATTTAACTTCTTTACCATCGTTGGCTTTAATCGCCGATACTACCACCATAATTAATGAGAATAGCGCTACCAATGGTAGCAGAATGACACCAATGACAACAAACATCAGCATGAAGCAGACAATGTAGGCGATCATCATGGTTAATTGAAAGTTTAATGACTTGCGGCCATGCTCTGCAACGAGCGGCATTTCTTCTTTTTTTACAAGCCAAACAATCAAAGGCCCAATTACCGAGCCGAACGGGAAAAGCAAGCCAGCTAAGGCACTTAAGTGACAAAACATTGCCCACATGCGCTGCTCTTTATCTGCCACAATTATTTCAACTTTTTGATTATCATCCATTTTAAATTCCTTGTTATGGGTCTGTTTATTTCTCTACTATAAACCTTAATGACCTTTTACCCTAGCTAAATTGATTAAATTTAAAGCTCTCAACCAACACAAAAGGCTGTAATCAACGTTGTGATAAAAATGTGATAACTTCGTGAAGGTTTCTGGATATTGCTATTCGATACTGATATTGAATCATCAAAAACAGGAATCTAATATGAAAGCTTTAACTTTGTTCGCTGCATGCGCAGTAACCAGCCTTGCAAGCCACGCTGCTGAGCTTGATATAAAACTAACTAACCTCACGCAAGGTTTACACTTTACCCCTATTCTCATTACTGCTCATAACAGTGACAACAAACTTTTCAGCGTTGCAATGCCTGCTTCTACAGCCTTACAAACGATGGCTGAGGGCGGCAATCTCGAGCCGTTAATGAGTGAAGCCACAGCCGCAAACAGCGATATGGTTGCCAACCCAGCTGAAGGTTTACTGGCACCAGCAAGCTCAACGATGGCTAGCTTATCCACCAAGGATGGCAATAACTACTTATCTCTAACAGCAATGCTACTGCCTACCAATGATGGCTTTGTAGGTTTAGATAGTTGGATGATCCCAGCAGAAGCTGGTACCTACACTGTTTATCTCAATGCGTATGATGCGGGTACCGAAGCCAATGATGAGCTTGTTGTTGAGGGCTCAGGCATGCCGGGCACGCCAGGCATTCCTGCTGCACCGGGTGGCAATGCGGGTATGAATGGCAGCGGCGTCACCAGTAGCGAAACAAATATGATGGTGCATATTCATCCGGGTAATTTAGGTGACGACGATTTAGAAGCGGGGATGAGCGATCTCGATAACACAGTACACAGATGGTTAAACCCAGTTGCGATGCTAACAGTTACGGTTAAATAGGAGGTTATTATGCGCTTTTCAAAAAGCTTAATTATCCTCGCATTGAGCGCCGGCCTTGCAGCCTGTGGGGATTCAGATAAATCATCAGACAACATGGATGAAGCGCTTGAAGAAATGACAATGGAAATGGGTGAGATGGCGACAAATCATCAATTTATGGTGGAGGTAGTCAACCTCACTGCTGCCCAGCCATTTTCTCCCATTGCTGTGATTGCTCACACAGAAGGCATGCTTTGGCAAATTGGCGAGCCAGCATCTGAAGCTCTTGAAATTATGGCTGAAGGCGGCGATAACAGCGAGCTACTCGCTGCAGAAATGACAATGCAAGCAGCTTCCGACGAAAGCCCATTACCTCCTGGGGAGCAAGTCACATTGACCCTGACGACAGGTGAGCTTGATTCATTAAAAATCAGCTTAGCAACCATGTTGGTGAATACAAATGACGCGTTTACCGGTCTTAATGCTATAGACGTGTCTTCGTTAGCGGTTAATGAGTCACTGTCTCGCACTAGTTTTGCCTATGATGCAGGCACAGAAGCTAACTCTGAAGCACAAGGCACGATCCCTGGTCCTGCTGACTCAGGCGAAGGTTACAACGAAATGCGCGACGATACTAACCGTGTTGCAATGCACCCAGGTGTGGTTAGTCAAGATGATGGCCTTGCAAACTCAGTGCTCACTAGCCAGCATAAGTTTGATAACCCGGTTGCTCGGATCAAGATAACGCGGACGCAATAATAATCGCACTCCTTACACCGAGGTCATAAGGATGTGCCTCTGTGATTTGGAGTAAGCAATGCGCCAAGAAAAATTATTAATCGTCGAAGATGATAGAGCAATACGCCAACTTATCAGCACGCAATTACACTGCCTGAACTTACATATTGATGAAGCATCGAGCGCAGAGGCTGCAATAAAGAAGCTTGCCAGTTCGAGCTATGGCTTAGTACTGCTCGATATCAACCTACCACAAATGGATGGCTTGAGCTTATGTCGCAAAATTAAAGAGCACTACCCAAGCATTGCCGTTATTTTACTAACCGCACTCAGTAGTGACATGGACAGAGTGATTGGTCTGGAAATGGGCGCTGATGATTACATTTGCAAACCTTTTTTCGCTAGAGAGTTACAAGCACGAATAAAAACTCAATTACGGCATAGGTCGCAACTGATAGCAGCCCAATCACATCATGAAGACAGCGCTCAAGCGGCAATTCAACTTGGAGAGCTTCACATTGAATTTACCAGCCACCAAGCATTTTTAGCTGATAAGGCAATTAACTTAACCGCTACCGAATTTGATTTACTCGTTTACTTTGCCAAGCACCCAAATCATGTTTTTAGTCGCCAACAGTTACTTGACCAAGTATGGGGTTATCAACACAGCGGCTACGAGCATACAGTCAATTCTCATATAAACCGTTTACGTAGTAAATTTGAGCAGCATCACCCAGCAACCTTTATAGAAACAGTCTGGGGTGTAGGTTATAAACTAAATCCAGGTCAGTTGAGTGCAAGCTAATGAAATCAATGACGCTTTATCAAAAACTTGCTTGGTCATTGGTGCTTATTTTTAGCCTGTTGTGTGCGCTGGTTTTAAATTGGAGCAAGCAATTAGAGCAAAGCTCTGTACACCATGCCCAGCAAAACTTGCACCTCCAACTAGCCGAGCATTTAGTGCACGACAATCCACTGATCAAACAAGGTGTGTATGACTATGATGCGCTAGAAAACCTATTCCACACACTGATGATACTTGGCCCAGCTTTTGAGTTTTATTTTGTAGACCCTGAAGGTCATTTACTGACTTATTCAGCCAAGCCGGGGCAAGTCGTTAGGCAACAAATAAACTTAGGCCCAATACAGAAACTAATTGAAGACCCAACTGCCACACCGATTTATGGTGACGATCCGCGCAGCAAAGATGGCGTAAAAATATTTTCAACTGCGCCGGTTCATAATCAGCAACAGCTGCAAGGCTATTTATACGTGATTATTGGCGGGCAAGATTACGATACAACCCTTAAAAACATTAAAGCCAATGATAACCTTTGGCTTGCCGCTATGTGGTTTGTAGCCGCCTTAGTTGCGCTCTTTATTGCGATGTTGCTGTTATTTCGGTTTTTCACCTTACCACTAAAAAAACTCAATAAAGAGCTTAATAAAATAGAAGCGGCTAACTACAGCCTAACCAAAATGTCATTGGATTCTAGCTACACAGCTCATGATGAAATAGGCAATTTAAGTAAAGGCGTCAACGCCATGCTGGCGCGTATTGATGAGCAGTTTCAGTCATTACAGCAAGCCGATAAACAACGCCGAGAGTTACTCACTCACTTATCACACGATTTACGTACGCCGCTATCTTCACTGCACGGCTTTCTGGAGGTGATCAATAAACCGAATAGCCACTTAAACGAGCCTGAGCAACGTCATTATCTCAACCTTGCAATGGATAATTGCCAGCAACTAAAACAGCTGATTGAGCAAATTTTTGAATTAGCTAATTTAGAATGCGGCCAAGTAAAAATACAATCCGAGACTTTTAATTTGGGCGAGTTGATTTATGATTGTGTAGCAAAGCTTGCTCTAACAGCGCAATCAGCAGGAATTTCACTCAAGGTTATTCCCGAAATTTGCGATTTTACCGTGACGGCAGACATCGCAAAATTAGAGCGGGTGCTTACAAACTTAATCGAAAATGCCATTCGGCACACACCAAATGGCGGTGAAATTGCCGTTAAGGTTAGCCAACAAAGTGATCAGTTATACGTGGCAGTGTCTGATACCGGGGTTGGTATTCATGAGGATGAACTCAATGCGATTTTCGAACCTCACTATCAGGCGCGTAATAGTATAAAACGAGGCTCAACAGGCTTAGGGCTCGCTATTTGCAAGCAACTGCTCACCCTAATGGATAGTGAAATAAACGTAAAAAGTACCTTAGGAAAAGGCAGTGAATTTCGTTTTAATTTAGCTATGCAGGCACCCGCTTAATCACGGATGCCTGTGTTGTTATTATTTTTCGATACCCGCCAAATCGAGCATAAAGGCGTAATATAAAGCGGTATCTTGCAAGCTTTTAAAGCGCCCAGAAGCACCGCCATGCCCTGCTTCCATGTCAGTTTTGAACAGCAACAGGTTATCATCGGTTTTATATTCACGTAGCTTAGCAACCCATTTTGCCGGCTCAAAATACTGCACTTGTGAGTCGTGCAAACCGGTAGTAACTAACATATTTGGGTAAGCCTGCTTCTTTACTTGGTCGTACGGCGAATATGACAGCATGTAATCATAATAGACTTTATCGTTCGGGTTACCCCACTCGTCATACTCATTCGTTGTGAGTGGTAAGCTGGCATCAAGCATAGTTGTAACTACATCAACAAAGGGTACTGCGGCAATCACCCCTTTATATAGCTCAGGCGCTTGATTAACAACAGCCCCCATTAGCAAGCCACCCGCACTGCCACCCATGGCAAAAATATTATCTTTATCAGCATACTTTTGAGCAGCTAGAGACTTAGTCACATCTATAAAATCATTAAAGGTGTTTTGTTTCTTCAGCAACTTGCCGTCTTCGTACCAAGGGCGACCCAGCATTTGCGAGCCACGAATATGCGCAATCGCAAACACAAAACCACGATCAAGCAAACTTAAGCGTGAACTTGAAAAGCTCGGATCCATGGTCGCACCATACGAACCATAACCATATTGCATAAGCGGATTAGAGCCGTCTTTTTTGAACTTGTCTTTACGATAAACAAGGCTAACAGGAACATCGACACCATCTCGGGTAGTCTCATAAACTCGCTCAGAGGCATAGTTGTCAGGGTTAAAATCACCTAACACTTTACGCTGTTTAAGCAGTGTTTTTTCGCCACTTTCTAGGTTGATATCGTAGCTGCTGCCTGGCGTCGTCATACTTGAATAGTAAACACGTAAGTTAGGGTTACCTAACTCACGATTACCATAACTAAAGACCATATAAGTTGGGTCATTAAACGCAACGACTTGCTCTTGTTGGTTACGAAGGTCGCGAATAGTGATTCGGGTTTGCCCCATTTCTCGCTCTTCGTAAACCAAATGATTGTTAAATAACTCAATGCCTTCAAGTTTCACGTTATCACGACCAGCAATTATCGTTTGCCATTGTGCTTTATCATGAGCTTTATCGCGATGCACTTTCATCAGTTGGAAGTTAACAGCATTTAAATTAGTAACGATGTAATACCAATCACCTAACTTTTTGATGTCATATTCAAGCCCTGCTTCGCGTTCAATAAAACGTTTTGGCATTGCTTTGACATCATTAGCATCAATAACCGATACACCCGAAGCACTGGTGCTGCCATGACTAATATAGATTTCTTGTTGGTCTTTACTCTTATAAATACTGGTGTAGTAACTGGTGTTTTTCTCTTCGTAAACGAGTTCGTCGTCGGCTTGCGGGGTGCCTAGCGTATGGCGATATACTTGGTAGCCTAACAGCGTTTGTAGGTCTTTTTTGATGTAGTAAAAGGTTTTGTTGTCATTTGCCCAGACTACATCACCTTCCGTGCCTTCAAGGCTTTCTGTGAGCATTTTACCTGTGGTTAAATCTTTTACTTTAATTGTGTAAATACGGCGACTCACAGTGTCTTCACCATAAGCCAGCAAATTGCCATTTGGGCTGACAGCTAAACCTGTTACGGCAAAATAGTCATGATTTTTAGCCAGCTCATTCACATTTAAGATAACCTGCTTATCCTCTCCTTGGCTATCTTTGCTGCGCACATACACTGGGTATTCGTCATCACCGCGCGTTTGTGAGAAGTAGTAATAATCGCCTTTTTTTGTCGGTACGGTATCGTCATCCTTTTCAATACGTCCTTTAAGCTCTTCGAACAAGGTGTTTTGTAGCGTTTGAGTATGTGCCAGCTTGCTTTCAACATACGCATTTTCTGCATTTAAATGGGTAATAACAGCGGCATCTTTGCGCTCATCATCACGCATCCAGTAGTAGTTATCGATACGTGTGTCACCATGAATGGTCATTTCATGAGGTATTTTTTTAGCAAGCGGAGCTACAACCTGAACTTGCTCTGTTATAACGGCTTGCTCTTTATTATCTGGGACTTTATTACACGCTGATAGAACAGCTAAAGAGAGTGCCGCAAGGCAAAGTGAATGGCCAACTTTCATGGGATTCCTGTATTAGTTTTATTATTCTGTCTCCAATATAAGTAAAAAAACGGCAACATATAAGTAGCCTTTGTGAAGCAATGTAAAAAGGGAGCCGAAGCTCCCTTTTATTGTTTACTTATCAAGTAATTACTTTTGCTTACGACGACGCATAAATGCGAACGGTGCAGCAAGTAATGTTAACCATGCTAGTGAACCTGAAGAAGATTTTTTCTTCGCTGGTTCTTCAGCTACAACATCTTCTGCCGGGTCTTGTGTCACTGCAATAGTAATAGTAACCGCTTCTGACATGTTGCCTGCAGAGTCAACCGCAGTTACTGATACTTCGATAGAGGTTGTTTGCTCATAATCGATAGCGCCAGCAACCATTAACTCACCCGCATCACTGATGCTGATGCTATCACTACCTGTCACTTCATATGTTGCGATAGGAGTCAGGTCTGCATCTGGGTCAGTCGCAGTCACAGTGCCAATTACAGTACCTTCCGCAGCGTTTTCTTGAACCGTGAATTCACCAAGCTCAGCATCGATCACAGGGTTAACTTCTTCTGGCTCGTCAGCAACGTTCATTACCTCAACAGTCACCATCGCTGGCTCAGAGATATTGCCTGCAGAATCTACTGCAACAACTTCAAGTTCAATACTCATCATGCCAGCATCGTAGTCAAGCATGTCGCTATTCATAACAACAACATCACCTGATGCAGTCACTGAAACAGCTGTAGAAGTAGAATTAACTACAATATATTCAGCGATTGGGTTAGCAAGCTCAGCACCATAAGTTGCTTCTAGTGAACCAATCACAGTATCTACCGCTGTGTTTTCGTCTACAGAGAATGACGCGTCAGCAAGAACTGGAGCAACGTCAGCATCTTCGCTTGGTGTTGCTGCGAACGCTTTTGAACCTGAGTCAGATAAGATCATGAAGTCTGCACCAGCATTCAATAATGTTGCAGAAGCACCAGGCTCTAATGAGCTAACGACTTCACCAGCTTCATCAACAAGTGCTGCATATACGTCACTTGATGCATCAGTAAATGTATATGTACCCATTGCAACATCACCTTCACCTGATGCAATTGGCGTCCACGTTTCTTCTTCTGTACGGAAACGTACATTTGCAGTCGCTTTACCAATATCATCAGCAGTAAGGCCAAATGCGCCTAGACAGCTTTGCATTGTAAGGTGGTTGTTACCAATAATTTGATAAACATTGTTGAGGTTACCCGAAGAGCTGCCATAGCCGTGAGTAAAGGTAATCGCAGTACCCGGCTCTACATCATAGAACCACTCTAGTTTACCATTTTGCACTGTAACATCGTATGTACCATCTTGGTCAATATCGAAGTCAGCCATGAAACCACCCACGTAAGAGTGTGTAATACCTTCATTCATAACCATCGTGGTTAATGTAACATAGCCGCTATCACAGATATCTGTTGGTACTGCAAATGTTTCAATAGATGCACCCACTAAATCAAAACGTTGGTCTTCATCTACATCATCAGTCATTACAGTAGGAGCAAACACTGGTTCAAGTGCTACCGCACCTGTATTTGTTATCTGATGAGCAACACCATTGTCTGTCATTACAGGCATGAAGCTCATCGCAGCATTTGCTTTTGGTAATACATGGTAAACAAGGTGGAATGCTTCATCGCTACCATCAGAGAAGATTAGCGCACCATCAAGCTCTAGTTTGGTTAAATCAGCCGTTGCATCTTGTGAGCCGATATTATCATCCGTTAATGTCCATTCTGGTAACGTTGCCGGATCAATTGTTGCTGTCACATCAAATGACATAGTTTGACCCGCAGGAACAGTGATTGAATCTGGGTAATCAAGTGAGAATGAACCACGCTCAACGTCATCTGCATAACGTTGTTCAAGAGAAAGTGTGTAAACTTTGTCTTCATTAGAGAAGTTCTTAACTTGAACAGTTTTCGTTAGCTCAACAGTTTCTGATGCACTTACTAAACCAAACGAAAGTGCCGCTTGCTTAGTATCAGCTGCCCACGCAGCTACAGGTAAATTTGCAGCTTTGTTTACATCAACAAGACCCGCACCGATGTAACTAATTGGCGCAAGTTCTGCATCCGGGTTAATTGCTAACGGCTCCATAGTCACATTTAGGTTAGCAGTGTTCATTAACGTCGCTTTGATTTCAAGCGCATTACGCTCTGGTAGCGCTTCTTTTAATAAGCTCACCGCACCTGCTGTGATAGGACCAGAGAATGAAGTACCTGTTGCGCCAGTAAGGCCATCACCTAGACCAGGATGAGCAGTCATGATGTTTACGCCTGGTGCTGTAATTTCAGGTTTTAATAGACCACCCATTGAAGGGCCACGCGATGTGAAGTCTGCAATTGCACCAGATAGAACTAAACGCTCAACTGTTAGGTTGAATGTACCACCCGCTTTTAAAGCAGTACCCGCTGCAAACGTTACACCTATTGAAGGTATAGTAACAGCAGGATCTGAACCACCCATAGGTGCTGGCGTGCCATCATCAGTGTTGTTTGCAATAATAACAAACTCAGCGCCTTTAGCTTGTGCAGCTAATACCTTAACTGTAAATGCACATGCACCACGGTCGATGATAACGCCTTTACCTGTGAAATCTACGTCATCAGCAAACGCTTCACACGCTGTCTGGTTTGCATCTGGGTAAACAAGATCCAAGTTTTCATTAGTGTAGCTAAATGCAGTTTGCGGACCAAAGCTTGCAGGCTGAACAATTGCTTCTTCGCCATTAATTGTACCGCTACCAATTGACTCTTCACCGGTAGGGTGAGTCATCGCACCTACTGAAAGTGCGTTCTCAGTGGTACTTGGGCCACCAACGATGAAAGGATATGCACCGTCATTACCTGCTGAAATTACAACGTTTGTGCCAAGCTTAACAGCTTGGTTGATGAATAGACCAACAGCATCATTGGCAATATCACCGTAGTCACCACCTAAAGACATGTTAATTACATCAACACGGTCGCTAATGTCACCATTACCATCAGGGTCCATTGCGCTTTCAAGCGCGAGAAGTTGTGCAAGACCAGGACAACCACTGTTACATACAGAGTAAACGAATAGATCTACGTTTGGCGCAATACCGTTAACAGAGTGAGAAACGTGTGTACCGTGGTTAGTTGTCACATCAATTGGATCGTTATCATAATTGATGTAGTCATAACCGCCTAATACTTTACCTTGTGGCCAATCTACAGAAGCAGGATCAGCAATTGCAGCAGCATAAGCTTCATCAGTACCCGCACCACCAAAGGCTTTATGGGTGTAATCGATACCCGTATCAAGAACAGCAACACGAACACCTTCACCTGTCGCTAATCCATTAGATACTAATGGAGTCGCTTCAATATAGTCAGCGCTGTCAGCAACATGCAATTCATAATCGTATACTGGGTAAATACCCTCTACTTGAGAGTTTGATAATAACTTAGCAACATCTTGCTTGTTACCATTAACTACGATTGAGCTTACTAGTGTTGATGTTTTTGCAACAACCTCAAGTGGTAAGTCCATGCTATTAATAGCTTGTTCTACGCTTGCTTGCGCTACTTTTGCTTGTGCTTGAACAGAGGCTACATCAACACCCATTGTTTTAGCATTAATTGATGCTGGAGCATTTAACTTAACTAGCCAACTAGTCGCTTCACTGCGTACTTTTTGTTCTTTTTTTGTTACCGCACTCGCTTTAATTAACTTTTTACCAGCAAGATTATACTTAGAAAAATCATTGG
This sequence comes from Pseudoalteromonas sp. NFXS39, assembly GCF_040148775.1. Taxonomy (NCBI): domain Bacteria; kingdom Pseudomonadati; phylum Pseudomonadota; class Gammaproteobacteria; order Alteromonadales; family Pseudoalteromonadaceae; genus Pseudoalteromonas; species Pseudoalteromonas sp. NFXS39. Next base: position 11,544 of record NZ_JAGDEC010000013.1, on the reverse strand, counting down.
CTTGTGCACTAGCGCACATAGCACTCGTTACAGCCAAAGCAACTGCAGTTCTTTTTATTAGATTTTTAGACATGGGTTCCCCTGGGATATGTTATGTTATCGTCTAAATAGTGATTGAAACAAAGTTTCAGCACCAATATAAATCGGAAACATAAGCAAGAACAACATTACAGTTACAAAACAATTACATTTTTTACAACACAAAGCACGCTTAAAGCTTTAACTAACTGTTTGTTAAGTACTTTATTATGATTTTTTGAGTTGTAAATATTTGTAAATGAATATGATGTATTGAGTTTTGATAAAGTAGAGTACTGTCAGATGAATTCAGAAGTAATCAACATTCTTACCATGGCAAAAGTAATTCAAACAGCGGTTGCACCGGTCTTTTTAATTACAGGTATTGCAGCAACGTTAGGAGTACTTTCCAACCGCTTAGCGCGTATTACCGATCGAGCGAGACAGTTAGAACGTAAGCTTAAAGTCAGTACCGATGAAGACTTCAATAAGTCACTAACAACAGAACTAAGGGCATTGTTGAAACGCTCACGCTGCATCCATATCGCGTTTAGTTTAAGCGTGCTCAGTGCCTTATTAGTGTGCGCTGTGGTTATGTGTCTATTTTTATCACATATCCAATCAATTAACTTGAGTGTGACAATTGCAAGCTGCTTTGTCGCTGCTATGGCACTGTTAATCTGTGGCTTTTTATCTTTACTAGGCGAGGTTTTCTTAGCAACGAGAAGCATGCGCCGAGGTATGATCTTCGCCGATATTGATATAAATGATTAGGCCGTATTGACCTTTTGTGATTAATTTTAATCCACAAAGGTAAACACGCCCTAAATTAAACTTAAGTTAAGATTAACCGCAATACACTTGAATAATACACTAAGCTAAGATACAAACTCAGTTAGTTTATCTTTATGACACCTTAAGGGGCAAAAGGAATGAAATTAAAACAATTAGTATTAGGTGCTATGCTATCGACAATGGCGCTAAGTGCATCTGCAAACTCAGTTTTTGAAGAACCAAGCGATGCAATTGAGTACCGTCAGGCTGCATTTTCAATGATCCGTGTGCAAATTGGCGATATGGGCGATATGTTAAAAGGAAAAGTACCTTTTGATGCAGAACGTTTTCAAAAGCGTGCAAACAATGCAGCAGCGCTATCAAAAATGCCTTGGGAAGCTTTTGTAGCGGGTTCTGATAAAGGTGATACTTCTGCGCTTGCAGCTGTTTGGAGCGACAACGAAACCTTTATGAAAAAAGCGGTTGCTTTCCAGCAATACGCCGATGAATTAGCTGTCGCAGCACAAAGTGGCGATAAAAAAGTTATTGGTAAAGCATTCGGCGCATGGGCTAAAGGCTGTAAAGATTGCCATAAGTCTTTCAAAGACTAGTCTAGTAATAATTTAAACTAAAAAGGCGCTAAGAAGCGCCTTTTTAATGCCTTATAGCAACTTACCCAAGTAAATAGCTGAGCGGCTCAGCACCCCAAGTCGTAAATAACACCACTAAACACACTGCAAAGATAATAAAAGCAATCACTGGTGATTTAGTAACTGGCTCAGTGATTGAGACTTGCTCGCTATTTCCGGTCAACATAGGTTTCACTAAGTTTTTACCCTTAATACGGTAAATAACAATCGCCAAAACGTGCAGCACAATTGCGTACAACAAAATATCAAAATTTAAATGATGTAACCAACCCGCAAACTCTACAGTATCTGAAGAAACATGCTCTACTAGAGGGCCATCCGTTAAAATATCGTCACTGGTCATTAGACCCGAAGTTAACTGCACGATGAGTAAAGCAAAAAAGGCTATCACCATATAACTACCCGCAGCACCATGACCCGCTTTGTGCTCATTGCTTGTAAACGACTTAATAGCAGCAACAGGAGAATGAATGAGCGCAGAGAGCTTCGCCGTTTGACTACCAATAAAACCCCAAATAATACGTGTGATAATAAGCGCCAAGGTAAAGTAGCCTGCAGCAAAATGCAGCTCCAACATACCTTCTTCAGCACTAAAATAGAGTGTTGCGATGGCCGCAACTAATAACCAATGGAAGCTTCTTATAAAGCCATCCCAAACTTTAACTTTAGACATTGTAACTTTCCCTTTAAAAGACGCTAATGACTTGCAGACAGAAATTTCAATAACGGGTTCGGCTATACATTATTACAAACTTCAGTTATTTTGACACACCTCTATTTCAGCTGTTTTGATCTGAGCCATAACAACAAACATGAGCGATAAGATGCATAATTCAACATTAAGAGCCTTACTAAAAGGGTTTTTCGACATGCTTCCTTTATGTCTTGCGGTGTTACCTTGGGGGATTTTATGTGGTTCTTTAGCCGTTCAAAATGGTTTTAGTGCTTTTGAAACACAAGCTATGTCGCTATTGGTATTTGCTGGTTCTGCTCAGCTCGTCGCAATTGAGTTAATGGCTGGAAATACCCCGCTATTAACAATTTTGTTTACCACACTCATTATTAGCTCGCGGCACTTTTTGTATGGTTTAGCTATTCGTCACAAAGTCATAGACCAGCCGTTTCGTTGGCGACTTCCAGTTAGCTTTGTACTTACTGATGAATTGTTTGCTTTTTCGCATCATCACAGAGCGTATAGAACGAAAGTGCGCTTGATTTACGCGCTAAGTGCCGGGTTTAGCTTTTATATTGCTTGGAATATATGGACTCTGCTTGGTATCGTCGCAGGTAGCTTACTACCTGATTTAACGCACCTGGGGCTTGATTTTGCTATCGCTGCTACTTTTATTGCTTTAGTTATTCCTGGTGTAAAAAACCTAGCGACACTAGCTACTGTGATCACAGCAGGTGTTGTTGCAACACTATTAAAAAGTCAGGGCTTTCAACTTTGGCTTGTCACAGCAGCCCTTATTGCCATGACTGTCGGTTACCTAATTAGTCGCTGGCAAGCAAAAGAGGAGCATACACAATGATGACCACTATTTTATTGATGGCGTGTATCACCTTCTTCACACGTTACTTATTTTTGCACCGCGCATTACCATTTAAAGTTGGCCCGAAAATGCAGCAATTCTTAAGCTTTAGCGCCCCAGCAGTACTTACCGCGATTTGGGTACCCATTGTGTTTATTAATGACGAAGGGATAAATTTAGATTGGCAAAATCCCTACCTAAGTGCTGCAGTAGTATCTGTTATAGTGGCTTATAGAACACATAACATTTACTACACAACACTAGCAGGGATGGGATTATTTATAATCTTAAGTTAAACACTGGCAAGTAAAATTGCGTGGCTTTTCTCAAGTGTAACTTGCTCACGCTCACCTAGAGCCGTCATACCGTGGCGTTCCAGCTGAGCGACAAGTTTATCTGCGACACTTTCATCGAGCTTATAGTCGCTTAAACGAGTTGGCATTTTAACACTATGGAAAAATGCTTCTGTAGCAGCAATTGCGCTATCAATAGCCGCATCTTCATCGCTGATATCAAGGCCTAATACTCGCTCAGCATATTGTAATAACTTGCCACGCTTGGTGTCTTTTTGTTCAGCCATCATACGAGGTAATACAATCGCTAATGTTTGTGCATGGTCCAAACCGTACACCGCGGTCATTTCATGACCAATCATATGAGTCGCCCAGTCTTGTGGCACACCAGCACCAATCAAACCATTAAGTGCCATAGTCGCTGACCACATAATATTCGCGCGTACTTGATAGTTATCTGGCTCAGAGAATGCCTTCGGACCTTCTTCAATAAGGGTCATTAAAATCCCCTCAGCAAAGCGGTCTTGTAATTTGGCACCGACATCATAAGTAAGGTATTGCTCCATTGTGTGCACAAACGCATCAACAATCCCATTAGTTACCTGACGCTCAGGCAATGAGAATGTCACCGCGGGATCTAAGACAGCAAAGCGAGGCCGCACAAACTCACTTGCAAACGGCAACTTATCTTGAGTATCTAAGTTTGATACCACACTGAAAGTGTTTGATTCAGAACCTGTTGCAGGCAGTGTTAGAACAACGCCCAGTGCCACTGCTGATTTCACTTCAGCACCTTTTGCTAAAATATCCCATGGTTCGCCAGCAAACTCAGCCGCAGCAGCAATAAATTTACTTCCGTCCACGACAGAGCCACCGCCGACAGCAAGGATATAGTCAATTTGCTGCTCTTTAACTAGCTCTACAGCTTTCATGCATGTTTGGTAGCTTGGATTTGGCTCAATTCCCGCAAATTCAAACCAAGTATGTTCAATCAATGCGGCTTTAACTTGATCATAAACGCCATTTTTCTTAATGCTGCCGCCACCATAAGTAACAAGTACCTTGGCATTCTTTGGGATCTCGTTTTGAATTTCTTTAATTTGCTGCTCACCAAAATGAATTTTGGTTGGATTCTCAAAGCTAAAATTTAACATGCTTACTCCCTTATATTTGTGAGTATTAATCAGTGACACAACTATTGTATTTATTTTTATACAGGGATAAAGGGAGCAAATAAATAATCACTTTTGCAGACATGCAATAATAAACCACTTAAACTGCTTTAAATTTACTGAAAAACTTAGGGTAAAGATAATGTGGCAAGGCTTAGAGGAATTTTTATATGTTGTTGAGCACGGCAGTTTTACACACGCAGCTAAAGCTATGGAAGTATCAACTTCACATATCAGTCGGCAAGTACAACAACTTGAAAATCGTTTAGGTTCTGTGCTATTTCAGCGCACCACTCGTAAAATTAGTCTCACTGATGCAGGGCGTGAATACGCTGTTAAGTTAAAAGCTATACGCCAAGAGTTAATTGATGCAAACAATCAATTACAAGGTGAGCAGCGCCAACCAAAAGGACTAATAAGAATAACGGGTGCGGGCGAGTTTGTAGCTAACCAAATCGCCCCCAAAGTCGCAGAATTTGTAAAACGCTACCCTGAGGTAGAGGTCGATCTCGACTTTAATAGTCGCAATGTCAACTTAGTTGAAGAAGGCTTTGATTTAGCCATTCGCTTTGGCAGGATGCAAGACTCAAACTTAATTGCACGCCCTTTATGTAAGCGCGTCATGACCCTCGTTGCTAGCCCTGAATACATAGCCAGTCACCCTTCTCTTAAAACGCCTTATGACCTTGCTGAGCATAACTGCTTAATTACCATGCGAAAGCGCTGGCGATTTAATATTGACGATCAAATTAAAGAAGTTCGTATCGATGGTAATTGGCGTAGCAACCACCCGCAGGCTATTTTAAATGCCGCAGTAGCAGGAGTTGGCATTGCCCATTTAGCGTTAGATATCGTGGAACCTTTTTTAAATAATGGGCAATTAGTAAGCATTCTTGAAGAGTTTCAGGTTGGCGATAACGCATCTTGGTTAGTCTACCCAAGAAAAGATCTATTACCGTTTCGTGTACGTTTACTAATAGAACATTTAACCAATGCATTTGCTGATTAATATTTGCTCTTTTAGAAATATGACAAGCAAGTTAGAATCAGTGTAACAATAATAAAAAGTTATCATTATGAGCGAATTTCACCAACTCTCTGCCACCAGCCTACAAGGCCAAACTGTCGATTTTTCTGATTTTGAAAATAAGGTCGTACTTGTTGTAAATACAGCGAGTAAATGCGGTTTCACCCCGCAATACGAAGGCTTACAAGTACTTCATGATAAGTACCATGAACAAGGCTTGGTAATAATTGGCTTTCCATGTAATCAATTTGGTAAACAAGAACCTGGTGATGCTAAAGAAATAAAAGAAGGCTGCTTAATTAACTATGGTGTGAGCTTTTTGATGATGAGTAAGGTTGACGTAAATGGCGAGCATGCTCACCCTGTGTTTAGATATCTAAAATCAGAGCTGCCTGGTTTTATTACCCGCAAAATAAAATGGAACTTCACCAAATTTTTAATTGGTAAAGACGGCAAAGCAATTAAACGATACGCGCCACTTACAAAACCTGAGCAGTTCGAATCAGACATTCTTGCCGCTTTGAGCAAGTAATAAGGCCTTAAAGCAATAAAGAGGCAAATAGCCTCTTTATTTAAATTTATGCTTAGTCGTTCAAGTACTCATCAAAGTCGTCATCGCCTAAGTTTCTACGCAAGCGTTTTTGTTCAAGATAGTCTTCCAACTTCTTCTTAACGCGTTGCTTTTTCTTGTCGTGTTGATTACGCCCGACCATTTCGTACTCGTCTTCAACAAAATCGTCATCTAGCGCGTCATAACTAAATGTCTTACCCACAACCCACTCCATAAAGTGTTTGAGACCAATTCTTGAGATTAAAATTTGCTCGATGAATTGGCAAAGATTAAAAAGCTCAGTAGTTATTTAGTATCTAAAAAACCACCAAAATAAAGCCATACACCCATGCTAAATAGGTCATATGTCAATATTGTGAATAAATAGCGCTAAATTTGATTTCTGAAAAGTGAGAGTTTTTTATCGTTTCGATAAAAGTCATTTATGCATGTGTATTTTTTAGTTAATTTGACTAAAAAATGGTTAAAAAATTATTCCGCGCACTTCCAATAAAAACCCTAAAACACCATAAGCCAATGAAATAAATGAATTTATAATATTTGGCATCCTATTTGATTATATTTTTATGTCATTTCAAACAGGAAAGAAAAAAATGAAAAAGTTATTGTTACTAAGTTCTTTATTTATCGCTACCAGCGCAATGGCTCATAACGATAATGATACAAATATTTCATTCAGCGGTGAGCAATGTGATGTCGAATTTATAAATGATGTGCGTATCACTCCAAGTGAGTTAGAAGTATACACAGCCGATAATCGCAGCATGAAAATCATCGACCAACATACTTTATATATCGATGGCCAAAGCGTATCCCTTAATGCTTCACAACAGCAAGCAATTGCAGATTACTCAGACAGCTTGCGCAGCCAACTTCCTGAAGTAGCTAATATCGCACTTGATGGTGTAAAAATAGCCGGCGTAGCAATCGAAGAAGTATCAAATGCTTTCAACATTGATGGCCTAAGTGACATTTCAGAATTAATGGACGATATCAGCGTAGAAGTGCAAAACGCTTTCTACCAACAAGGTGCGTTCACAATGGGTCAACAAAACTTTGAAAAATTTGGCCAAAACTTTGAAGATCAATTCGATGAGCAAATCGAATCAGCAGTAGAGTCAGCCATGATGCAATCGATGGGCAGTATTTTAGTGGCTCTTGGCTCTGAGCTTTTAGGTTCGGGTGGCGACATGGATGAGTTTGAGCAACGTATGGAAAACATGGGCGCACAAATCGAAGCTCGCGTAGAAACCCAAGCAGCTCAGCTAGAAGAGCGAGCAGATGCATTATGTGGCAGTTTTGCTGATATCGCTCATAAAGAACAAGAATTAGTGGTTCTAGTACCACAGCTAAAAGAATATCAATTATTTACTTTTAAACAGAACGCAGAGTAATTGACCAGTTAAGAAATTAACATCCCTGAACCAAAACACTTGGTCCTTTCGCGCAGAGCTTGCTCTGCGCTTTTTTATTTTTTGGCCAGCACGGTCAGTTGCGATAACGTTTTAATCGCCTGTTCCAAACTTTCAGACCAAGGCAAACCATAGCTTAAGCGAAAACAACTACGGTACTTTTTACCCGCTGAGAATATCAACCCAGGGGTAATACTAATCCCTGCCTCAAGTGCCAAATGAAATAGTTTTACCGCATCATATTGGCTACCAAGATCAACCCAGATAACACAGCCCCCTTGCGGGTTACTAATACGCGCACAACTTGGCATATATTGCTGCAGGCACCAAATCATACGCTCTTTGTTGGTACTCAAGCGCTGTCTTAGCAAGCGTATATTACGGTCGTACTCACCACTGGCTATAAACTCATACAAGGTCCACTGATTTATAAGCGGCGCAGAGCAACTAAGCGCGCGCTTGTGTCGCCTTGCTTGTTCAGCAAACTTACCTGCAATGATCCAACCTATGCGGTAACTAGGTGCGGCTGTTTTTGAAAATGAGGCACAGGTGATCACTAACCCCTTTTTTGAATAAGCTTGTGCAGGAGTGGCACGCTTAGCTGTAAAATGTAGGTCGCCATAAACATCATCTTCAATGAGCACCACCTCGCGCTGCTCTAAAAGTGCCACTAATTGCTCACGCTTGGCATCAGGCATAAAACTGCCAACTGGGTTATTTAATGAGGTTGAAAACACACACGCTTTTATATCATGCTCATCGAGTGCTTGAACCAAGTCATCAAGCCATATTCCTTCATCGGGGCACAGCGGTATTTCCAGTGCCTTCAAGCCTAAGCTCTCAATTAATTCAATAATGCCAAAATAACAAGGCGACTCGATAGCAATAACATCCCCGGGTTTAGCAACGCACTTCAGGGCAATAGCCAACGCCTCTTGGGCACCATTGGTGATCACTAACTCATCGCTATCAACACCAATGCCAAAGTCCAAATAGCGATGAATGAGTTGTTTTTTAAGTGGTGCAAAACCATCCATCGGGCCGTAATTAATTGCCGATGCGCCAGCCAGTGTCATTACTCGGCGCATTGTTCTTGCCAGCGCCTTATCTGTCGGAGCTGCGGCTACTGGGTTAGCAATGCCAAATGGCACCACATTGGCTTTATGGATGGCACCATAAACTTGCTCAATCAATCCTTGCTTGTTTACTGTGGTTGGCTCTCGACTAAGCCTGACTCGCTTTGGCCGAGATTGATTTAACTGAGAAGACTTTAAAAAGTACCCAGACTTTTCTCTCGCTTCAATCAATCCTTGCCCTTCAAGTAATTGATAAGCTTGTTTTACCGTAGGAATGCTAATGTTTAGCTTATCTGCCATTTTTCTGAGCGAAGGTAATTTCTCACCCGGTAATAGCGAGCCCTGCAAGCAAAGATCTCTAACTAGCTGAATAACTTGTTGATATAAGAACTCACTGTTACTGCGACTGATAACTTGTGACATAGCCCACCAAACTGTATAGGTTGCATTTTTAGTTTTCTGTATATGTTAAGTATACAGAAGCAGATTAAAATGAACATACTTTCAATTTTTAGGTACTAACTATGAAAAGCGCCGCTCTCTACCTTGCTACAGTGCTGATCTGGGGATCGACTTGGCTAGCTATTGAGTTTCAACTAGGTGATGTCGCAGTTGAGGTCTCTTTATTTTATCGTTTTGCCATTGCAGCCATTTTAATGTGGACCTTTGTGCTAGCGAAAAAACTACCTATGCAATATTCACTGCGTGATCACGGATTTTTTGCATTATTGGCTTTATTTAACTTTGGTTTAAATTATTTAGTACTGTATTGGGCGCAGAACTACCTCAGCTCTGCAATGGCCTCAATTGCGTTCTCTATGTTGCTATTAATGAACATTATTAATACCAGACTATTCTTCGCAAAGCCGATTGCTAAACGAATTTACTTTGGCGCTTTATTGGGCGTATTAGGTATTGCCAGTTTGTTTTGGCCACAAATTCAGCAATTCGACTTGAGTAATGGTGCGTTGGTCGGGTTACTACTTGCGCTATCTGGGACCTTTGTGGCTTCATTGGGTAATATGGTCAGCGTCCGAAATTCTCAGCGCAATATTGGCGTACTTCAGGGCAATGCCTGGGGTATGTTATACAGCGCTTTAAGCCTAGCAGCTTACGTTTTAGTGAGCGATGTTGAGCTTACATTGAATGCCCCGGCCAGTTATTGGATATCGCTCTTGTACTTAGCAGTGTTTGGTACCGTAATCGCATTTGCTTGTTACTTTGCACTACTAAAAAATATCGGCCCTGAGCGCGCAAGCTATGTCATTGTATTATTCCCGCTGGTTGCAGTGGTATTAAGTACCTTATTTGAAGGATTCGAATGGCAAGCGAACACCTTTATGGGATTTAGCCTAGTGTTATTTGGTAATGCTATCGTGCTGACTCCAACTCGACAAATTAAAGCATTTTTTGCTGCACGTAACCTGCAACAAAAAAGCACCGTCCCCAGTTAGAAGTGACTATGTCGCCTCTAACACCAAGCGCTGGCAAATATTGCCGGCGCTTTTTTATGGTACATGAAAACGTAACGCTTGTTTGTGTACCTTAACTTTAGCAGGTGTAAAACCCACAAACTCACCATCGGCTTCAATAACCAACCCTTTCGTTGTTACTTCAGCACTTGTTAAACGGGTATATTCCAGTGCTTGCAAGCGGTGGTGCTTCACTAGCAGTAAATATAAAAAGCTGATCAGGTTTTTCAACAAGCCGCCAGCTGGCATGCAGTAACAGTCCAGTTGACCATCGTTTAACTTTGCCTGAGGGGCAATTTTCAAACCACCTCCAAAGTAGTGATGATTGGCAAAAATCGTCGCTAAATTACTGTAAGAGAGAGCTTTACCATTAAACTTTCCCTGAAGAGGCTGAGCCTGAAATGAAAATAGCTGTTTAATGCCCTGCCATGTATAACCAAACGAGCTAAAATGACCAGCTTTGTTTAATTCGACGACCACTTCAGCGTCAAAACCAATACCCGCAACATTAACAAAATAGCGCTGATTGATTTGGCCAATATCAATTAACTTAGTACGGCTATTGAAAATAGCCTCATACCAAGCCTGTTGCTGACAAGCAAAGCCACGAGCAAAATCATTTCCCGTGCCAGCCGGAATTAGCGCAATAGAACAGCTACTCGTCATTAATGCATTAACAGCTAAATGCAAAGTCCCATCACCACCAATTACCACAACTTGAGTCTGGCTCCTAGCTAAAAGAGCAATTTCAGCGCAATCATTCTCAAAGTTGCCTGTAGTTAAATATAGCTCTGGTTCTATCTCTCTTTTTTTACATTCGTTTAGTAGCCAATCAACACTGTTTTTATGATTTTTTTTGTCACTTGGCTTTATTATTATCAACATCAACGGTTACTTCTTTTCTTACGTGGCGAAAACCCAAGCTCACTCAAATTATATTAATCTGAATAATTAGTCACTTTCTCACTTTAAAAACGCATAAATAAAAATACAAAAAGTTAAAAACCTTTATTTACCTGCACTTCACTACAAACACAACTGCATAACCATGCAAACAAGAGTAAGTGCAAAAGCTTAACCCTATGTTAATAAAACACTTTCGGATTAGAAAAAGTTATCTGGCAGACTCAATTTTTATCGTTTTATTTTTGTCCAGTTTGATTGCAAAATACCCACGTTTTCAACCAAACACAACCCGGAGCAAAGTAATGAACCCAATTAATACATTAAACCAAAACGCTGCAACTCATGTTGCCGTAAAACCAACAAACCGCAAAGCTAAAATGTTGGCAAAACTTAATCGCTACGGCAAAAAGTTAGCACTTGGCGGCGCAGTACAACATAAGTAATCCCCAACCATGGTTACTTTTTAGGTGCAGTAAACACCCAACCACTAACGAAGATCCTTCTTTAGCTCCTCCGTTAATTAGATGGTACGCCCCACCCATTAGCTAAACTAACAGAGTTGGCTATTATTGGAGGAAACCATTATGTCAGTTGTTAAAGTTATAGGTATTGATTTAGGTAAATCAACTTTTCATTTAAGT
>NZ_JAGDEC010000012.1:0-109050 GCF_040148775.1 Pseudoalteromonas sp. NFXS39 | reverse complement strand
AATGAAAAGTTGATTTACCTAAATCAATACCTATAACTTTAACAACTGACATAATGGTTTCCTCCAATAATAGCCAACTCTGTTAGTTTAGCTAATGGGTGGGGCGTACCATCTAATTAATGAGTTACACCCTCTTAAGTTCCGCTCATAACATTTTGCGACTTTCAAGTTTGATTAAGTTCTATTAATTGGACTTCCCTGTGTATTGCGCACATTTAAATTTGTAAAACTCTGGAAACCCACACTGCCTTTTACTTTAAAAGGTTTTTCAAACCCTCAAAAATAACTAATCAATTTGGGCTTTCTGAGGGCTAGAAAAGTTTTTCTGAACTTTCTTCTTTCCATACATCAATTTATATAAATGCTGTGAATAAAATTATAATTTTTATATATATCAGTTGAATAAAAATAAATTCGTACTAACCTTAAAAGGTACATACATGATAATGGAATATTTATGAGTGGACTTCATACCACCGTCAAGGTTGTAGGTTCAAAATGTAATTACGATTGTGAATATTGTTTTTACTTAGAGAAAGATACCCTTCTGAAATCTAATAAGTCGATGCAACAGGATACTCTCGAAGCATACGTACGTAATTACATCAATAGTCAAAACACACCCGAGGTTGAATTTGCTTGGCACGGCGGTGAACCCACATTAGTTGGGCTTAATTTTTTTGAAAAAGCTGTCGAATTTCAAAGAAAATATGCAGGCCAAAAAGTTATTAAAAACACCATCCAAACTAATGGCTCCAAATTGAATAGCGATTGGTGTCGTTTTTTTAGAGAAAATAACTTTCTTGTAGGAATTAGCTTAGATGGCCCCGAATGGCTACAAGCAAAATACCGTACTAAACAAGGTAAGAGCGCATTCAACGAGATCCTCAGTGCGATTAAGCTTTTACAGAAAATGAATGTGCAATACAACGTATTAGCTTGTGTTACTAAAGAGTATTGCCAACATGGTGAAGAAATTTATACCTTTTTTCGTAAGCATAAGATTAAACATATTCAGTTTTCCCCAGTTGTAGAATCACTCCCCTCAAAAGATGAACAATCTCGAGGTCAGCACTTTGCCAGTAATCTCATTTTTTCTACTGCTAAATCCTACCAACAAAATAAATATAACCCACTTTCTTGGGCTGTAGATGCAAAGGAATACGGAAAGTTTCTTGTCGATATATTTAACCTTTGGATCAAAGAAGATGTAGGTAAGGTTTTTATTTTAAACTTTGAGCAGGCGTTAACTCAATATATTGGTAACCCCTCACCTAACTGTATTCACGCAAAAAATTGCGGCTCATCTTATGCCGTAGAGGCTAATGGCGACGTTTATTTTTGTGATCATGTTGCTTATCCCGAGTCAAAAATAGGTAATGTGATGACGAGTTCTTTTCAAGATATTGCTTCAAATAATAAAGATATTTTCAATAAAGAATCTCGTTTATCTGAACGATGTAAAAAATGTAATGTTCGTCAGTTATGTAATGGGGGTTGCCCTAAACATCGTTACCTTGCAGATACTGGCGAGTATGAGAATGTTCTGTGCGACGGGTATTTTCATTTTTTCAACTCAATCCAAAAGTATTTACATGCTATGACTCAATTACTGGCTAACGGTTACCCTGCTAGTTATGTCATGCAAGCATTAAATGGTCCGTTAATTCTGAAATCTTCTAACAATTAAAAGGGATAAAACTAAATGGATATAATTAAAAAATCAGTGGTTTTAACTAGCGCACTCACTCCATATATAGCCAGTGCTGACACACCTGATAGAACTCAGCTTCCAATTCCGGATGTAAGACCTCAAACTTACTCTCAATTAGATGTTAGAGATGTACAGCGACCAGATCCAACATCCCGTGTGAAAGCACCAGATGGAGCCCCCAATGTACTTGTAATATTACTCGATGATGTTGGTTTTAGTCAGTCATCACTGTTTGGTGGTGCTGTTGACATGCCAACGCTAAGTGCGCTGGCTAAACAAGGCTTAATGTATAACCAATTCCATACGACTGGCGTTAGCTCTGCTACGCGCACAGCAATATTAACAGGACGTAATCATCACCAAAATAACATGGGCTCTATTGCCGAGACGGCAACAGCTTTTCCTGGAAATACCGGTGTAAGACCTAATTACATCGCAGCATTACCTAAAATTTTGAAATACAACGGTTATAGCACGGCTATGTTTGGTAAAAACCATGAGATCCCAGCATGGGAAACAGGTCCAGCTGGGGTTCAAACCTTATGGCCAAAAGAAGTCGGGTTTGATAAGTTTTATGGCTTTTTTGGTGGGGAAACGGACCAATATCAACCAGTATTAATTGATGGTATTACTCGCATAAAAACGCCACGTAAGAAAGATTATCACTTTACTGAGGATATGACAGACAAAACCATTGAATGGCTAAATTTAGAACAAAGTTATAATGCCGATAAACCCTTCTTTATTTACTATGCGCCTGGCGCCGTACATGCGCCGCATCATGCTCCCAAAGAATGGATTGATAAGTACAAAGGTAAGTTCTCAATGGGCTGGGATAAATTGAGACAAGAAACATTTGAGCGACAAAAAGCAAATAACATTATTCCGAAAAATACGGTACTGCCGCCCATGCCAGATTTTGTTCCTAGATGGGATTCGCTCACTGCTGACGAAAAGCGTGTATTTGAACGACAAATGGAAGTATATGCTGGCTATTTAGCACATACGGATCATGAAATAGGTCGAGTTGTTGAAACACTTAAGAAAAATGGCGAGTTCGACAACACCCTAATTTTCTACATCGTAGGGGACAATGGAGCAAGTGCAGAGGGGAATAGAAATGGTAGCTTCAACTCGCTAGCTTTCTATAATGGCATTGACGAACCGTCTTCATATGCTCTGGAAAATATCGAAAAACTCGGTGGGCCAGAAAGTTTTCCACATTACGCTTCAGGTTGGGCTGTCGCTGGTGATTCGCCTTTTGTATGGACTAAGGGCATGGCATCAGATTATGGCGGTACACGAAACGCCATGGTAGTAAGTTGGCCTCATGGCATTAAAAAGAATGGTCAAAACATCCGTAGCCAGTGGTCACATGTCGTTGATATCGCTCCGACAGTATTAGAAACAGCTAAACTTCCTTTTCCTAAGAAAGTCGAAGGTATTAAGCAAATCCCTATGGCTGGGGTGAGTTTTGCGCAATCATTTAACAACCCCGATGCAGAAACAGATCACAAAGTTCAATACTTTGAGCTTGCTGGTAATCGAGCTATTTACAAAGATGGCTGGTTAGCAAGGGTTACACATTGGGCATTAACCGAATCATCAGCGAACTTCACTACCTTGCAAAAAGATGAGTGGGAGTTGTTTGACACCACACAGGATTGGTCTCTTTCTAACAATTTAGCTGATAAGTACCCCAAGAAACTCAAAGAAATGAAAAAGCTTTTCGATAAAGAAGCACAAGAGAATCATGTTTACCCAATTGATGACCGCACGCTTGAGCGTATGAATGCAGAAATAGCTGGCCGACCCGATGCGATGTTTGGTAAACAGAGTTTGACTTTATATGAAGGGGCTAAAGGTATTCCTGAAAACTCTTTTTTAAATATCAAAAATAAATCTTTTGATTTAGTTGCAAAAGTCATTACTGATGATGTGAAAAACACCAATGGTGTTGTTATTGCACAAGGCGGTAACTTCGCTGGTTGGACTTTATTTGTTAAAAACGGAGTACCAACATTCGAGTATAATTGGTTGACGTATGAGTATACTAAAGTCTCTGGTTCGGAACTCAAAAAGGGTGAAAATGAGATCAAAGTTGAGTTTCGTTATGATGAAGATGGCAAAGGGGGTAAAGGGAACGCCGTAGGTTTAGGAAAAGGTGGTAATGTATACTTATACGTTAACGGCAAACTTGCAGCTAAAAAGCTGATCCCAAATACAATTGCCAGCTTATTCTCACTTGATGATGGTGTGGGTATTGGTGAAGATGAGGGTGGTGCCGTAAGTCTTGACTATGAAGCCCCTTTTACTTTTAACAAAAAAATAGAACAAGTAACGACTTCTATTGTTCAATAGATAAGATGCAATAGATAAAGGTTAACTCTAAGAGTCCCGCATTTCATTTGCGGGACTTTTGATTAACCTACTTTGATATATTATCTACTCTTCTGCCGCTTAAACTCTTCAAAAATACTGTTTACATTCACTTTTGCGCCTAGCTTTGCAGCGATTAAATAGAGTCCTGCGAGTTTTCTGTGAACAAATAAGGCATCTACAGGGGGCGCGTGCCAGTGCTCAGAGGCTGTACTCATTTTTATGCCGAGTTCTTTGATGCGTTTTGGTAAGTCGCTATTTGCAAAATCATACTCACCTTGATGGCGCAGTGGCTCGCAGGCAAGTAGAAATATCTCGACAACATTATCTATATATTCTTGAGCTAGCCCTTGTTGAAAATAGCCAATATGCTGCGCAGCTGTTGCAACCCCTGCTCTGTCATTATTTATTGCAGCAGATAATAACTGTAAGTAGCCATCACTAATATGCTGAGGTAGCTCACGGGTAGCGCCAAAGTCTAAAAGCACTAAGCGTTGATTGTCGATTTGATATTGATAGTTGGCAAAGTTTGGATCTGTTTGAACTAGTTTAAAGCTAAATAATTCACGTAAAAATAGGCTTAGTAACTGTTCAACCGCTTTATTACGTAGCGCTTGCTCTGTGGTTGCCAGTTCATCTAGCTCTTGTCCTTCAACAAAGCTCATGACTAACACTTGAGAAGAACTAAGCGAATCTACCACATTTGGAATAAGGTAATTGTCGTCACCCTTTAAACACTCGCTGTAGCGTTTTAAATAATTAGCTTCTAATTCGTAGTCAGCTTCGTTTATAAGCTGTTGTTTTGCTTCATCGATAAGAGGCTGTATTTCTACCTCTTTGGGTAATAAGCCACTGAGCTTAAGAAGGTAAGCTAAGTTATCAACATCACTGGCGATACCTTTTGCAATACCTGGGTATTGAACTTTAACTGCTAGTTTTTCGCCCGATTCTCGGTAAGCAATATGCACTTGCCCTATCGATGCTGCAGCAAATGGTCTGAGTTCAAAGTGCGATAAGTGCTCTAGCCATGCATCGCCCCAATGCTCACGCATTACTTTAACTAGCTGCTTTTGCGGCATAGCTGTCGCCTCTGCACGCAGCCTTGCTAAGATTGCAGATAACTCAGGTGTAAGTAATTCGCCACTGTCCATAGACAGTAGCTGCCCCAATTTCATTGCTGCGCCACGCAGGTTTGCAAGTTGCTCTGCAAAGCGTTGAATATTTTTTGGCTGTAACAATAACTCTTGTCGTGATGTTTGCTTACCCATAGCCCATGCTTTTGTGCCTTCAAACAACATATTACCCGCGACTTTACCAGCTAAAGAACCAAGCCGAGCAGCGCGTGAAAACCGTGATGTTGGCACAGACTTTTGTTTATTACTCATATTGCTTCACACTATTAACTTAATGCTTTGAATACGTTGATTGTCGAGGTTTAGATCGACTTTAGCTTAATCGCTTTACTCTCTTTTGTTCTATTTAATTTAGCCAACAAAAAAGCCGCATGGTTTCCCGATGCGGCTTTAAAGCTCAGAATAATTAAAGTTATTTAATAACTTCTAAGCCACCCATATATGGGCGTAATACTTCTGGAACAACAATCGAGCCGTCAGCTTGTTGGTAGTTCTCTAAGATTGCTACAAGTGTACGACCAACCGCTAAACCTGAACCATTTAGTGTGTGTAGTAACTCTGGCTTTTTCTCGCCTTGACGACGGAAACGCGCTTGCATACGACGCGCTTGGAAATCAACCATGTTTGAACATGATGAGATTTCACGATAGGTGTTTTGTGCAGGTAACCAAACTTCTAAATCGTAAGTTTTTGCTGCGCCAAAGCCCATATCACCCGTACATAAAATTACTTTACGGTAAGGAAGCTCTAATGCTTGTAAGATTTGCTCAGCGTGACCTGTTAGTTCTTCTAGTGCTTGCATTGAATCTTCTGGTTTTACAAGTTGTACTAATTCAACTTTGTCGAATTGGTGTTGACGAATAAGACCACGTGTATCACGACCATAGCTACCAGCTTCACTACGGAAACATGGTGTGTGAGCAGTTAAGCGAATTGGTAAATCGCTTTCGTCGTAGATTTCGTCACGGGCACTATTTGTAAGCGGTACTTCAGCAGTTGGAATTAAGCTAAAACCAGGTTGTTGCTGACCGTCGTCATCCACTAAACCTAATGTATGGAATAAGTCACCGGCAAACTTAGGTAATTGGCTTGTACCGTATAAGCTTGCGCTATTTACTAGGTAAGGCACATACATTTCTGTGTAGCCATTTTGCTCTGTGTGCGTATCAAGCATAAACTGAGTAAGAGCACGGTGCATACGGGCCACTTGGCCGCGCATAACAGTAAAACGTGCGCCACTGATTTTAACACCCATTTCAAAGTCTAGGCCGTTTACGTCTTGACCAACATCTACGTGATCTTTTACTTCAAAATCATATGACTTAGGCGTGCCCCACGTTAAAATTTCAACGTTTTGCTCTTCGTCTTCACCAACTGGCACAGACTCATCAGGTAAGTTTGGAATAGCTAGCGCGATTTGCTTAAGCTCTTCTAATACAGCGTCTTGCTCTGCTTTAACGCTGTCTAGTTGGTCACCAAGAGTACTTACTGAATCAAGCAACTGTTGTGCTTTCTCGTGCTCGCCTTTCGCTTTTGCTTGGCCGATAGCTTTGGAACTTGCATTACGCTCGCTTTGAAGTTCTTGCGTTTTTACTTGTAATGTTTTGCGTTTTTCTTCAAGTGCAGTTACCGCTGCAATATCAAGTTCGAAACCACGTGTTGCTAAACGTGCAGCCGCTTGTTCGATATCTTGACGTAAATATTTAGAATCTAACATGTTTGATTTTTAACCTTTTTGCATTACCAGCTGAAGGCCCAGCCAAGCCATAAATATACACACCACCACGTTTAAGGTGATATTGAGGGCCATTTTAAAAAAGTGACCTTGTTGCATTAGCAACAACGAATCCATTGAGAATGTTGAAAAGGTGGTCAATGCACCTAAAAAGCCAATACCAATTAAGGTTTTAGCGGGGCTAACAGCGATTATTTCTTTTTCAATCAAGCCGTATAATATGCCCATTAACAATGAACCAAGAATATTAACTGTCAACGTGCCAAAAGGGAATCCCCTACCGAGCAGTTTTAGCATGGTTTCGCTAAGAAAATAGCGCAAACACGCCCCAGAAGCACCACCCATTGCAATCATCATGTAAAGTTTCAAACTATTCATAACGTTTAATATCACTTTGCTCGTTGCGCTGGGTTAAATATTCCAGCTTTTGTTTTATTTTTTGTTCAAGCCCGCGATCTGTTGGGAAGTAATACTGACGATCATGAATTGCTTCTGGGAAATACTTCTCGCCAGCAGCAAATGCGCCTTCTTCATTGTGTGCATAACGATACTCTGCACCATAGCCTAAATCTTTCATTAGACTTGTTGGCGCATTACGTAAATGCTCTGGCACAGGATAACTGGGTTCATTTTTAGCATCTTGCATTGCTTGATTAAACGCCATATACACCGCGTTACTTTTCGGTGCGCTGGCTAAGTAAATGGTGGCCTGAGCTATAGCGCGCTCACCTTCACTTGGACCAACACGTTGAAAAATATCCCATGCATTTAGTGCTACTTCCATTGCACGTGGGTCGGCATTGCCGATATCCTCTGTAGCAATCGCTAATAAACGCCTAGCTACATAAAGCGGGTCGCCGCCACCTGCTAAAATTCGGCAGTACCAATATAAGGCGCCATCAGGAGAACTACCACGCACCGATTTATGAAACGCTGAAATTAAGTCGTAGAACTCATCGCCGCCTTTGTCGTACTTGGCTAAGTGAGTTGGTAGAACTTGGCTTAAAACATGTTGATCAACATGGTATTTGCCCTGCTGCTCAGTGGTTAAATCAACAGCTTGTTCTAGTAAGTTAAGCACTTTACGAGCATCGCCATCACTTGCTTGGCAAAGTGCTTGTTTGGCGTTATCGGCAATTTCAATGTGTTTTTGGCTTAGCTCAACGTCTTCGCGTAAAGCGCGCTCAATCACAGTAAATAAATCGGCTTGCTCAAGTGCTTTTAATACATAAACACGGGCACGAGAAAGTATCGCGTTATTAAGTGCAAATGATGGGTTTTCGGTGGTCGCGCCAACAAAAATAAAAGTACCATCTTCAATATGTGGTAAGAATGCATCTTGCTGAGATTTATTAAATCGATGCACTTCGTCGACAAACAGTAAGGTGCGTTGTCCTCGCCCTGCAAGATTTGCTTTTGCTTCGCTTACCGCTTCACGAATGTCTTTGACACCTGCTGTGACCGCCGACATTTGAATAAGGCTTGCATCGGCATGGTTCGCAATAATTTGCGCTAACGTAGTTTTACCAACGCCTGGCGGCCCCCACAAAATGAGGCTGTGGCATCGACCTGCAAGAATGGCTTGGTAAAGAGGTTTATCGGGGCTTAAAAGGTGCTGCTGACCTATGTAGTCATTGAGTGTTTCGGGTCGCATGCGCGCCGCAAGTGGGCGCACATCAGGACCAAAATTAAATCCGAGATTACTCAAGCCTTAATCACCTTGGCTTTGGTCGTCAACTTCAACGCCCTCAGGAATGGTAAATTCAAAGGTTTGAGTTGCAAGTGCTTCGTTTACTTTAGCATCTTTAAAGGTAAATAAAGACTGCTGACCAGAGGTATCTAATACTGTCAGTGATGCTAGGCCTTGTTCTTTAGCATTAAAGCTAATGTCTAACTTTTCAACTTGGCTCTCAACGCCTTTGTTTGGTGTTACGCTAAAGCCTGCATCGGTTGCCACAACTTGGTATTTAGCCCATTGCTCAGGATCTTTAGAGGTCAACAATACAAACGGTGTTGAATCAATCAAGCTGTGGGTATTCATAATCGTTACTTGCTCAGCAAAGCTATCGAAGTAATAAGTTTTGTCGCCATTAGATACAAACAAGGTATCGTCTGGGCTTTGCTGTTGCCAGCGGATCATCATAGGTTGTTGAAGAGCAATATTCCCTTCACCTTGCATGATAGCTTCGCCTTGCGAATCGGTAACTTGCTGCGAAAACTCTGCTTTAAAACTTTTAATCGCAGCCAGTTGTTGTTGCAATGCTTCGCTGTCGTCTGCAAAACTTTGACCGCTTAATAAACAACCCATAATTAGGGCTAGGTATTTAATTTTTTTCATTAATTTGCTCCACCATTTGGCACTAAGACCTCGCGGGCACCGTTATGTCCTGGTGCGCTAACAATGCCTGATGTTTCCATTTGTTCAACTAAACGAGCTGCGCGGTTATAACCTACACGAAGCTTACGCTGTACACTCGATACCGACACTTTGCCGGTTTCAATTACAAATGATACTGCTTCATCGTAAAGCGGATCTGACTCTTCATCACCGTCTTCACTGGTTTCTCCTGGTAGTAGAATTTCTTCTGTGGCATCGCCACTCAAAATTTCATCTATATAATTTGGTTTGCCACGTTTTTTCCAATCATCTACGACCGCATGAACTTCGTGGTCGTCAACAAACGCGCCATGCACACGCACTGGTACACTAGTACCTGGCGGTAAGTAAAGCATGTCACCCATACCAAGTAAGTTTTCAGCACCTTGCTGATCTAAAATGGTACGCGAATCAATTTTACTTGAAACTTGGAACGCCATACGTGTTGGAATATTCGCTTTAATCAAACCTGTAATAACGTCAACCGATGGGCGTTGTGTTGCTAATACTAAGTGAATACCTGCAGCACGGGCTTTTTGTGCGATACGTGCAATCAGCTCTTCCACTTTTTTACCCACGATCATCATCATGTCGGCAAATTCGTCAATAACCACCACAATACTTGGTAGTTTATCTAGCTCTTCAGGGCCATCGGCCATACCGTCGGTATCTTTAAACAGTGGATCTAGAATTGGTTGACCCGCTTCTTTGGCATCCAACACTTTTTGGTTGTAACCTTTTAAGTTACGCACCCCAAGTGCCGACATCAGCTTATAACGACGTTCCATTTCGCCTACACACCAACGCAATGCATTGGCTGCTTCTTTCATGTCAGTAACAACTTCACATAATAAATGTGGGATGCCTTCGTACACAGAAAGTTCAAGCATTTTCGGGTCGATCATGATCATACGAACATCATCAGGGCCCGATTTGTATAGTAAGCTTAATATCATTACATTAACGCCCACTGACTTACCTGAACCAGTTGTACCCGCAACAAGTAAATGTGGCATTTTGCCAAGGTCAGCACACACTGGCTCGCCAGCAATGTCTTTACCTAACACCATAGTCAGTGGTGATGGGTTTGATTCAAATTTAGGTGCGTTAATAACTTCACTTAAACGCACGATTTCACGATGTTTGTTAGGTAACTCTAAACCAACATAAGTTTTACCCGGAATAACTTCTACAACACGTACGCTTACTGCAGAGAGTGAACGCGCTAAATCTTTAGCTAAGCCAGTGATTTTAGCTACTTTAATACCCGGCGCTAAATCAAGCTCAAAACGCGTTACAACCGGACCTGGGTATACACCCACAACCGCAGCTTGAATGTTAAAATCAAGTAATTTGGTTTCAACTAAACGAGAAATACCATCTAATTCTTCTTGTGATAATGGGTTTTTCGCTTTATCTGGACGATCTAATAAATCCAGCGATGGTAACGGATTTACAGGCGGTTGCTCTTCGAGCAAGGCTTCGAATTTTTCTTTCGCTGTTGGTGGTGGCTGATACGCAGGTTTCGGTTTAGGCATTGGGCGAGCAGGCGAAACAACCGTTGTTACAGGCTTTTCTTGCTCTACTACAGGGCTCTGATCAAGCGCATTAAGTGCCGATACGGTATCGAATGATTCATCATCAAGAGCACTGAATCCAATTTCTTGGTCAAGAATATCATCAAGCTCATCAAAGCCTTTGAAGTCTTCATCTGCTTTTTCAGCAGACTTTTGCTGTTGCTTGGTCGCTTTTGGCTCATCTTCATCAGCATCATTGAAGCTAATAGCTGGCTCGTTTTCTGGTTCTACAAAGTTGGCGTCAGGCTCTGTGGTGGCGACATCTTTAACTGCTTCTTTTTCACGGTGCATCCAAGCAGAAAATTGCTCACGTAAAAAGTAGAATAATTTCATTACCCACTTGCCGACAAAATCGACAAATTGCACCCAAGAAATCCCCGTTAATAGGGTTAATCCAGCAAAGAAAAAGCACAGTAATAGAATCGAGGTGCCGGTAAAATTAAAGGTCGGCATCATTGCTGTTGCAATGACATCCCCTACTACCCCACCAGATGAGAAGTTATAAATATCGTCGAAGTTAATGCTGCTAATGGCAGTCGCTGAAGTAATAAACAGCGCAAAGCCAATGACACGTAAGGCAAGTGTGGTGTAATCAAGCTGAAAAATACGATGTGGCTGTTTAAACAATAAATAACCAAATAATTGAATAGCAACAGGGACTAAATAAGCAAGCCAGCCAAAAGTGAGTAATAGGATATCTGCAACCCAGGCCCCCGCAGTGCCGGTAATATTTTTAACATTAACAAATTCACCGGTTTGCGACCATGAAGGGTCCGCAGGATCAAAACTGATTAATGCACATAAAATAAATACTGCAGCAAAGGTGCTGATGATTAGCCCCGTTTCTAACAGTCTTTGAACACCATTTAGGCGCATAGCTCCCTATTCCTTATTATTCTTTACTGATCGATTAGCAGTGAAATACCTTAGCAGGAAATGCCGTTTGATGCACTTTATCTTAGCCTTGATGGACTGATAATGAACAAGTTTTTGTTACTCTATGTGTATTTTAACAGTTTAAGCAATATATGGGCGAATAATGACCCCTTCTTCACCTTTTACTTCTTCCATTACCACATACGTTCGGCTTTCACTGACATTAGGTAGTTTTAGTAGAATATCGCCTAGTACATTTCGATATTCCGACATATCATTTACCCGCGTTTTTAATAAAAAGTCGAAATTACCCGACACCAAGTGACATTCAATAATTTCGTCGTGCTTTTTAACAGCGGCGTTAAACTCTTCGAACACATCAGGTGATGTTTTGGTGATGGTCACTTCTACATAAACGGATAAACCCTGCCCAAGCTTAGCAGGATCTACTACCGCTTTATATCCGAGTATATACCCCTCCCTTTCAAGCTTTTTTACACGCTCTAAACACGGGGTGGCACTTAGCCCTACACGCCTTGCCAGCTCTACGTTAGAGATCCGACCATCGTGCTGTAATTCCATTAATATTTTACGGTCTATTCTGTCGAGTAATTGATGCATAAGCCAAACCAGAGTTTTGCACTGTTTTTAAGTTATTTTTAGATTATATCACTAGAAGCACATTAAAAAAAGGTGAGACACACTGGCTAGTCATGAATATAATAGTCAAAAATTTTATCCCGTTCTATTAAGGCGAAAAACTATGATTATTGGTGTACCTAAAGAAATCAAAAACCATGAATACCGTGTAGGTATGGTTCCTGCGAGTGTTCGTGAACTAGTAAACCATGGCCACCAAGTGTTTGTTGAGACTGATGCTGGTATGGGCATTGGCTTTACGAACGAAGATTATATTGCGGCTGGTGCTGAAATTTTACCAACAGCAGCAGACGTTTTTGCTAAAGCTGAAATGATCGTTAAAGTAAAAGAGCCACAAGCTGTTGAGCGTGCTATGTTACGCGAAGACCAAATTCTATTTACTTACCTTCACTTAGCACCGGATCTTCCACAAACTGAAGACCTTGTTAAAAGTGGCGCAGTATGTATCGCTTACGAAACAGTAACTGATTCACGTGGCGGTTTACCACTTCTAGCTCCTATGAGTGAAGTTGCAGGTCGTATGTCTATTCAAGCTGGTGCACAAGCGCTTGAAAAAGCAAACCACGGCCGTGGTATGTTACTTGGTGGTGTACCAGGTGTTGAGCCAGCTAAAGTAGTTGTTATCGGCGGCGGCATGGTTGGTCGTAGCGCAGCGCAAATGGCTGTTGGCCTAGGTGCTGATGTTGTTGTTCTTGACCGCAACATCGATGTATTACGTGCATTAGATGCGCAGTTCGGTAATAAAGTTAAAGCTATCTACTCTACAGCTGACGCGTTAGAAAAACACGTACTAGAAGCTGACCTTGTGATCGGTGGCGTATTAATCCCTGGTGCTGCAGCGCCTAAACTAGTTACGGCTGAGCACATCAAAGCAATGAAACCTGGTTCTGCAATCGTTGACGTTGCAATCGACCAAGGTGGTTGTATCGCAACTTCTAAAGCGACAACTCATGCTGATCCTACTTTCATCGTTGATGAAGTTGTTCACTACTGTGTTGCTAACATGCCAGGTGCTGTACCACGTACTTCGACGTTTGCACTTAACAACGCAACATTACCGTTCATCATCAACCTTGCTAACAAAGGCTACAAGAAAGCGCTTCTTGACGATGCAAACTTCTTAAAAGGCTTAAACGTGATCAAAGGCCAAGTTACTTATAAAGAAGTAGCTGAAGCTTTCAACATGGAATATGTTGACCCACGTACAGCTGTTGAAAATGCTTAATTAGCATTGTGAAACAAAAAAAGCAGCGATATCGCTGCTTTTTTTATGCCAGTTTGCAAATAAATCGCTTTATCTGCAAACCGCTATATTATTGATTAACGACGCTTAGTTTGTTTAGCGCGTTGATTGTGCTTTTTAACCGCCTTACGAATTTGGTTAATTTTAGCACGCTTGTCTTTACGCTTTTCAGGAATAACCGACAGCTTAGTTTGCGTTTCGCGGCCTAGTTGTACTGTTTTACGTAAATAGTTTACCGTATCTAAATCAAGCTCAGCCCAACCACCTTGAGGTAAGCGCTTATCAAGCTCTAACTTACCGTAACGAATACGGATAAGACGCGATACTTCAACATCTTGTGATTGCCATAAACGACGTACTTCGCGGTTTCGACCTTCAGTTAATGTGACATTGAACCAACGATTGATCCCCTCACCACCCATAGGTTTGATGTTCAAGAATTTTGCAGGGCCATCATCAAGTTCAACACCTTTTGTTAAAGTGCGCAGCGTATCATTAGTTACTTCGCCGAATACACGAGCAGAGTATTCACGCTCTACTTCGTAACTTGGGTGCATTAAACGATTTGCAAGTTCACCATCATTGGTGAACAGCATTAATCCTGCGGTATTAATATCTAAACGACCTACCGCTATCCAGCGCTCGCCATCAACACGTGGTAAGCGATCAAATACCGTACGGCGGCCTTCCGGATCTTTACGTGTACATAACTCACCTTCTGGTTTGTTATACATAAGCACACGACAAATACGGTCAGCTTTGTCTTCAATTTTTACCACGTGACCGTCAACACGAATCACATCGGTTGTTTCTACACGGTCGCCTAAACGCGCCACTTTACCATTCACGCTCACGCGGTTGGCATCGATGTATTTTTCCATTTCACGACGTGAACCCACGCCTGCACGGGCTAATACTTTTTGTAACTTTTCAGTTTCTAAATTACTCATTCAGATAGTTCTCTCACAGAAGGATCGCTCAATAGCTGGTTGATTTTACTCTCCTGAAGTTCAGGTAATGGTGGTAATTCATCTAAACCAGCTAATGAAAAATAGTCTAAGAAAGCGGATGTTGTTGCATACAAAGCAGGGCGACCTGGCACTTCTTTGTGGCCCACAACCCTTACCCACTCTCTTTCTAATAAGGTTTTAATAATCCCTGAGCCAACGGTTACTCCCCGTACTTGTTCAATTTCACCACGGGTAATAGGTTGCCTGTAGGCAATCAAGGATAAAGTTTCTAATAGTGCTCTTGAGTATTTAGGTGCGCGCTCTTGCCATAAGTTTGCCAGCCAAGGTGCTAAACTCGCACAGGCCTGAAATCTATAACCGCTACCTACTGCAACAAGCTTGATACCTCTGGTTTGATAATGCGTTTGAATCTGTTCAATTGCATTATTAATGCGTGGCATAGATACGCTTAAATCAGCTAATACTGTTTCTTTTAAATGCCGTTTAGACACGGGTTTTCCAGCAACAAAAATCGCAGCTTCTATGATTTCGACTAACTGTTCATCACTGATACGTTTTGTGGCCATCGTTACTAAAGGTCATTTTAAATCACTAACGCTCTATTATGACAGAAGTCAGCCAAGGTTGGAAAAATTATTATAAAAAAGCCAGTGTAAAACACTGGCTTTGGGGGATATTTCAAAAATGAATAATGAAATTAGCTGTTTTTAACCATTTCAAGGGCATCATCTTCGGCAACATCGCTGCCATATTTGCTAATGTAGTTGATAAATTCAGTACGACTTACACGCTTATCTTTGTTGCTATCCATATAGCCAAAATGATTTGCGATGTCGTCGTCATCTGCTTCTTCAATTGATACATAACCATTTTTATCGTTATCTAACGATTTAAAGTCATTTTCGATGCGGTCAAATCTAGCAATTTCTGCTTTAAATGCTGATTCAGACACCTCGCTATCAGTTGCCACTTTACCTGTATTTAACTGCATATAAGTATTAAATTCAGTGCGGCTAATTTGCTCATCCATGTTGGTATCGATATTTGAAAAATGATCCCAAATTGCATCGTCATCAGCTTCTACTTTAGAGATATAACCGTCATTGTCATTATCTAGGCTACCAAAATCACTGTCGATTTTTGCTAAAGAGTTACTTGCAGAACATGCTGATAGGCTTAATGCTGCCAAAATTGTTGATGCTAGAGTTAACTTGTTCATAAGACATTTCCTTGTAGTCGATTAGATTCACTTTGACTATTACAAGTTGAATGCCAAAATGTCTTACTGACTAAAATCAAGCACTTACAAAATAGTTAAGCTAAGGTTAAGCCTATGATTTAGCAAGCTTTTCATAGCTTGCTGTAATTTTTTCATAAAAAAAGCGCTCATATGAGCGCTTTTCCATATAGCCATAATATCGCTATTAGATAGCTGCGTTTTGGTAACGCTTAACGAAGTCTGTTACAGCTTCGCCATTACATTTTAAGGTGTTTAAGTTACCAATTTTTTCACGCACAGGTGTTAAACCTTTTTTAAGTGCTGTGATACAAAGTTGAGTTTCTTTTTGCTCATTTTTAGCAAACACTTCAACTGCTGCTTTTGATGCTGAATTTTGTGATTGTGCTTTTTTAGCAATGTCACGGATGTCAGTACCGTTGCATAAAATGCTTTTTGAAAAACGCGACATTGAAATGCCATGCTTTGCTGCTTCTTTACGTGCAGCGGTAAACCCTTCATTCGCACTTAAGCTACATAATTTAGATTCAATACGGTTATCAGCTGAAAAGTAGTGCGGGTTGCTTGCTAATGAGCCAAATGAGATACATGCAAGAGAAAGCATCACTAATTGTTTTTTCATGGTTTACCTTTAAATAGTACATAATATGAACGGATGGTTTGCGCGCATTATATAAACAAAAATAAGTAGATCAACTGAATTATTTATTTAATTTAATAATTAATAGTGAGTTAACAATGTTTTTAAATTAAGCAGCAATTGATCAACATTTACCCAATTTGATTTTCGTAATTAGCTCATGAATAAGCCCTAGTTTGATGATAGAATTGCGCTAAACACTGAAACAAAAATAATAGGTGCACCATGAAGGTAATCTCATTTAACATTAACGGCCTGCGCGCCCGTTTACACCAGTTGCAAGCCGTAATTGATAAACATCAACCAGATATTATTGGCTTACAAGAAATCAAAGTGCATGATGAGGCCTTCCCTCTCGAAGACGTGCAAAAAATGGGTTATCACGTTTATTTTCATGGTCAAAAAGCGCACTACGGCGTGGCTATGTTATGTAAGCAAGAACCAAAATCAGTCGTTAAAGGCTTTGCAACTGATACTGACGAGTCACAGCGCCGTATGATTAGTGTTACTGTGACACAAGAAAATGGCCGTGAATTAACGGTGATGAATGGCTATTTCCCGCAAGGCGATAATATTGCCCACGAAACCAAGTTCCCATATAAGCGTCAGTTCTACAAAGATTTAATGACCCATTTAGAAGATAACCACACGCCTGAGCAAGATGTTATCGTGATGGGCGATATTAATATTTCACCGACCGATCTCGACATTGGTATTGGTGAACCAAACCGTAAGCGCTGGTTAAAAACAGGTAAGTGTTCGTTCCAACCAGAAGAGCGTGAATGGCTAAGCACTTTATTAAACTGGGGCTTTAAAGATACATTCCGAGAGCTTTACCCAGAAAAAACCGAGCAATATTCGTGGTTTGATTACCGTTCAAAAGGTTTTGATGACAACCGCGGTTTACGTATTGATGTGATCTTAGCAACTCCAGCGCTTGCTAAACGTTGTGTTGAGTCTGGCATCGATTACGAATTACGTGGTATCGAAAAGCCATCTGATCATGCCCCAATTTGGTCAACTTTTAACGCATGATAGACACACTGCAATGGCAGCTCCCTTTGTGGAGCTGTGTGGCTTTAATACTTTGGCTGAGTTTCGATAAACAAAGCGCATCACAATTATTGGCAACACCAATAAGACAAGTTGGTGTACTCGCTTGTGCTTTAGTACTTGCGGTACTGTGGCGTATTAAAGCGGGGATATTGCCAGGCCTCGAATTGCATATTTTAGGGGTCACTGCAGTGACCCTGATTTTAGGTTGGCGACTGGCCATTTTTGCAAGCCTTCTTGCAAGTTTACTCTTGGTATTAGTCGCTCAGCTGCCAGTATCAATACTGCCAGTGCATTTATTGTTTACTGCTTTTTTACCAATTACATTGAGCTATTTGTGTTTTGTGCTTTGCTATAGCTATCTGCCGAGACACTTTTTTATTTATATCTTTTTATGCGCGTTTTTAACCGCTGCTGTTATCGCCTGTATTAAAATACTTACCAGCGGTGTGTTTTATTACTTGCTTGGTGATTACAGTTTTATTGAGATTTCAGAAAACTATCTGATCCTGTGTGCCATAATTTGGTTTCCTGAAGCAATGCTCAATGGCATGGCTATTACCTTGATGATCACCTATCGCCCTCACTGGGTTAAAACCTTTTATGATAAGGACTATTTAGACTCATGAGTCTTCACTATCACTGCCCGCTTTGCAAACTTGAACTTACTCTAACCGACAAAACTTACCGTTGTGACAACAACCACAGTTTTGATATCGCCAAAGAGGGTTATGTCAATTTACTTCCCGTGCAAAATAAAAAGTCTAAACAACCGGGCGATAACCTTGAAATGGTGCAGGCTCGCCGCGCATTTTTAAGTGCCGGGCACTATTTGTTTTTACAGCAAGCTTTAGCAGATTTAGTGACATCACTCGAACCAACTTCAGTGATTGATTTAGGCTGTGGTGAAGGCTTTTACACTCAAGCAATAGCAACGCAATCGAGTGCCGATGTCTATGGTGTCGATATTTCGAAACCCGCGGTAAAATACGCTGCTAAGCGATATGAAAATGCGCATTTTAGCGTTGCCTCAATTAGCCAAGCCCCTTTTGCAGATGCCAAAGCGGATGTGCTTGTTAGTGTGTTTGCACCACTATTTGCACAAGAA
The DNA here is from genome assembly GCF_040148775.1 of Pseudoalteromonas sp. NFXS39. Taxonomy (NCBI): domain Bacteria; kingdom Pseudomonadati; phylum Pseudomonadota; class Gammaproteobacteria; order Alteromonadales; family Pseudoalteromonadaceae; genus Pseudoalteromonas; species Pseudoalteromonas sp. NFXS39. The sequence continues at coordinate 90,347 of NZ_JAGDEC010000012.1, read as the reverse complement.
CTTGCCCGCCTTGCCAAACCACAAGCTAGCTTAATTGTTGCAAGCCCTGGCCCTTGGCACCTAAAAGAGTTAAAAGCATTTATTTATTCCGATGTTAAACCACATACTGAGATAGAACCACCAGCGGGTTTCAGCAAAGAGTCGACGAATTTACTAGAGCAACAGGTGTTGTTATCTGTCGATGAGATTAAACATTTAATTATGATGACGCCGTTTGCATGGAAGTTTCGCCCAGAGCATTGGCAGCAGATAGAGCAGCAAGGCCCACAAAAAATTACGTTATCGTTTTATGTGAGCCAGTTTATTCGGGATTAAAAATGCTCTTTAGTGAAGGCTTTATCCATTTTTTCGAACATATCCTTTAACAGTTGAGCTAAATCTATATAGCGTGGTTTTTCAGTCGTTAATTGTGACTGATAACCATGCGCCTTCATTTTACTGTGCAATTCTGTATACCAACTTAGCATCGCTGGTTCTAATCTGGTTTGAGCACGTCTTCCTAACCACAACAAACCTTGCAGCGGAAGTGACAAAAAGAATAGCGCAATAGTGATAGCTTGGGGAAAATAATCACTGCCTAAGTAATTAACTTGCATGAATACGGTCAGCATTGCCAAAATTGGCATCACAGTAATTGCCAGATCAGTAGCTTTGATCACTCTAAATTCGGCAAACAATGGAGCGAGCTCTTGTCGCATCGGCCATTTTTTAGCGTACTGACGACCTGTTTGCACTTGTGACATGACACCTTTTTGCATCATCACTCCTAGGGTTTTCATCTCGTTTCACAACCGAGTGTAACACACTCCCGGATACAATCCCTGCAAAACCTGTCCTAGTTCTAATACCAAATTAATGGTAATGAGACTAACGTTTAAAGTCTAAATGAGATAAAATGTTATCGGCTTAAGTCAACTAGACTTTAGTGTAATTACAGCCTAGCTTTGTTAAGTGTAGCAACAAAATACTTATTTACTATACTGGCAAAGAATTCTAATTATCAAGCCTTAATACACACTGACTGATATCGTACTTTTAGGACCTAGCTATGCCGAAGCACCTTTGCTCACCACATCACGTTTTAGTACTAAACTGTGGTAGTTCGAGTTTAAAATTTGCCATTTTAGATGCCACCACTTCTGACGAAGTTATTTCAGGATTAGCTGAACGCCTTGGATCAGATACGCCTTCAATAAAATATAAATATAATGGTGAAAAACAACTTATTGAACTTGCAAAAGGACAAGCCCATGATGCAGCAATTAATAAACTTGTTTACCTGGTCAAAAACTTAGGTCTTGAGGATAAGTTAGTTGCCGTGGGCCATAGGGTCGTACATGGTGGCGAACATTTTACCGAGTCAGTATTAATTGATAATGACGTATTAATAGAAATCGAGAAAACGGCAGCATTAGCGCCTTTACATAATCCAGCGAATTTATTAGGTATTCGCACCGCACAGCAAGCGTTCTCGACACTACCACAAATTGCGGTGTTTGATACTGCGTTTCATCAAACTATGCCAAAAATTGCCTACTTATATGCATTACCTTACTCGCTTTATAAAGAACATGGTGTAAGACGTTATGGTTTCCATGGCACGAGCCATTATTATGTTGCCGGTGAAGCGGCGAAATTACTCGGCAAAGAACGCCAGCAAACTAATGTGATCAGTGCGCATTTAGGTAATGGTTGTTCTGTGTGCGCTATTAAAGATGGTAAGAGTGTTGATACCAGTATGGGGCTTACCCCACTGGAAGGCTTAGTCATGGGTACGCGCAGTGGTAGCATCGATCCTGGTTTATTCACCTTTTTGACTCAACAACTTAATTATTCAGTTCAAGAAATTGATGATTTGTTGAATAAACAAAGTGGTCTGTTAGGCATTAGTGAATTATCAAATGACTGTCGCACTATTGAAGAAGCGGCTGTTGAAGGCCACCCACAAGCAAACCTTGCTCTCGATATTTTCTGTTACCGCTTAGCAAAACAAATCGCTGCGTTCTTGGTGCCTCTGCAACGCCTTGATGCGCTTATTTTTACCGGTGGCATTGGTGAAAACTCAGACATCATTCGTGACAAAGTGATTTCACACTTAGGCTTTTTAGGCCTTGAGTGTGATGAAGCTGCTAACTTGGCTGCTCGCTTTGGTAAAGAAGGCCTAATTTCAAAAGGCCAAGCGCATGTTAAAGCGTTTGTGATCCCAACAAATGAAGAATGGGTTATTGCTAACGATGCAGCCCGCATTGCAAAGGAGGCTTAAGTAAATGGCACGTAGAATTATGTTGATCCCTATTTCAACTGGGGTTGGTTTAACATCTGTTTCTGTTGGTTTGGTACGTGCGCTAGAGCAAAAAGCGCTTAAAGTTAACTTTTTCAAACCCATTGCACAGCCACGCTCTGGCGATACAGGCCCAGAAAAGTCGACGCAAATTGTTACCCATGGCTCGCCAATTAATCCACCGACACCATTCGATTTGAGCTATGCAGAGCAAATGATTGGTGATGGTAAAGGCGACGACTTACTAGAAGAAATCGTAGAGCGCTTTGAAAGCACCATTAAAGAAGACGAAATCGCCATTATCGAGGGTATGGTGCCAACACGTCGTCAGCCTTATGCTGGACGCGTAAACCGTGAAATTGCGCAAACGCTAGGTGCTGATATTGTTTTTGTTTTAACGCCTAGTAATGATAGCAATGACCAAATTGAAGACCGTTTAGAAATCGCCTCTGGCAACTATGGCGGTGTTAATCACCCTCGCGTGTTAGGCTGTATTTTCAATAAAGTAAATGCGCCATTGGATGACGAAGGTCGTGCACGTGCAGATCTTGTTGAGGCCCATGAACCTGAACAACTCGAGAACGAATTAAACCGTTTAGCATCGCTGCCTATTTTCAGAAAGCACCCATTTAAGTTATTAGGCTCAATTCCTTGGGATTTTGACCTAGTAGCACCGCGTGTACGAGATTTATGTGAATACTTAAAAGCTGAAGTAATTAACGAAGGTGACATGGCTCACCGCCGTTTACGTCGCGTCACTTTCTGTGCCCGTACAGTGTCGAATATCTTAAGCCACTTTACCCCTGGAGCATTGCTGGTAACTCCTGGCGATCGCTCTGATGTATTAGTTGCAGCTTGTTTATCAGCCATGAATGGCACCAAGCTTGGGGCAATTTTATTAACTGGTGGTTTTAAACCTGAAGATCGCATTATGAAATTATGTGAACAAGCGATGGATACAGGTTTACCAATTATCGCAACAGAAGAAGATACGTGGCGTACCTCACTGTTACTGCATAACTTCAATATGGAAGTGCCTTGTGATGATGATCAACGCATCGATAAAGTAAAAGATCACAACGCCAGCCATATTGACTCAGACTGGTTAGACAGCCTTGCACAAAGTGTTGGTCGTACTCGTAAAATGTCTCCTCCAGCATTTCGCTTCTTACTAACGGATAAAGCCCGTCAAGCGAATAAAACGGTTGTTTTACCAGAAGGTAATGAGCCACGTACTATTAAAGCTGCTGCTATTTGTGGTCAACGTGGTATTGCTAAAACAATCCTTCTTGGCGATAAAGAAGAGATTTTACGTATTGCTGAACAACAAGGTGTTGAGCTTAACGATAACGTAACCATTATTGAGCCAGCTGATGTAATCAACGATTACGTGGCGCCTATGGTAGAGATTCGTAAAAACAAAGGCTTAACAGAAGTGGTCGCACAAGAGCAATTACTAGATAACGTAGTACTTGGCACCATGATGCTTGAACAAGGTAAAGTAGACGGCTTGGTGTCAGGTGCTGTTAACACAACAGCTAACACGATTCGCCCACCGCTACAATTGATTAAAACGGCTCCGGGTTCATCGTTAGTATCATCGGTATTCTTTATGCTATTACCTGATCAAGTACTTGTTTACGGTGACTGCGCTATCAATCCAGATCCTACCGCTGAGCAATTAGCTGATATTGCTATTCAATCGGCTGATTCAGCTGCCGCATTTGGCATTGAACCTCGCGTTGCAATGATCAGCTACAGCACGGGTACGTCAGGCTCAGGCGCTGATGTAGAGAAAGTCCGTGAAGCCACTAAGCTTGCCCAGCAAAAGCGCCCAGACTTAGTGATTGATGGCCCGCTTCAATACGATGCAGCTATTATGGAAAATGTAGCAATTAAGAAAGCACCCGATAGCCCTGTGGCAGGTAAAGCAACTGTGTTTGTATTCCCAGACTTGAATACTGGTAATACAACTTACAAAGCAGTACAACGTAGTGCTGATTTAATTAGTATTGGCCCGATGCTTCAAGGTATGCGCAAGCCGGTAAATGACTTAAGTCGTGGTGCATTAGTAGACGATATTGTTTACACCATTGCCCTTACAGCGATTCAAGCTAAGCAAGTCGAAAGCATAGAAAATTAACCCTTCAAAATTTAGGCTAATTTATAAAACCTTTATAAATTAGCCTATTAGCTTCTTTATACTGACCTATTCCCATATTTATCCACAGATTCTGTGGACAACATTTAAAGACTGAGCTGAGTATTTCCTCAGCAATCAAAATTATTGCGCTTTATCTTAACTTTGTTTACCTATACTATAAATTCAAAGGCTTCAAAGATAGGATCGCAGATGTCAAAACAAACGTTACAACTTCATAGTGAAGAACTTACCATTCATAGTTTAGATGTCGATGCGACGATTGATCCTACCCTACTTCAACAAGCTATTTTCTTTATTGCTAAAACCGCTGATGAGTTGTCTATAGTGTGTCCAAGTAGTTTTGAGCTAGACAGTCTTGATCAAGAAACGGATTGGTTGGCACTTGAGGTGATTGGCCCTCTTGGTTTTTCACTAACAGGTATCATGGCAAATATTTCTGGAGTACTGGCAAAAGCGTCGATTTCGATTTTTGCTTTATCAACTTACGATACCGATTATGTACTGGTGAAGAAGCAAAGTATGGCCAAGGCAATTACAGCCCTGAAAAAAGACGGTTACCATGTGCTAGGTGATGTTAAATAAGCCATGACTAACGAAGTTCAATATTTACCCGAACGCAGCCTCAGAAAAGCGCGCTGCATGGCTATTAAAAGCCCATTTACTGGGCGTGTAAAAAGCATTAGCGAGCACCCAGAGCCATTTTTCCGCTTTGCGACACTTGGACCAAGTATTAGTGTTGAATTAACTAGTCACAACATCATCGCACCATTCGATGGCACCCTATTACAAGTTAAAAATGCCGGTAAAGAATACATTTTACAGGCAAAAAACGGTTTAAAAGTTTTATTAAACTTATCGTTTTCATCGGTTGAAGAACATATTAATCACACCAATATTGCAAAATTAAATGGCAGTAAAATTAGCCAGGGTGAACGGTTAGCCTATTTTGATTTACGCGAGCTGAGCAGCCCAATGCTCGGTACTCTTTGCGTACTCAATAGCCAACACCTTGGCCCTCTGTATTATTCACTATCTCAGGTCATTGCTGGGGTAGACACATTACTCACTGTAACTAAAAAGTAGAATTTATGACTATCATGTACGGTATCAGCAACTGCGATACAATTAAAAAAGCCAAGAAATATTTAACTGATAACAACCAAGAATTTACTTTCCATGATTACCGTAAAGACGGCATTAGTGCTGAGCTAGTTAATGAGTTTGCAGCACATATTGATTGGCAAGATTTAGTTAATAAACGCGGCACAACTTACCGCCAATTATCTGATGAGCAGAAACAAAACCTAGATAAAGAATCAGCATTAGCATTACTGGTTGAGCAACCTGCAATGATCAAGCGTCCGGTACTCGTGCATAACGGCCAGTACTACTTAGGTTTTAAAGCAGCTCAATACGATGAGATTTTTGCCTAATGACTCACCCTGTTATTGAACTTGCTCAAGCACTTATCCAGCGTGAATCAGTAACGCCTGAAGATGCCGGTTGCCAAGCGTTAATGAACGAACGTTTGGAAAAGCTAGGGTTTAATATAGAATCACTGTTTTTCACTGATACCTTAAATACTTGGGCTCGTAAGGGAGATGCGTCACCGCATTTTTGTTTTGCGGGTCACACCGATGTTGTACCAACTGGTCCCGAGAAAAATTGGCAGCACCCGCCCTTTTCGGCACTAGTAGAAGACGGCATGTTACATGGTCGCGGTGCAGCCGATATGAAAGGTTCTTTAGCTGCAATGGTGGTTGCCACCGAGCGTTTTGTGGCTAAGCACCCAGATCATAATGGATCTATTTCGTTTTTAATTACTTCAGATGAAGAAGGCCCGTTCATCAACGGCACAACCCGTGTTATCGATACCCTTGAAGCGCGTGGTGAGAAGATTGATTTATGCTTAGTCGGCGAGCCATCATCACGGGATGAACTTGGCGATGTGGTAAAAAATGGTCGACGTGGCTCATTAACTGGCTTTTTAACCATTAAAGGTGTGCAAGGCCATGTTGCTTATCCGCATCTTGCTCAAAATCCGATTCACTTAGCCGCCCCTGCGTTAACTGAGCTAAGTCAAACCGAGTGGGATCAAGGTAACGAATTTTTCCCTGCAACGAGCTTTCAGGTTTCGAATATTAACGGTGGCACCGGTGCCGGAAATGTGATCCCAGGTGAACTTGAGATTCAATTTAACTTCCGCTTTAGCACAGAAGTTACACACCAGCAGCTACAACAACGAGTCGTTGATATTGTTGAAAAACACAATCTGAATTATGAGTTAAATTGGATTGTAAATGGACTGCCGTTTTTAACCGACCACGGCCCGTTAGTTGATGCAACTGTGCATGCTATTAAGCAGGTGACTGGACGCGAAACAGCGCTTGAAACCACTGGTGGGACATCTGATGGTCGTTTTATCGCACAAACAGGTGCTAAAGTCATTGAACTTGGCCCGCGTAATGAAACCATTCATAAAGTAAACGAATGTGTTAGCACAGAGGATTTAATTCAACTTGCTGATATCTACGAAATCATTTTAGAGCAACTGCTTACATGAACCAAGCTGAGCTTAAACAATGCGCCACCGGGTCATGTAGCTCACATTTAGTTGAGCTACAACACCATCGCTTGCATCGTGATATTGTCGATGATTTTTTAGCTCTTCAGCAAGGTGCGAAAGAAGCGGGTATTGATCTGACAATTGCCTCAAGCTTTCGTGACTTTCAACGTCAAAGCGCTATTTGGAATGCAAAATTTCAGGGCCTTCGACCAGTTTATACCCTTGCACAAAAAACGGTAGACTTAGAAAGCTTGAGTGATATTGAAAAGTGCCACGCTATAATGCTTTACTCCGCACTACCTGGGGCAAGCAGACATCACTTTGGCACCGACCTCGACATCTACGATAACCGCCCTATTGACGATGATTATCAGCTGCAATTAACGCCAGACGAGTATTCGGCCACTGGGCCGTTTGCAAAGCTTGCTGCATGGCTTGATGATAACCTCGAAAAGTATGGTTTTTATCGCCCTTACCAAGAATATAAAGGGGGGGTTGCCCCTGAGCCTTGGCATATCAGTCATATCAATGCATCGCATAAGATGATGCAATATTTGTCAGTTGAAACATTACAGCAATGTATTGAACAAAGTGAACTTATTGGCAAGCAAGCGATACTAGCCGAACTAAACACCCTGTATGAACGCTACGTGTTAAATATTAATACGCCAAAATCTAAAGGCTGCGCTTTTTAGTTATTAAAAACACCAGTACAGCGCCAAGAATCAAGGCGCTGGCTGTGATTAAACGCGCTGTTAATTGCTCATCTAAAAATACCACCCCAGCTAACGTAGCAAGCACTGGAACCGTTAGCTGTACCACACCTGCTTGGCTACTTTTAAGCCTTGGTAGTGCAATATACCAAATGCTATAACCAAGGCCTGATGCTAAAGCTCCTGAAGCTATCGCCAAATAAACGCCTGTTGCTGTGATCCCCTGCCAATCGACAACGGCTAGAAAGACTAAAATTGGCACAAGTATTAAACTTCTTAGAAAATTAAAGCTGGTTGCTTGCAAAGGTGAGCTGCATGATTTTCCACGAATACTGTAAACACCCCACGCTACACCACTTAACGCCATGAGCATTGCTGGCATGAAAGAAGGCACCGTCGCTGAGGGCAGCATTAGGTAAATAAAACCCGCAAAAGCGACAAATAAAGCCCCCCACTGCACTTTACTGAGCGGCTCTTTATTTAAAACACTATGGCCTATCATGGTTAACTGCACTGCAGAAAATAAGATAAGTGCGCCTGTACCTGTATTTAAATCAACATAAGCAACTGAAAAGCACAGCGCGTAAACAAATAAACTAAGGGCACTGATATTATTACCTTTATCGGATAAAGGTTTAGCCCTTTGCGATTTTAATTGCCTTAACTTTGCTTGCCATAACAGTAAGCCAAGCAACATAAATGCCCCACTTGCTAAGCGAATAGCAGTAAAGCTCAAAGGATCAATATCACCACTTTGTAATGCCATTCGACACAACAAAGAATTAGCTGCAAAAGCACTAAGTGCAATCAAGGTATACAGTATGGTGCTCAACAAATGCAGTGTCCTTTAACGTTACAAAACAGAAGACCAGAAAGTTGTCTATTAACTTACGATTTTTTACATAATTTATCATAGAAGGTTAAGCCGCGTATGCTAATCTGATTACATTGTTTAAAAGGAGTGTTCAGTGCATCGACGTTTATTTATTGGAGCTGCTTTACTGTTATCTGGTTGCAGTACCATAGGTATTACTGATCTATTCCAAGATTATGCGACGCAGCTAAAACCTGTGCGCCAAGCTGTTTCTCAAAATAACATAGCAAGTGCTCAGCAACTTTTGCCGAGTAACAGCCGAGGCCATAGTAACTATTTATTGAATCAGCTTGAAACGGCCCGTCTTGAGTTTTTGGCTAAACAAAATTCCGAGGCCAATGAGACCTTTGAAGCTGTTTATCAAAATATGGAAAAAAAGCGTCAAGCAGCCAAAGTACAGCTAAGTGCAGGCCTTGAACAAACAAACTCATTATTGACCAATGATTCAGTGATTGGTTATGAGCCAGCAGCCTATGAAATGACTATGTTGCATAGCTACAAAGCACTGAGCTATGTATTTGATAAACAACTTGAATCTGCATTAGTTGAAGTTAGACGTGCTAATAAAGTGCAAGAAGATGCATTAAAAGACAACCAAGCTGTACTTGATGAACAAGCAGAAAAGGCAGCCGAAGGCTACCCTGATATGGCTGAGCTAATTGGTAATGTCAAAAATGGCTTTCAAAATGCCTTTACGTTTTATTTGTCTGGTCTACTTTATGAGGCAGATAAACAGTTTGATGATGCCTATATCGACTATAAGAAAGCACTCGAAATAAATAGCGAAAATAGCTACTTACAGCAAACAGTGTTACGCCTTGCCAAAAAGCAAGGGTTTGATCAGGATTTTGAAGAATTTAGCAAACGCTTTGGCAAGCTAAAGCAAACTCAAGCAAACACAGGCCAAGTAATTGTAATTGCAGAGCAAGGGTTAATACCAGCAAGGCAAGAGTTTCATTTACGATTACCCATTTATACCTCCCGGGGTGATGCACGCTTTTACAGTATTGCCATGCCTGTTTATCGCGATGCGCCTTATTCGGGCAGTGATAAAACAGTGAGTCTCGATGGCGAAAACTTACCGCTGACACCCATTGTTAGGCTTGAAGCGCTGGCAGCAAAAACTTTAAAAGATCAAAGTGCTGGCAGAATAACCCGCCAGGTTATGCGATTGGTTGCGAAAGAAAAGATGCGTGCAGAATTGGCAAGAAGCGGCGGCGATGTCGGTAATATTTTAGCGAATATTTATAACATTGCATCAGAGCAGGCTGATACGCGAAGCTGGTCGACTTTACCAAGTCAACTGAGTATTGCTCAGCACGCGATGCCAGCAGGTCAGCACGCTTTAAGCGTGCCAGGACATAGCGAAATAGACTTTACGGTTAGTAAGCAAAGGTTAACCTTGATTTTTCTAACCTCTATAAATAACTACTACGACACACATGTCGTACAACTCTAGGAGCAATGATGAAATACTTAGTGCCACTATTAACCATTTTACTTGTTGCGGCTTGCTCCTCACGCCCTACCACTTCTGGCATTGGTGTTGAGCAGGCATCACAACAGTATAACCAACAACTGATTGTTAATAACCCTGAACTTGGTAAGAAATTAGCCATTACAGATGTAAAAACACGTCAAACAAATGGCTTAACTGATGTTGTTGTGACACTGGCAAGCCAATATAAAAAGTCTCAATACTTACAATATCAATTTACTTGGTATGACGCTGATGGCTTTGTTATTCGCGGCAACCATTCGCCTTGGCAACCTATCACTTTATTTGGATTTGCTAAAACCCAGTTACCGGGCCTAGCCCCGACAGCAAATGCTGTCACCTTCTCGCTTGCAGTGCGTGAAGTGTCAACAGAAGCACAAGAATTTGAAGATTAAGGATACTACAATGAAATTACTTTCTGTTAAGTCGGCTGCGGCCGTTGCAATGACAAGCGCTTTATTGCTGTCTGGTTGTGCAAATAAAGCCGTTGTTAGCTATGGTGATGCACAAGCTGTTGAAACTACTGATATAAATTTTGGCTCAACGGATCTACAAAAAGTAGCAAGCCAGATGACAGACTCATTACTTGCTTCACCTGTGGTTGGCACCATGACAACAAATACTCGCCCTATCGTGTTTGTTGAGCGTATTAAAAACAAAACGAGCGAGCATATTGATACTGAATCAATTACTGATTCAATCTCAACACAGTTATTACGCAGTGGTAAGTTCCGCTTTGTTGATATGACCCGTGTTGAAGCTGTGCGTGAACAACTTAATTTCCAAAACGTCGATCCACTTGTCGACCCAAATACAGCGATTGCTTTTGGCCAGCAAGTTGGTGCGCAATATATGTTATACGGCAACTTATCGAGCATTGTTAAATCAAATGCTGACAAGGCTGATGTTTATTACAAATTCACAATGCGTTTAATGGATTTAAAAAGCGGTCTAGTTGAATGGGCTGATGAAACTGAAATCCGTAAAACTCGTGAGAAATCAACTTTTGGCTGGTAGCCAGGAGGGTATATGAAATACCTAATTACTATCCTAGCAAGCTGTTTATTACTGAGCTCGCCTAGTTATGCTGATTATCAGCGTAACAAAGCAGTACCAGTACAACAGGTGTTGTTTGGCTCTGTACAATCCGTACGAACCATTACCGAACAAGAGCTAGTCAGAGATAAAACAAACGGCTGGGAAACGTTTGGTGGTGCGCTTATTGGCGGCGTTATCGGTAACCAGTTCGGTGGCGGCAGTGGCCGCACTGTAGCAACCATTTTAGGTTCGATGATTGGTGGCTCTGTTGCTCACAACCGTCAACAAAACAGTCGCGTTATACAATATCAGCTCGTTGAATTGATGATCAAAGTAGAAAGCGGCGAGCAGTTCATGGTTGTGCAAGACAAAGATAACCAAATGCTGTTTAACCAAGGTGATAAAGTACGCCTGGTGTACCTCACCGATAACACGGTACGTGTTGATAAAGCGTATTAAAAAAGCGAGCCTCGGCTCGCTTTTTTTAGCTTTGTCGATAATCAGCGAAGAATCGCTGCATCTTACTCATGGCTTCTGTTAAATCATCTTTGTTTGGTAAAAACACCAATCTGAAATGATCAGGATCAGGCCAATTAAATGCGCGACCATGCACTAATAAGATTTTCTCAGCTTTGAGTAAATCTAAAATCATGCGTTCATCATTTTTGATATTAAAGTGTGCTGTATCCACTTTCGCAAATGCATATAGCGCCCCTTTAGGCTTTTTACAGCTAATACCATCAATGGCATTTAAACCACGCCATGCAATATCTCGCTGAACGTACAGCCGACCACCTGGGTTAATAAGATTATCAATCGATTGCACACCACCTAACGCTTGCTGAATAGCATATTGTGCAGGTACGTTGGCACATAATCGCATAGACGCCAGCATATCTAGGCCACGACTTAAGTCGTCCATCATGCTAGTACGACCGCTTAACACCATCCAACCCATTCGCAAACCCGCAGCGCGGTACGTTTTGGCTAAGCCATTAAAAGTGATGATTGGCACATCATCACACAATGCACCAATAGAGCTGTGTGTGACACCGTCGTACAAGATTTTCTCGTAAATTTCATCGCTCAATAGCAAAAGCTTGTGTTCACGAGCAATATTGATAAGTTCCATCAAAAGATCATCACTATACACCGCACCGGTGGGGTTATTAGGGTTAATAAGCACCAGTGCTTTGGTCTTTGAAGTGATCTTCGATTTTATATCAGCAATATCAGGGAACCAATCTTGTTCTTCATCACATAGATAATGCACAGGGTTACCCCCTGCTAATTTAACCGATGCTGTCCACAGCGGATAATCCGGTGCAGGAATAAGCACTTCGTCGTCATTATCAAGTAATGCTTGGGTGGTCATTTGAATTAATTCGCTGACCCCATTGCCGATATAAATATTATCGACATCAAGATTAAATAAACCGCGTTGCTGATAGTGTTGATAGACAGCCACACGGGCTGAGTAGAGGCCTTTAGAGTCACAGTAGCCTTGGGCTGAATATAAGTTACGAATGATATCTTTGTGCATATCTTCAGGCATATCAAAGCCAAAGGCAGCCGGGTTGCCAATGTTTAGCTTTAATACTTTTTGCCCTTCATCTTCCATTTTTCGAGCTTGTGCAAGCACAGGCCCACGTATGTCATAACAGACACCGTCTAGTTTGTGACTCTTTTTGATTTGTGACATGGTTACCTCTACTAATTAGCCTTAAGACTAACCTAGTACGGGGCCACCACGCCAGAGGATTTTTGCGGTTATAACTGAAATAAATTCAAGTTTTTAGCGATTAGCAAACCAAGCTTGTAGTTTTTCTACAGAACCTGATACTTGAACATCTAAACTCTGTGAGTTTTGCTCTGCAGTTGCTAGATCATTTTGATTAAGTGCTTGTTCGATTGACTGCGCAAGTTTAGACAGGCTCGCAGCACCAAATTGGGCTGCATTTGATTTTAAACTGTGTGCATGTCGTGCTGCAGCTTCGTTATCTGAACCAAGATTTGCAAGTACCTCAGAGCCTAAACGCTGAAATTCACTACAACAAAAGGTCAAGGTGTCGGCAAATTGGTCACCTAAAAGTGATTCCATCCCTTCAAGTGCACTCTCATCGATTGTGATTGTCGTCATCTTTATCCCTTAATCAAAAACGTAATTATATAAATCGCAACTTTAGCCGTTCATAGCTAAAAAGCAAACCTGCTTTGCGAGTTAAGCTCATGTATACTAGGCATAGTTTTGATTTACACCTGAGTTCGTATGGCTAGAGAATTGTGCTCACATTGTGGCTTTTCAGTTAAAACCTGTTTATGTGATTCAATAAGCATAATCAATAATAAACTAAAAATCATTATATTACGCCACCCTAATGAGGAAAAAATTACTAAAAACACCGCTAATTTACTGAATTTAGGCTTAGAGAATTGCCAAATCATCGCAGGCGAGTCAGAACGGGACTTTTTGCAGCTTGCAACATTACCAAAGGCAACAACAGCGGTACTCTACCCTGCGGATGACGCATTAAATTTAGACGAGCACACTGCCACTACTGATGCTTTCAAACAGTCTTTGACCCATTTAATCGTGATTGATGGCACATGGAAAAAAGCCTACAAAATGCTGCAATTAACCCCAAGCCTCCACGCATTTGAGGCTGTGAGTTTTAAACAGGTACCACAAAACAAATACGTCATTCGCAAAGCGCCACGAGCAGATAGTTTATCAACTTTAGAAGCTGTGGCTCATAGCCTTAAATTAATTGAAGGCCTTGATGTAACGCCACTATATAGATTATTAGCTGCGCTGGTCGATAAGCAAACTCAGCATATGCCAGCTAATGTTAAGGCGCGCTATCTATAATGCGAGTATCAAAACGACTTAGTGCGGGTTTTCATCGTCAGGGACCCGATTATCGCTTTGATGATCAGGTCGATTTTGACGATATTCGCGATACATTTGGCTTTCGTACAATGGTGGTTGGCAATTGGGTTAACAAACAAGAACGTTTATTAGCGGCAAATTTAATTTACGATGCCTTAGCTGATCTTGCGCAAATACTGACTTTACCACCAACGGCAATTGGTCTTAGGGGGAAGCTTAATTTTGCCTTTGGTCATGGCGGCCAAAAAGGTGTGCAGGCTCATTATAATGCCAATAGTCAAACTCTTGCTCTGGCTAAAAATGCCGGTGGTGGCGCACTCGCCCATGAATGGTTTCATGCTTTTGACCACCATATTTGTCAGCATTTGTTTAGCGACAGAAAGAGTATGCAATTTTGCTCAGCGCTATGGCTCGAACGGTCACCAGATTTAAGTCATCCACTTAATCAGCGCTTAAATGAGTTTTATCACCAGGTATTTTTAGACAACTCAGGTGCGAACCCAAATGAGTTTGTGAAGCAATCTATCGCTTTTGATCAGCAGGTTAAGCAACTTTATATGAGTATGCCTGAAGAACTCGCGGCCCGCTGTTTTGAACAGTGTATTGACAGGCACCCTGATATAAAAAATAGCTTTTTGGTAAGTGGTTTATCAACAAGTGGCTTAATTTACCCAGATGAGCAACATACCATGCGCTGTTTTGCAGCGCTACTTAATTACTTTAATCAATTAGGTTCGCTGTTGCATCAAGACTAATTTCAACTTTCTGCACCTCGTTTATCCAATCTAAATAATCATCTGCACAGAGCGGCTTTGAAAAATAGTACCCCTGCCCAAACTGGCAGCCATAACTTTGCAACATAGCCAGACTTTGCTCATCTTCGATACCCTCAGCTACAACATGCGCCCCTAAAGTAGTGGCTATATCACAGGTTGCCCTACAGATACTTTGATCATTAACCGAAAACGGCAAATTCAATACAAACTGCTTATCTATTTTTACTTCATCAAAGCCAAGCTGACTTAAATAAGCAAGTGAAGAATAACCTGTACCAAAATCATCAATCGCGAGCTTTAATCCGATTAAACGGTAGTCATCCAGTGTTGCTTTAATCTTTTTACTTTCTTCCAAAGTTGCTGATTCTGTAAGCTCTAACATCACTGAGTCAGCCGATACTTTTTGCTCATTTAAAATGGTGATTAAAAGCACCGGTAAGTCTTTATTTAATAGATCTTTTGCTGATATGTTAATGGAAATAACGTGATCGGGTATCAGTTTGCAAAACTTCGCTTGCCACTCAATACCTCTTTCAACAACCCATTCAGTCAACTGATTGATCACCCCTGCTGACTCTGCTATTGGAATAAACACATCAGGGCTTACTGCGCCAAATACTGGATGCTGCCAACGCAGTAATGCTTCACAACCCACTACTTTGCCTGTTTTCAGACATATCTGCGGCTGAAAATGCAAGCTAAGTTGGTTTTCATCAATTGCAATTTTAAGAGCCGCAGCAATAGATAACCTTTGCTCAGAAAGACGCGCACTTTCAGAGTCGAACATACGCCAACGCTCACCTTGTAAACGCTTTTCCGACATCGCTTGTATAGCACATTGAAAAATTTGCTTCGCAGTATTGCCATGCATAGGGTAATACGCAACACCAATATCAACACTGTCGACTAAATTAATCTCTTCATGAGTTAGTCCTTCTTCAAACACGCCATGGATCAAACATGCAAACTGCTCTATGTGACTTAGCTCAAGTTCTCCCATTACTAAACAGCCAAAGGTACTGTCATCAACATGAGCGAGCCATGCACTTCTGCTGGCTTGAATTTCGAGTTTCAATGCATTCATACTCTGCAGCTGACTATTTAAAATACTTAATCTTTCATTGATACAAATATTGGCTTGTTCAAAGCCAAAAGTAGAGCGTGCATTTGAAAGTACATGAGCCTTAAATAATAAAACTGAAAAGTGTTGTTTCTGCGATACTTTTTTTACAATTTGCGCGATCAAAAATTGTTTATTTGGCAGTTTAGTATCTACATCATGCAGCATCGAATAACTAAATGCTGAAATTTGTTGGCGATCTTTTAACAACAGCACAGAACAAATCGCCAATGAAGTAATAAGCAAAATGGTATTATGAACGTCATGATAACCAATGCCAAAGCCATTCCAAATGAATAAACTAAATACTTGAATAACGATAGTTAAAAGCATAAAAACACGCAGATGAGTACGGTTGTTAATACGCTTAATCAAACTGTAAAAGATTGCTGCAACAAAGCCCAAAAAGCCCAAACAGCTGACTATAAATAGCCACTGACGATTAAATTGAGGCAATATTGATGAGAGCAAGGCCGCAATCAACAAACAAGCCATCATTGCTTGCCAAGCTTTTTTAAACTTAGCTGTGTAAGTATGAATCGCTAAAAAGTGATATAAAAAATAGCTAACAAAGCACAATGCAAGCTCATTAACAGGCCATTTAGCTTCCCAATCTAAGCCGTCAACCAGGTAGCTAATCAGGCCGTTATCAATCAAGAAACCGATACAAACCAGTACAAAGTAAGCACTTAACACCATATATTTTGGTTGCTTCGATACAAAGAAGTACATTGCGCTTACTAAGATACATAAAATAAGTACACCTAAAATAGCACCGTAACCTAAAATTGTTTGGTGTAAGTTGGCTTCAAATACTTTTGCAGCAACAACTCCTACCTCAATGGTCAACGCCCTATCATGCACAAAATTAACCAATGCCCAGCGATGCCCTTGGCCATGCTCAATCAACCAATGAGGGCGAACATTCGATAAGCTTTCTAGTGAAGCAAGCCGCTGATTATTAGTAGCCTGAAAATTTTCATCTAAAAGATAAAATTTAGCCCATGTTAAGTTTGGCTCGCCGAGAAAAACAACATAGTTTTTGTTCTTGGGTAATTGATATAAATCGATGATCAGCCAATGAGATGTTTTTGCTGCAAGGCGAATCGAGCTTGTTTCTAACGCATTTAATTTTTTTGCGTTTTGTAACGATGCTTCGAGGGATTGGCTCAGTTTGGCAAGTGGCTGCTCTGAATTAAGCAACCATACAGGCAAATCTTCATTAGCAGCAGAAACAATGCCGCTGTGTAGCAATACACAACACCATAATATGAGCAGCTTTGTAATTATCCGACTGACTTGCTTGCCAATAAAGTGCATTTTAGCTCCGTGCTTTAAACACCAGCTAAAAGTATGGGGGTGATAAGCTTAAATTGCCAATTATAGTTAACTAAATTAGGTAAAAAGTTTGGCAACAAAATATTATGTGGCACTCAAGCCACATAATATACGATTATTTATTATCATCACTGATACGACTTGCAACGGCCGAATTTTGATCTTTATATTTCGCGTCTTTACGGGTGTTATATGGATTTTCTGCAGGGCTTGTCATGGTTTCAAAGCTCATAGCACCAATTTTCATCATCGGACGAAGTGCTAACGGCAATTTGCCTGAGTTATAAAACTCTAAGACAATATTTCCAGACCAACCTGGATCAATACGATGAGCGGTTACGTGTACCATTAAGCCTAAGCGAGCTAATGATGAACGTCCATCTAACCAACCAACAATATCAGCGGGCAAAGTCACTTTTTCATAAGTGATAGCCAAAGCTAACTCGCCAGGATGAAGGAAGAAAGCTTCTTCTTCTGCAAGCACAATTTCATCACTCATGATTGATTCCATCGCCTTGTTTAGCTGATCTTTTGGACCACTTAAGTCAACATAAGCTGCGGTATGATCTTGAAAGACTCGAAATTTATTGCCCAAACGTAAGTCCACAGTCACACCTGAAATCATTTCTTTACTCGGTGTTGGCTCAATAACAATGCGGCCTTCGTCAATATACTGCTGAATATGGGTGTCTGATAATCTCATTAATTATTCTACCTAAAACAACTTAAACATCTGATTTTAAGCTGAAAAAACACGCTAAGCTTTAAACTAAACACTGCAAAAGTCGCGTGTGTATTAGTAAAGCCAAATGGGGTGGATATAGTGTGACATATATTACACAAATCAACAGCGTGTTGCGCGAATAATTCTCAACAAAATAAGATAAGCCATCTCAGCTAATAACATCAGCTATTTCCGATTTATCTGAACTGCTGAGGTTTGTTTTAATTCCCCGATTACAGGGAGTATGAGGATAAGTTGTTATGGATTACGTTATTTTATCCGTAATAACATTGCCAGCATGCGTTGTCGCAATTTTAATCGCCAAACATTACGCTAAAAAGCACGATTTATGGTATGGCTTTCTCGTTTTTGTAGGTTCACTACTATTAACTAGCTGGTCGGTGGTTGGCTTAGTTGCTAACGAAACTTTCTTTTTTCCACTACCTTCATTGCTCAGTATTGCCTTTTACTTCTACTGTTTTGGTGAAACCGATATTGTGTTTATGCCAAATTTTTTAATTAATCCTGGCATTGCTATTTTTTGCTATTTTTCTGGTTACTTTTTTTATCGTAATAAACTCTTTTAAAGCCCTGCTATTTTAAATCGATTAGCTTATCTCCATTAGTTTAATAAAAATAAAAGCCGCTCATTGAGCGGCTTTGGTTCTATCAGGGATCATATATTAAAAGCTATAACGGGCACCAATTGTGTAACGAGGTCCGTATTGACGAGCAAATAAGAATTGCTCTTCGTAACGACCGTAGCCACGCTCAGTTTCGTTGTTAAGATTTATACCTTCAAAGAAAACGGTCATGTTTTCGTTAATGTCATAGTTAACGCTTAAGTCCCATTGACCGTAAGTGTCGCCAAACTGTGGCGGCGCATCAGATGAACCTTGTGACTGACCCACACCAATCAAGTACGAATCACGCCATGCGTAAGTTACTTTAACTGACAAGCCATCTTTATCATAAAAGGCTTGGAAGTTAGCTGAATCGCTCAAACCTGATAACGGAGCTTGTTGGGTCAAACTATCAACATCAAATTCAACATCACCATCTACAAATGTGGCATTCACACCTAAACCGAAGCCACTTTCACCAAATAAGTGTTGAACAGCAAGTTCAAAGCCATCGACTGATTTGCTGTCGGTATTTTGTGGCTGAGAAATGTTCCATACCATGAGGGGGTCTGAGCTCGTCGGTTCAATAGCGCCATCCGCATTGCCATAACCAAGCGCTAACATTTCATTGAAAATAGCATCACTCGTAGCCTGCTCTCCGCGCGCTTCAACTGACGCTACAGCCTCTTGGTAACGAGGACCATTTAAGATGTCATGTAAACCATCAATCGTTGTTTCAGTAATTTGTGTTTGAATAAAGTTATCAACGTCTTTTTTGAAGTAGCCAAGCGATGCATAGCTACCTTCACCGTAGTAATATTCAAGCGATAAGTCTAAGTTAGTTGATTCAAAAGGTAAAAGACTAGTGTTACCTTGGCCACCAGTGCGTGAACCCGGTTTAGGACTACCTGATAAGCTTCGGCCACCAGCAAGGTTACCAAGCGGTGCACGGGCCATGGTTTTACCCCATGAAACACGCCCCACAAGCTCGTCTGTGATCTCAACTTTTACATCGATATTAGGTAACCAAATATCGTAATTACCTTCTTCTTGATAAAAATTATCTGTGCCACCAGTTTCGTACTGCATAATCCATTCAGATGCACTCACCCAGTTCACTTGGCTTTCAACGCGTTGGCGAACCGTACTGGTTACATCCGTTTCTTCATAACGAAGACCTGCGTTAATCTGAACGAAGTAATTAGCTACATCAAATTCCCACAAGCTGTTCACATAAAAACTTTGCGTTTTCTCTTCTACATAGCTTTCGCTGTCGATACCATCAAAGAATGGGTCAATTGAATATTGATTATCACCCAATAAATCTTCATTTAAAAAAGCAAGCTGACGAGCTAACGCCTCTTCAAAGCTATAGGTGTAATAGTAATTTGGCTCAAGGGCACTACCACCACCAGCGAACTGGTCAAGCATGTCACCAGTTTCGTTATAAGTGAACATGCCGTCAGGGAGAATTTCGGTAAATGATGGATTAAAACCCGGACCGCCTCTTAAGCCACTCCAGGCCGTGAAACCACCCATGGTTTGCTTGGTATTTGCCGCCCCAAATTTTACTTTAACTAATGGAATTTCGAAGCTTTCATTAAACCAAGTTGTATGAAGCTGGGCTTGCTCAACCTTAGACTCACCTGGCGAATAACTAAACTGGCTGAAGTTTGAATCAATTTCACTTGGGTCAAGTACTGTTGTGCCGTTGTTCCAGTTAACGTATGCGTGCGGAATTTCACCTGTGCGGTAGTCATATACTTTGCTCTTTAACTGGTCAGAACCAAGGATAATTTGACCGTCTGAGCCTAAACCGTCATCTGCACCATTATCTGTTTCGTTTTTCGAATCATGATAATCGAACTCAACTTCCCACTGATCGTTAATTTGCCACTCTAGGTTTAAACCGATTGAACGCGCTTTAACTTCTGTAGTAACACGGCTTGCAGTAAATGAGCCGTCGTTTCCACTGATATCGGCATAAAGTGCAGTACCATTTTCATCAAGCTCATAGCCATTAATGTTACCACCGAACTCATTCCAGATACCCCAACCAACGGTATTCACACCAGTAATAGCACGGCTTGCTGTGTAATCAACTGTTGCAGTAAAGCTTTCAACTGGCGAGTACTGTAAAGTTACTTGGCCATTAGTACGCTCACGTTCAACATCAGCAATACTGTAGTTCATGTCTTTCGGGAAGAAATGATTACCGACACGGTTGCCTTCGCTATCTAATGGACGCGGGTCAATGTACTCTCCTTCATCAATAGTTGGTAAATCAACGTTAGCTTGCCAACCTTGAATATTGGCACTTTGCTGTTGAAAGTCACGTTCTTGATGTGAGAAAGATGCCGCAAAACCAAATGTATCATCAGCATAGGTATTGCTGTACATCGCTGAAAATTCTGGCGTTACATCATCACCTTTTTCATTTGACGAGTCATGAATAGCTTTAATAGACGAGCTAAACTTTTCGCCTGGGCTATTTAATGGGCGAGTTGTAATAATATTTACAGTAGCACCTAGACCACCACTTGGTACATCAGCTTGACCTGATTTTGCTACTTCAAGTGCACTTACACCATCAGCGGCAATATTCTCAAGGGCGTATGAACGCGTATAACCTGTGCCTGGCATTTGACGGCCATTAAGCATTACTAGGTTAAATTCAGGGCCAAAACCACGTACTGTAATTTCGCTACCTTCGCCGTTTGAACGGCTCACTGATACACCGGTAATACGCTGTAATGATTCAGCTAAGTTAGTATCTGGGAATTTACCCATCTCTTCTGCTGAAATCGCATCAACAACACCTGTTGCATCACGTTTCATATCCATGGCGCGGATCATACTGCCACGAATACCTTTAATTTCGATAACTTCAATATCGTTATCAGCTTTCTCTTGCTCATCCTGTGCATAAGCCGACATAGTGCCTAGCCCTGCGGTTAAAATCATCGCAACTGACGCTGCAAGAGGTGTTTTAATAAATTTTGTGCTTTTCATGATTTACCTGCTTTTGCAATATGTTGTCATGGATACAGGGTGCCTTAATCAGCACCCATCACTTGTTGCCAATGTTCATTACGGGTTTGCAATAACTGCATTATCAATACGGTAAACCGCACCTTCACCCATCCCCCATGACGGGAACACCATAACAACGTCGATTGCACTAATATCAAGACCTGCACTTAGTAGATCAGCAAGTGTATAGGTATACGTTTGCCACTCACCAACTACAGGCTCGACACCTTCTTGGCTTGCACTTAACGCAAGCTCCACAGCTTGAGCTGCATCGTTTGACTCAATTTTGAATAACCACTGAGCATCTTGGTTGCTGGCGTTTGAAACTATTTTCATTTCAAAGCGAACCACACCTTGTGATAATAAGTGTGAAGCATCAAAGCTTACGCCGTCATCAGCTAAGAAGCCCATAACTGTTGGTTGAGCGCCAATTTGAAACTCAGCAACTGAGCCATGTGCTTCGTCGTCAGTTTCAACTGTTGGCGTACTACCTGCACAACAATCCCAAATACTCCATTGGTCAGCTACATTATTAGCAAATAATGTTAGCTCTGACGCAGCCGTATCTTGCTCAGGTGCATAGATGCGGGCATTGTCAACACGGTAAACCGCACCTTCACCTTGCCCCCATGCAGGGAAAATCATAATTACATCAATTGTACTGACATCTAAACCAGCGTTTAATAAGGTGCTAATTGGGAATGTATAGGTTTGCCACTCTCCAGCAACAGGATCAACACCTTCAGCACTCGTGTTAAGGTTTAATTCAACCGCTGTAGCACCTTCATTTGACTCTACTTTTAAAAGCCAAGGTGCATCTGGCGTTGACGATAAAGACGTGATCTTCATTTCAAATTGCAACAT
Source organism: Pseudoalteromonas sp. NFXS39 (assembly GCF_040148775.1). Lineage (NCBI taxonomy): Bacteria > Pseudomonadati > Pseudomonadota > Gammaproteobacteria > Alteromonadales > Pseudoalteromonadaceae > Pseudoalteromonas > Pseudoalteromonas sp. NFXS39. The sequence goes on along the minus strand of NZ_JAGDEC010000012.1, from coordinate 67,845 downwards.
GCCATCATCAACTAATGCTGATGCATCAAACTGGCTACCACTACCACCTGATGAAGTACGGTTGATAAAGCCCATTACTGTTGGTTGAGCACCAATAGAGAACTCAGCTGTCACACCATGCTCTTCATCGTCGACTACTTCGACAGGCGTTGAACCGCCACAACAATCCCATAACGGCCAATCAAGGTTCATTTCATCTGCAAATAAGGTTAATGAAGGTAATGTCGTCGTTGCACCATAGGTGATCTCTACGTTATCAACACGGTAAACTGCGCCCTCACCTTGACCCCATGCAGGAAAAATCATAATCACATCAATCAGTGAAACATTTAGCCCTGCATCTGCCAGTGTTTGCAGAGGGAATGTATAGGTTTGCCATTCACCGGCAACTGGACTTACACCTTCAGTACTCGCACTTAGATTTAACTCAACCGCAGTCGAGCCTTCATCGCTCTCAATTTTAAATAACCAAGGTGCATCTGGAGTTGAAGGAAGCGAAGTTACTTGCATGTCAAAAGTTACATAACCGTCTTCTAACATAGCACTAGCATCGAAAGGTGAGGCTTCTCCGTTTTCATCTGTGATAAAAGCATCACGACTAATGAAACCATTTACAGTAGGTTCTGCTCCAACAACAAACTCAACCACATCACCGCGCTCAGCATCTTCTACTAGCGCAGGTGTTGAACCGCCACAGCAGTCCCATGCAGGCCAGTTAGGATTAAAGCTGTTATCAAAAATGGTGAGTGGCGTTACGGTGCCATCACTCGGTGGAGTCGGAGCTGGTGCTGCACCCTGCACAAGTGCATCTTCTGGATTGTCGTAACCAGGACGAACTGTTTCACAGCCTTTGCCTGTGTCTGGGTTTTGCGAACATTCATAAACACGAACATAGTCAACTTCAAAAGTCTGACCATTTTCGAATGCACTAGCATCAATACCTAAAGCATTAACGTTTTCTGGCCAGTCACCGCCCACTGCAAAGTTAAGAATTAAATAAAACTCTTGATCAAATGGGGCTGTGTCCCAATGAGTTTCTAACTCACCCGTTGTTTGATCAAAATACTCGGTATACCAACCCTTATGTTTTAGAGCAAGCGCCTCACCATTTGCATTGTAAAGTAATTCTGATTTGCGCTGCGTGGCATACAAGTAGTCATCGACGTACCAGCGGATTTCACCCTCTTGCCACTCAATAGCATAGGTATGAAAGTCATCAGCAGGGTTTACACCTTGGTCAAATGTGTAAGCTTTGCCGCTTTGATCGTTATTTGGCCACTCTTTACCATAATGAAGTGTTCCGTAGATGTTTGACTCGACACCATCCTCGGTTGGAACTTTCAAGTTAACCGACTCAACAATGTCAATTTCGCCTGAACGAGGCCAGCCACCGTAAACTTCATCGGTTGGCATCATCCAAAACGCAGGCCAAGAGCCTTGGCCACTTGGTAATTTAGCTCTTACTTCAAAGCGACCATATTTAAAATCAGCTTTGTAACGAGTATTGATACGTGCAGACGTATAAGGTTTTGCTGCCCCTTCTTCTGCAGGTAATGCAACAATATTAAGAATACCGTCTGCAACAAAGGCGTTTTCTTCACTATCGGTATAACATTGTTTTTCGTTATTACCACCACCTGCACAGTCTATTTCGAAATTCCATTTGTTGTCATCTATGGCATCGCCGTCAAAGTTATCTTCCCAAACCATAACCCAATCTGAAACTGGCTCAGTCGGGTTTACAGTATCTATTTTTGTATCTGTGGCAGAGCCACCGCAGCCAGCTACAGTCACTACTGAAAGCGCCATTGCTAGTTGTGTTAAGTGTGTTTTGAATTTGTTCATTGCATTGAACCCTAACATTATGTGTTTGTTAGTACTCAACTGATTCATATAGTATTATTTTAATCAGTTAATTGTAAGCGCTTACAAAACAGATTAAATAAAAAGAACCATTAATGTAAGCGCTTACATTAGAGTATGGCATGGTTATTAAAACGTCAATAAATTATTAACAATTACTGCAAATTTTTTGACATGTTTTACGCAAATTTAGGCTATATGCTGCTAAAAGCGTGGTTGGGAGTGAATTTAGTACAAAATAATCAAGTCTTTGTTAATAAGAAAAACCCATTAACAAAATCTTTGCAACAATCAATCTTCAGTAATAACAATTTCAACGGAGCTTGTGTGTGACTGCTGATAATACAAGCTACTAGCAAGTACACGGGCAGCTGTTTTGTATGTTTCACTTATTTGAGCCGCGTTATCTTTCGCTATTAAATTGCCCTGCTCTGAGCTTTCACGAATTTCAATGGCCAACGGAATATTAGCAAGTACAGGCACACCATGGCGATGAGCTAATTTTACGGCGCCATCTTTACCAAATACATGGTTTGGTTGCCCACAATGGCCACACAAGAAGTAGCTCATATTTTCAATTAAACCAAGCACAGGGACGTTTACTTTATTGAACATAGCTATACCTTTTTGTGCATCGGCAAGGGCTAAATCTTGAGGGGTGGTAATGATCACAGCACCACTAGCAGGCACTTTTTGGCTCATCGTCAATTGAATATCACCCGTACCAGGGGGCATATCAACGATTAGATAATCAAGCTCTCCCCAAACGGTTTCGTTCATTAATTGATTAAGTGCTCCTGATGCCATAGGACCACGCCAAACGGTGGCATCATCACTTGGAACTAAAAAGCCGATCGATTGCGCTTTGAGATTATGTGCCTCAAAAGGAAGTAAGTTTTTATTATCTGCTGTTTTAGGTTCAGCTCCTTGCAGACCTAAAAGTAATGGAATAGACGGGCCATAAATGTCGGCATCGAGAATACCTACTTGTGCACCCTCTTGCTCTAAAGCCGAGGCGAGATTCACTGCCGTGGTTGATTTGCCAACTCCACCTTTACCTGATGCAACTAGAACAATATGTTTAATTTGCTTAAAACTATAAGAATTAGGTAATTTGACTTTGGCGCTAATTGACACAGGCACTGATAATTTATCGGCGACAAACTTTTCAATTTCGTTGATTTCACCACAGCCAGCAAAAGGTAGGCTTAGTTTTACTTGCCAGCTTTTATCGCTGTTTTGATTAAGCTCTTCGAGCCAGCTTTGCTCAATACCAATGGCAAATGCGCTACTACGATAGGCGGCGAAGGCATCAATGATCGGTGCTTTTTCAGTCGATTTACTTGAGAATAGTTTTGACAGTCCAAACATAGCAATAAATTAGCGTTTCTTTGATGAAAAGTGCTGCGGAATTATGTAACATTCAAGGCATTAAAACCAGACAATTAGATAATATCATTGCTTTAGGTTGTATATAAGCAACTCACAATGAATTAAATAATGATATTCGTGCATGTTTGCATCGAACTAATCTCAATTCGGAATGATTATGGCACAGCGAAAGATCCTGATTACTAGCGCATTACCTTATGCCAATGGCCCGACTCACTTAGGTCATTTACTAGAATATATCCAAACTGATATTTGGGCGCGTTACCAAAAACAACAAGGTCATGAAACCTACTACGTTTGCGCGGATGATGCCCACGGCACACCAATTATGCTTAATGCGCAAAAACAAGGGATCACGCCTGAGGAAATGGTTAAAAACGTGAGTGTTGAGCGTCAACGCGACTTTGCTGATTTCAACATTGAATTTGATAACTATCACAGCACGCACAGTGAAGAGAATCGTCACTTTAGTGAATTAATCTACAATCGTTTAAATGAAGCGGGTCACATTAAAAAGCATACTATTTCTCAACTGTTCGACCCAGAGAAAGGTATATTCTTACCAGACCGCTTTGTAACAGGTACTTGCCCTACGTGTAAGTCAGAAGATCAAAACGGGGACAGCTGTGATTCTTGTGGTGCTACTTACAGCCCAACTGAGCTTATCAACCCACGTTCTGTAATGTCGGGTGCTGAGCCAATCTTAAAAGATTCTGAGCATTACTTCTTCGATCTTCCTGCTTTTGAAGACATGCTTAAAGAGTGGTTACACTCAGGTACGATTCAACAAGAAATGGCGAACAAGTTAGATGAATGGTTTGCAGATGGCTTACAGCAGTGGGATATCAGCCGTGACGCACCTTATTTTGGCTTTGAAATCCCTGGTGCACCGGGTAAATACTTCTACGTATGGTTAGATGCTCCAATTGGTTACATGGCGAGCTTTAAAAACCTGTGCGATAAAAAAGGTATCGATTTTGATGCATTCTGGAGTGAAGACTCAGATGCAGAGCTTTACCACTTCATTGGTAAAGACATCATCTATTTCCACAGCTTATTCTGGCCGGCAATGTTAGATGGCGCAAAATTCAGAAAGCCAACAAACGTATTTGCCCACGGTTTTGTGACAGTAAATGGCGCAAAGATGTCTAAATCAAAAGGCACCTTTGTTAAAGCGCGTACTTACCTTGATAACCTAGACCCTGAGTATCTTCGTTATTACTACGCAGCAAAACTAAACAACGGCATCACTGACCTTGACTTAAACCTTGAAGACTTTGCACTGCGTGTAAACTCTGACTTAGTAGGTAAAGTTGTTAACATCGCAAGCCGTTGTGCAAGTTTCATCACCAAGAAATTTGACGGTAAGCTTAGCGACACAGTGATGGATGAAGCACTGTTAGGTGAGTTCCAAGCGGCTTCTGCAAGCATTGCAAATCACTATGAAAACCGTGATTACAGCCGTGCAATTCGTGAAATCATGGCCCTTGCTGATAAAGCAAACCAATTTATAGATGCTAAAGCGCCGTGGGTGTTAATTAAAGACGAAACAAAACAACAAGAAGCACACGATGTATGCTCTCTTGGTCTAAATATGTTCCGTGTACTTATCACTTACTTAAAACCAGTTCTTCCAGGTATGGCTGCTAACGTAGAAGCCTTCTTAAACGACGGTTTAACATGGCAAGGTGCGCAAACAGCGCTTGTAGGTCACGCAATTAATAAATTCAAACCGTTAATGCAACGTGTTGAAATGGATAAAGTAAATAAAATGATTGAAGAATCTAAAGAAAGCCTAGTTGCTGAAAAAGACAAGATTGATCCAAACAGCCCGCTAGCAAAAGAGCCAATCAGCCCAGAAATCGAATTTGATGATTTTGCTAAAGTTGATTTACGTGTAGCAAGAATTGCTAAAGCAGAACACGTTGAAGGCGCAGATAAGTTATTAAAACTAACCTTAGATTTAGGTGGCGAAACGCGCCAAGTCTTCGCAGGTATTAAATCTGCATATGCTCCTGAAGACATCGAAGGCAAGCTAACGGTAATGGTAGCGAACCTTAAGCCTCGTAAGATGCGTTTTGGTATGTCTGAAGGCATGGTATTAGCAGCTGGCCCTGGCGGTAAAGAAATTTATATTCTTAACCCAGATGAAGGCTCAGAGCCTGGCATGCGCGTAATGTAATTGCACAATTACTAGCTACTAAAAAACCGTTGTGTTTTAGGCACAACGGTTTTTTTATGTTGAATGTATGGTTATGAACTTGGGCATGCCGGGTGCTCAGTCAGTACTTGAGTAATTATTTGCCCGAACTGCTGGTGTTGTTGCTCTGTGATAGCAAAAGCAGCATTGTAAGCGAGAGTGTCAGCAAGCTCACCGGTTACTACTTCATAAAAAGTCATTGCGGTAAGTAAGTGCCCTGCATCTGAAGCATGATTACCATCGGCACTGTAAAAATTCAGATCTGGTAATGCAGCTATTGCTTTGTCCCAAACTAAACCGACAGGTGCAACACAGCTTGTTTCTTTTTCGCTAATAGACAAGTGTAATTGATAGACAAGCTCCCCTTCTTTGCTGTCACCTCGCTGTGGATGCTCAGGAAATAAGATGGGTGTGATATCCAGCTCTTTCGCACTTGCAATCAATCGCTCTGCCTCACTCGTAGAATAGTTAACAGAGCCAGACTGAGAATATTTCTGACCTTGAAAAATAGCATGACTCCAATTGTCTTGCTGTAGCTTTTCAACATTGCCCGATTCGTTAACTATCTCATCTAAAAAGCGACCACTGACGGTAAGGGTTGATACTTGAGCGTTGGTTAACTCACTTGAAATGAGCTGTTCAAGCAAATCCCCTAATTTAGCGCTATGGCTATTACCGTAAATAATAACTTTATAGTCAGCACTACCACTGTTATCGACTAGCCCAACAGTTGTATCTGGGGTGGAGCTGTCAGGCTCATCGACTTTTGTAGTTTCGCTTTTTGAGCTTGAACCACATGCAACGAGACTAAATGAAATGACTAGTAACAAATAGCATCGAATTAACCTAGCAAGCTTATCATTGATCATATTTAACCTTTTTGGCTTATTATTTTTATGTCGTTAATATTGAGACATAAAACTGTAAATTGCCAATTTTTATACGATTTTCATCTAAGGTGCTAAATATAAATCATGTAAAACTCGCTCTTTTCGAGGTAAATAATAGTCATCATAATCAAGTGACACTATGACTCTTTTAGCTTTACCTAACAACTCACTGCGAGGCACTAAACCAATCACTCTCGAGTCTGCACTATGATCGCGATTATCACCCATCGCTAAATACATATCCTTAGGAATTACGACAGGTGCAAAATGCTGCATCACCGAAGAGGCTTTTGATACCTGGATGGCGTGCTGAACACCTGCAAGGTTTTCAATCAGTGTCTGCTGCTCTTGCTTGTCATCAGTTAATGCGTAATTAAGCGCTTTACCGTTAATAATCAATTTATTATCTACTAAAGTCACTGTATCGCCCGGCACACCAATAACACGCTTTATTAAACGATTATTTGCAGCCTTGGAATCAAATACTATGATATCCCCGGCTTTTGGCTCATCGGTGCGCATAAGCGAAATATGAGTGAATGGCACACGCAGATCATAAGCCATTTTATCCGTTAAAATACGATCCCCTTCGACAATGGTCGGATTCATTGAACCTGTTGGCACTTCATACCAATCAGCTACCGCACTTCTAAAAACACTCATCAAGCAGATAAATACAATCAATGAACGGTTATTTTTCCATACTTTTACAATCCAGTTCATAGTCATTCCTTATTTTGTGGTTTGTTTTACTAAGAGCCTTTAGCTGAGAATTAGTTCTTAACTAAATGTAACGAGATACGTCAAAGATAAAAATATCATACATGATGTTAAAAATATTTGACACAGCAAGCGATGAGTAGTTTACTTAACATCAAGTCAAATATATTTTACATGGGATTATGAAAGATGAGCTACAAAGAAATGACAATTTGGGGCACTTTAGTAGTGACAATTGGCCTTTTAAGTTATTACCTCCTAGGTATTAATTCACTACAAGCTGCTGGAAATCTTAGCCAAGATACCATGGTTTCATACTTATATAAGGTCGTTGTTGTAGCGGTAATCTTAGAGATAATCATGCAATCGATACTTGCAGGCACCAAACACAAAGAAGCAGACTTAGGTGATGATGAACGCGATAAGCTCATTGAATTAAAAAGTACCAAACTTGGACACTGGTTTTGCTCTGCAATTATCTTAATGTGTGTATTTCTAACGACTCAAATTGAGCGTGTGTCAGACCGTATGTTGTTACCTGAGGTCTCTGATCTATATAATATTATGCATTTACTTATTATAGGTTTTTTAATTAGTGAAATTATCACTAATGCTAGCAAAGCGTATTTATATCGAAGAGATAGCTAAATGACAAAACAGCTCAGTAATACCATTCGTGAACTTCGATTTCATCACTATGAAATGACTCAGCAAGCATTGGCAGAGGCTGTTGGCGTTTCAAGGCAAACCATAGTAGCGATTGAAAAAGGTAAGTATTCTCCGTCGCTCGAAGTGGCTTTTAAGATTGCTCAATTGTTTGATAAGAAGCTGGATGATGTTTTTTCATATCAATAGGCCAACAAAAAAGGTTAGCTATTTAGCTAACCTTTTTTGTTCAGTAAGCATCGTAAAATCTTACGGCTGCTGATTTTTGAACTGCGCTTTGGCTTGTTCAACTTCGTCATCACTGATCCCAACTGATTCAGCCGCTTCTTTAATAAGGTGTGGCTGTGTCATCACTAATGCCATAAGTTGTTGAAGCTTTTCTGGTGGGATACCTAACTGTTGAACCAAACCCATTGCCATCATTGGGTTTTCCATAAATGCTTGGAACAGCTCACGCACTTTTTCGTCACTTACATTGTGCTCTTTGAGCATTGCAATAATTGGGTTCATACTAACCTTTACTTTTAACTACTAATAAAACCAATAATATGGGCAAATTAATGTTATTCAACTAACATTACCACTTTTCCCGAATTTTCGTTGTTATCTAAAATACGATGAGCCTCATTTGCATCTTGCCAATTTAACGTTTTATAGATATTGCAATCCAACAGTCCTTGTGCCAAATCATCATAAAAGCGGGTTATAAACTGCTCTTTTAAATCGCGCTTAAATTCAATTGAACGGTTTCGTAAGGTTGATGCATGAAATGAAATACGCTTACTAAGCAGCCTTGCAAAGTCAACCTCAGCAAAGCGCGCATCTAAAAACGCTAACATCACAATTTGGCAATCCATTGCTGCAACGGCGGCATTTTTGTTTAAATAGCTCCCTGAAACTGGATCAACAATGGTATTGGCCTGTAAATTATTTGCTTTGAAGTATTCTACAAAGTCGGTGGTTTTATAATTGATGGTATGGTCAGCACCCAGCTGTTTGGCATGCTCGCACTTTTCATCGCTTCCGGCGGTGATCACCACTTGAGCGCCAGCGCGTTTTGCCATTTGAATTGCGGCACCGCCTACGCCACTGGCTCCTGCATGAATAAGTGCCGTTTGCCCTGCTTTAAGCTGACCAAATTGAAACAAAGCAGAAAATGCCGTTAAGTAAACTTCGCTGATAGCAGCGCCTTGGGCCATTGTCATTTCATCTGGTAAAGGCATCACTTGCGCAGCATCAACGGCAACATACTCGCTGTAAGCACCGCCCGCACACAAGGCAAAAACGCGTTTATTAAGCCAGTCACCGGATACTGCACTACCTTGCTCAACAATGGTACCGGCGCATTCTAACCCTAGAATTTCACTGTCACCTTTGGGCGCAGGATATTTACCTTGTCGCTGTAAACAATCTGCCCGATTAACGCCGATTGCTGCAACAGCAATAAGAACTTCGTTATCTTTTAGGGCTGGTTTATCTGTTTGCGCAAAATGTAACTGTGAGTCTTCGTGCTTAATATAACGCATATCACCTTCTATTTAATTCGTTGCCAGATCTCAGCTTCGACTAATTTGCCATTTTCATACAAGGTGTGGTGCCATAAGTCACCTTCAACTTTGTAATCAAATGCCATGGTCTTACCAAGTAGTGAAGGTACATTACCATAGGAAAAAGTTTCGATAAATTGCTGGTCTTGCAAAACATATTTGCCACCACCAGCATAATGAAAGTTGCCTTGCTTTTGGGTGATATAGCTAAAATGACTGGGTGTAATCAGTTTAACAGAGGTTATTTCTGGCGCTTTTGCCGTTACATAACCATCACTGGTTGCATATTTACCTTCAACAAATTGCCAACTACCTAATAACGGATTGGCGCTTACAATTGATGAAATAAATAAACTCGATATTAAAAGTGTGTTTTTCATAGTGCGTTCCTTAGCATTTATTCAATAGCATACGCTAACACTATGTTTCGATTAAACAGTTACAGGTTGAGATTTTTTCATTTGAGCTTTCATCGAAGAAAAGCGCCAAGACTGCTTATAAGGATAAACATCAAGCAATTGCCCATCGTTAATAGCCGCTTGTAATTGCTGCCACATAGTGGCTGTGAAAATATCTTGGTGGGCTGCATTAAAATAATCAAACGCCCGCTTATTGGCGCTAAAAAATACTTTAAACTGGCTAGGAAATACATCGTTTTCTGCGATGTCAAAGTAGCTTTCGCTGCTGAGCTCATCCAATGAGTCATCAGTTTTTGGCAGCTCTCTAAATTGACATTCTGTCATTGGGCAAATTTCATCGTAGTCATAGAACACTACTCTTCCCCAACGAGTGACACCAAAGTTCTTCATCAGCATATCACCGGGAAATATATTAGCCCCCGCGAGCTCTTTTATTGCTTTACCGTAATCAACCATGACTTGCTGCAGTTTTCGCTCATCACAGTCATTGATATACAAATTAAGCGGCGTCATTTTGCGTTCTACATAAACATGGCGCAATATAAGTGCATTCCCCGAAATTACTAAACTATCACCAATTTGCTGCTGCATTGTCTTTATTAGCTCTTCACTAAATCGACTTAAATCAAACGCTAAATAACGAAATTCATGTGTATCAACTAACCGGCCAACTCTGTCGGCTTGTTTAACAAAATCGTATTTGGCCATGACCTGCTGTTTGGTGGCTGTTTTCGGTGCACTGAATTTATCTTTGATTACCTTATAGACATAATCTGAGCCTGGGGTTGTAAATACTAGCATTACCATGCCCGGCGTTCCTGGTGCAATAATGTATTTATCATCCACAGGGCTATTGCGCGTGGTATCAACTTTGTAACGATAGAACTCGGTTTTAGCATGTTTGATAAAGCCTATGGCATTAAACAACTCAAAGCGTTGCTTATGGGGCATTAAAACACTGAGATAATCAACGTATCGTGCGGGTTGGTCGGTATCGACCATAAAATAAGTACGCGCAAAGCCAAACAATAAGCTAAGTTGGTCAGCTCCCATCATCACAGCATCAATGTGCAGACCTTTTTCACTGTTTAACAACGCAATCGCAAATGGCATGTTATCGCCATTTTTAGCAATACATCGACCTATGATGTAACACGCTTTATTTCTGAAAAACAAAGAATTTGCGTATTCAATATAACCATCGTTGAGTGCAAGTAGCTCATAGACTTGCGGGCATTGCAGTTTTGCACCCGCAATTAAAGTACGCTGCAACATGGCAACATCACCAGTAAAATCAGCGTATTGTGAACGAAACACATGGCGTTTTATTAAGCTACTGATGGCACTTTCAAAACCATTTTGTAAAGAAATGCGGCTAACCAATGAATCAAAAGGCCGCGGCCCAAGTTGATAACGTGCTTTTAGTACAAACAAATGTACATTGCGGATTTTTCGTGAGTCCCAAATAGCACCGAAGGTTGAGTTAAAAAAAGTATGAGCAATCGGCTGATTTTCATGGCTTTGCACCATTTCTGCGTATATTTTTTTGGCTAGTAACCAAATTGCAGGGTCATCTACCTCGCTATAAGCAATAATTTTTACTGCTTGGCTTACCTTTTTTACTTGCCCTTCGTAAACCTGTAATCGCGATTTCATAGCCCCTTGAACTTGATGCCACTGGCGCTGTTCAAAACGACTTTGTGCACCGAGGGTAATATTTAAAAACTCTGCAAACATAGCCTCAAAGCCAGCATACACCGCGCGGGCAAGCTTAGTCGCTACTACCTGATTTAACTGTTCGCTGTGTGATTTAACAGCCAAATGTGAGCTCTGCTGTGGCATTATTTTTATCGCTTATGCTGATTATTTTAGTCGCCTTGTTTACACACAATAGCAAGCGCGCTTTAATTTAGGTAATTAATAAAGATAATAAATAAGATTGATCAAATGAATATTAGGCACGTCGACCTCAACCTATTGGTGTATTTAAATGTCCTCATTGATGAACAAAGTGTGTCAAAAGCCGCCAATAAACTGGCTTTGACTCAACCAGCAATGAGTAATGCCCTTAAGCGTTTACGTGATTTATTTGATGATCCATTATTAGTGAGAGCCGCTGGCACGATGACGCCGACAGCAAAAGCGCTCAGCCTTAAACCTGAAATAGAATCACTGTTAAAAATGGCCGAAGAAATTACTCAGCCAAGTGAAGTATTCGACCCTAGCACAGCTAAAATTACATTTCGGATTATGGCAAACGACTACCTTGAATCAACCCTAATTGCGCCGTTTATCACGCAGCAGCTGGAAAAAAATCCGGGACTTAACTTTGATATTTTGAGCCCAAGCGATGTTAATCTTCAAGATATGGAAAAAGGCACCATCGACCTTGCCATAAACCGCTTTAACGGCCTGCCCCGCTCATTCCACCAAGCCAGTGTTTGGCGCGATAATTACTGCTGCTTAACACACCCAGACAATCCCTACTTACAACAGCAAAATCTTGAAGGCTACCTTGCACAAGAGCACATTTGGGTGAATCGGGCAGGTTGGGGCGTAGAAGCGGCATTGACGAATAAATCAGGTAGTCAAAAACTCGGCTGGGTCGATGAGGCATTATGGCAATTAGAACAAACCCGCAATATTCGCGTATTCACCCGCCACTACATGGTGGCAAGCTTGCTGTGTCAATCACCAAAACTGATTGCCACATTACCTCGTCGACAAGCCATGCTATTAGCAAAACACACTGATTTGGTAATAAGTCCAGTACCTTTTCAAATTGTTCCTATTGAAGTGAAAATGTTATGGAGCCCTTTGTTACATCACGCAAACCCGCACCAGTGGCTTCGCAGAGAGCTACTTGCCTTTGCCAGCACCGTGGCTGATCGCTAAAAACAGCGTAATATTGATAAAATCAATATCAGTTATTGAAAACAACAATTTCATTAATAATGAGTGAAGGGCTAGAGTGAAGTTAAGCACATAAACAAAGAGAAAATGATTATGGAAACTTCAGCGCAATTCACTCAACAGGACGGCCTTTACATTAATGGTCAATTACACTCATTCATCGAGCAACAACTTTGTAAAAAAAGTAATTTACCTTGTGAAGAAATTTACCAAACATTAGCCACTATGGTTGATGAGTTTGGTTGCCAATGCCGTAAAACCAAACATCAAGATGATGATGTTTTACAAGCGGACACACTGTTAAAAGCATACAGCACAGTACGCACTCACCCGCATTGTCATGTTGATGCTCAAACAACAACTGCAGTACTCGATGAATACTGCTGCCAAGTACCAGCTATTTTAGTGGTTGCGTTAATGGACACATTAACAGGCATGACAAGCAATGAACCAGGTGCAGAACATATTTACCAACGTGCAGCACAATTAACAGGTAAACCATGTGTCTACGCAGTTAAAAGCGCCAGTGCCGCATAATATGGTTAATTATTTGAGTTACTTATTCGCGCGATGATGCTTTTTGCAAAATCACTGCAACTAAGCATCGTCGCATCGGCTACTAAATTAGCCAAGTCAAACGTCATTTCATTTGCTTTAAGCGTCTCTTCTAGAGCTTTTTCTATTCTATTCGCAGCTTGATGCCAGCCCATAAAACGTAGCATCATTACCGCACTTAAAATACTGCTTGTTGGATTTGCACTGTCTTCACCGGCAATGCGATTAAATGTGCCATGAGTCGGTTCAAAAAAGGCTACTTCATTATTTAAGTTTGCCGCAGGCATAATTCCTACCCCACCGACTTGTGCTGTTAACATATCAGCTAAGTAATCGCCGTTTTGATTGGTTGTTACCACCACATCGAATTGCTCAGGAGTGAGCAGCGCTTGTTGTAACATGTTATCGGCAATGACTTCTTTGATGATTAAATCATCTTGCTCTTCACGTTTGATAACTAACCAACGACCATTGTCATGCGCTATAGCGTTAAACTCTTGCTCAGCAAGGGCAAATGCCCAGCGTTTAAAAGCGCCATCGGTAAATTTAAGTACATTACCTTTGTGCACCACAGTCAGTGATTCACTGTGCTCTTTAAGGGCAAAGTTAAGGGCATAGCGCATCAAGCGTTCTGCCGCCTCTTTCGAGCTGTTTTTAATACCAATGCCGCATTGGTTATCAAAACGTAGTCGGGTGACACCCATTTCTTGACACAGAAAATCAAGCATCCGCTCGTTGTCAATACTGCCAGCCTGCCACTCAATGCCTGAGTAAACGTCTTCTGAGCTGTCACGTATTACTGTGATTTGAGTTTTTTCAGGCTCTTTTAAGGGGGATGGTAAATGCGGATAACTGCGAATGGGCCGCATGTTAACGAATAAATCCATCTCATGACGAAGAGCCACATTTAAAGAGCGAAAACCACCGCCAAGGGGAGTTGTTAGCGGCCCTTTTATGGCAATTTTATACTGCCTAACCGCATGCAGGGTTTCTTGCGGGAACCAGTCGCCATCGTAAAGCGCTGCTGCTTTTTCACCATTGAACACTTCCATCCAATGTATTTGTTTATCACCTTGATAAGCATGATTCACTGCTGCATCGACAATATCACGCATCACCGGGCTGATATCTTGACCAACACCATCACCTTCAATGTAAGCAATAACCGGGTTATCAGGAATATACCATTGACCCTTACTATCGATAGTAATTTGCGCGCCATTCGAGGGTACCGAAATGTGTTGATACTGCATCATGCCTTCCCAGCAAGGTGTTTTAATAATATTAATATCAAGAAATAGCTAATTTGTCTGTGCTTACAAAGAAATAGCCGCTATTCAAGCAATCAATGCGTTACCTTAGTTATCTCGTCTTGCATGGCACAAAATAAGGATGCAATAAGCTGCGTATCGAGCGTGACGGTATCTTTTTTAAGCGCAGTATCAACGGCAACCGCTTTAACATAGAGCATTTCACATTCGAACATGTTTGCAGCGCCTTTAAGCATATGAACATTTCTGCTTAAGCCATCAATATCCATGTTTTTATATTGCTCGCGCATTTCTCGATATTGTTCTTCAAGGCCCTTTATATAATCATCTTTAAGCGCCTGAAACTCTTTTTCAGGTAATTTAATATCAGCTAATTCATCGCAATCTAAGTAACTGGCAATTTTATGACTAAACGCATTTCTATCAATTGGTTTGGCTATTAAATCATTAAACCCTTGCTTCATATAACGGGCAATTTCATGCTTCATGGTATTAGCTGTAAGTGCAACGATAGGAACGCTCACTCCTGTAGCTTGCATCATCTTTAATGCTTCTTGGCCGTCCATGATTGGCATTTGAATATCAAGCAAAATAAGATCAAAACTCTCTTCTAGGGTTGCTTGGACTGCGTCTTTGCCATTTTCAACGGTTGTTACTGTCAGTCCCATACGCTCTAATATTCGCGCAATTAAACGCCGGTTGTCTGGGTGGTCTTCAGCAAGTAGTACACTACCCTTTAAGTTCTCAGGTGCATCAAGCTTACTAAACGGTGAGGTTTCAACAAGTTTAACTTCACTCATATCATTGAGCCAACGTGTATTATCTGTGGTATAAACCGACATGGTAAAAATAAATTCACTGCCAGAACCGACATTACTTTTAACACTGATATCCCCATCCAACTTTTTGGCTAGGCTTTTAGAAATATTAAGGCCAAGACCAGTGCCGCCATACTGGCGAGAAATACTTGAATCCGCTTGATAAAAGGCACTAAACAAGGCTTGTTGCTCTTTGTCTGTCATGCCGATACCGGTATCTTTTACGCTTATCGACAACTTATCGCTATGACAGCTCACCGTTAAGGTTATACGCCCGACTTGAGTAAACTTAAGGGCGTTGGTTGTTAGGTTTAATAAGATTTGCCTTAATCGACTCGGATCAGTAATTAGGTAGTCTGGCAACGGGAACTGATAATCAACACTGAACTTTAAGCCCTTATCACGGATTTGCTTGCCAATAAGTGACTCAATATTGGCAATCGTGGCAAACAAGTCTGTTTCGACTAAATCTATTTCTAGCTTGTTGGCTTCAATCTTCGACATATCGAGTATATCGTTTATTAATCCAAGAACATGGCGGCTATTTTGCAATATAACGCCAATCCCATGGTTGCGCTCATGAGGCTTAATGTCCCCGAGCATAATGCCATCTGCATAGCCAATAATTGATGTCATTGGGGTGCGAATCTCATGACTGATATTCGCTAAAAAGCGACTTTTAGCTTCATTCGCATCGCGAAGCTCAGAGGCAAGCTCTTCAAGCTCCAAGGTTCTTAAATGTACTTTTTCTTCTAGATTTTTATTGAGCTCTACGTTGTCATCGTGAAGCAGCCTAAACTTATCGGCCACAGCAAACGCCAGCAACATGGCGTCCATGGCTGTGCCTATCAACCCCAATAAATATAAATTAATGGAAGTAGCTGGCAGCAAGCCTAAATTAGTTAAATTACCCACCATATTCGGTAGCATCATGGCAATGTAAGCCAACACAAAATAGCGTGCTGGCTTAAAGCCAATGAGCATACAGCGAATACCTATGTATAAGCCTAAACATAAAGCAACACCCGTTACTAACGTTGACCAATAAAAACCAAAGCTTGGCCATAAGATACAAAACGGAATACCCAAAGTGGCAATTACACCCACCGTGAGTGATAATTGCGCCAGTTTCGGAAATGTTTCTTTGAGTTTAAGTAAGTTGTTGTAAAACAGAATATTGGTTAATGGTGTGAGGGCAAAGCCGAGCCAGTGAAGATGAGGATTATAGTAACCAAACAGCTGATCAGAAATATGGAAAAAATGGCTCCAAGCAAACACCCAGGATGCAGTAAATAATGCGTAATACAGGTGTGTAACATCACGGGAAACCAAGTAAATTAATAAATTATATAAACCAAGTGCAATGCCCACCCCAAAGCACAGCATCATGATCATATTTTCGACGGTTATGTTCTGAAAATAATCTTGATAAGGCGTTAATACCAGCTTTGCGGGAGTATAAAAGTAGTCACTCTCAAAATAAGTGATTAACGTGTAGTGCTTACCTTTTTCAAGAGATAAACGATTGCCATAGTGAAAAGCAAATTGGTTAGGCTCGACCCCACCGGTGACAAAGTGCTGTATCGGGGCACTTGGATCAGATATATCATAAATGCGGCTTTCTATTTTCGAAACCAAAGTGTTATACGGATAGAGGACTAAATCTTCGATATCACTTTGATTTTCAATTTCAACAATTAACCAATAGCTACCACCGACAGAGCTTATTCGAGATTGCGGTTTTTTGCTGACTCGCCAAGCATCAATCGCAGCCACAGATTGCGGGAACATATTATCGTTCGCCATAAACACTTCACCGACATCATGGAGGTTTTGATCAGCTACAGCATCAGTGTAGACAAACGTATCTTGTGCATTAGCCGAAACACTTAATATAAACAATAACAGCAGAGTACTTAAATACAGCTTTAACCGCATTCACAAAACCCCTGTACCATTGTGGTGATGGCAACGACTAGAATTGTAGTGAAACATCAAAGCCATAGCGACGCCCTTCCCCTTTAAAGTCTTCAAGCATGCCTAGGAACGAACTTAAATCGAACTTTAACTGACTATATTCAGTATCAAATAAATTTTTGCCCCACAAAGTAAATGACCAATTATCAACATCGTATTTTAGATGCGCATTCACAATGCTAAAGCCGTCTTGGCGAGCATATGGATTCATATTCTGATCAAAATAGAACTCAGACTGATAATCGTAAATAATGTTGGCCGATAACGGATACGACGCCAAGCTGGTATCGTATTTTATCCCCGCTGAAACATTCCATTTAGAGGTAAATGGCAGTTGGTTATCGGTAATACTGTTACCAAGTGGGTCAACGTATTCTTCAAATTCAGCATGGGGGATATAACCTACTGAAAGTAGCATGGCTAATTGCTTAGTTGCTTGGTAATTAATTTCAGTTTCAAGACCATAAATAGTTGAATCAGCAACATTTTCAAGTAATTGCACAGGAGGCATTTGCGGAGTTTCTGACGCTTGGTTCATAAACACCTGTTGGTCGTTATAATCATAGTAAAACGCTGCCCAATTCATTCTTAATTGCTGGCTAGGCCAGAACGACTTCAAGCCAACTTCATGGGCATTTAAGCGCTCTTTGCCGTAGTTCGCTAACATTGCTTGTTCTTCAGATGATAAAAAGCCACCATTGTAGCCGCCACTTTTACTACCATTTGCAAAACGATAATAAAGATTGCTTGCATCTGAATAACGATAATTAATTGCAAATTGCCCGCTAAAGCCATTATCTGATTGCTCATCCGTGACGCGATAAAATGGTACAAGCACACCGTCTAAGTCGTTCACATCAAGCACCGTATTTAACGTGGCGATTGAGTCATACTCAAGTGACTCATAGTCATATCTAAGACCCGCGGTGATCATCCATTTATCTGCGACAGGCACTTCAATTTGGCTAAATACTGCCAAATTTTGCATCTCGATTTCGTTATCGTAGATAAAGGTCGCGGTTAAGTTTGTGGGTAAAATGCCACGAAAATCGCGCAAAATATCATTTAAATTATCTTGCTCAATTGTTTCATCTGCAAAATACACCCCACTGGTTAACGTGTAATCAGCAAATTCGTTAAGTAATCTGAATTCTTGGCTAATTAGATGTGTATCTAACCCTAATACTCCTTCACACAAGCGAGCTGGCGAGCCATCGCAATTAAAAGCATGGCTTCTTTCGAGATCGTTAAAGCTCGAAAGCATTGTAAAAGTACTTTGCTCGTTTAAATGCCAATTTACTTCAGCAATAAAGCCATAGCCATCAGATTTATGAGGCGAGTCATTATTGACGCTTACCGCAAAGAAATCATCACTGCCATCATTAAAACCAAAGTTATCAAAGCAACGTGTTGAGCCTGCATCTGCTGGTGAACACAGCTCACCCGTTAAAGGGTTGGCGACGATACCAATACTGCCAACAGGCTGGGCAATACCATCCCAGTCTTCAATATGCGCTTGCAAGTAAAGATCAACCTCATCCCACTCAGATAGAAAAGACACACGGGCATTTTTTTGCTCCATACCTGCTGTTGGTGAGTCTGTATAGATATTATTTGTTGAGTACTCGTAGTCTTGATAGTTAACAGCAATACGCATTGCACTTGAATCTGATAGTTGTTGGTTCCACATACCATCGATGCTAGTAGCGTTATTATTGGCAATGCCTAATGTCAATGAACCATAGCTATCAAACTCAGGGCGGTTTGAGCGAATCAGAATTGCACCACCGGTAGAATTGCGCCCAAACAGAGTGCCTTGTGGGCCGCGTAAAATATCGAGCTGTTCAATATCGTACAAGTTAACAATTTGATTATTGGCAGACCCCACCGCAACGCCATCAAGATACATCGTCACAGGCGAGGTGTTCGCCGTATTGTAATCAAGTAACCCTACCCCTCGAATACTAACAGCAGGTGGCGTTCCTTCTGCGGCGTTTTGGGTTATTTTTACATTTGGCGCAAACAAACCAATTTCAGTTGAATCTTTAAAATGCTGAGCTTTTAAAATTTCGCCATCCACTTGGCTTACCGCTACACTCACGTCTTCAATTGCTTGCGGACGTTTTTGTGCATAAACGCTAATAACTTCCATGTCTTTTTCAATCTCAGCTCCTTGTGCAACAGCGCTTGCCATTACACATGCCGCCAAGCTGGTGCTCGACAACATCATAAACTTAGGATCTTTCAGAAAGGGTCGCTTCATTAGCTTTTAGACCTTAAAAGAGGGAAACTTGTTAAATTGTTGTAATTTAGTGGTAAGTATAGACCAAACAATCAATTAAAGTCGCATATAAATCATGGAATTTCATGACTTATATGCATACTTATTTACAACTTTACTCACACTAACCTTTTTCGAATGCGTGCTCTCCGCTGATCTTAGTTGGCCAACCACATATTGCCCGCGCTGTTTGCATACCTGCCATCACAGCGGCCTCAACACAGCCTGCATTAACCCCTGTTTTTATCCAGTCGCCAGTGATGCGTAAATTGACAAACTGACTGCCATCTGTAGCAAGGCGGTATTTACTCGAATCAACCACAGATAAAACATAGCGCTCACTAGGGTCTACATTAACGCGCCAATATTGCTGCTCAAGTACAGGTAAAATGCTGTGTGGATCACTATAAAAAACCTGCCAATCAAACTTGTTATCAATATAGGCTTCGGGCCAAAGTGGCCGCATATCTGCGCTAAACAAATTATGCATATTCAATTTGACTTCGGCTTTCATTTGCTCTGGGAATTGATGTGCACTGGCAGGTGGGTAGTTTTCGCAGCTAAACGCACTGCAAAAATAGGCAATGTTCACTGGCGCATTTTCACTTGGCCAATCTTCTTTATCTAGCAAATTGCCCATTGCGGCCCAAGTATCAAACGGCTCAACAAAGCCGCTTAAAATAGGCCCTTCATCAGCGGCATTAGTTTGCGTAAAGCCAAGTTGTGGTTCGGTTTTATTCAACCATACTTGGCAAGCCTGGGTCGCCACACTTTGCACTTTTGTTGCTTGTTGAGAAAGCGCGTAATCTACAGCTAAAAGTTCAGAGGCTACATGTTCAAGTGAGGCAACCGACACACCTAAAATAAGCGTATCAAAATCAATATCATGGCGAAGCGTCACTGTTGGCAATGGGCTACTAAAGTGCTCTTGATACACCTCGGGCCAATTACTCCAAAATGACTCTAAATTGATCTGATATTCTTGTAATAAGTGCGCTTGTTCAGGGCTGATTTGCTCATACAATGGCTCACTAGGCCAGCAAGGTAGCTTTTTTACATCAATAAGCGGTTCATAATCTTGGCCAATTAAACTCACCTGTTGGCAAAGTTTAATTTCACTTACCAGCGGCTCACCTTGGTCATTTTGTCCTGCCGATAAGTTAGTTAACTGATGAAAAAACTTAAACTTAACGCCGCGCTGCTTTAAAAGCTCATAAATTGGACCGAAAATGACATCGCCCATCCCAGCTTGCATTTTCCACATCACGCCACCTTTGTAGCAAAGGCCTATTCGTAACATGGCAAGGGCGGCAACGCCGGCTTCAACATTGGGTTTATTAAAGTCTCCTTTTGGGTAAGCGAACACCAAATCATAAAAGCCACGTACTGGCGCTGAATCGACACTGTAAGTTTTGTTAGCACCATTTTTTTCTAGCCACTGACGAAAATCGTAGCAATTAATGACGCCAAAACCGTCTCGATAGACCTTGTCTTTAATCAGTCCTGTGAGCATTGCAATAGCAAGATCGGCGCAAATATAAAGTCTACGCAGCTCTGGGTTGTCATCCAGTAAATCAATCACTTGATCTTTGAACCAACGTTTTAACTTTCTGACGATATACCAAATCACCAAGCGATCAGCTTGATTATCGGTGTGCGTAGCCTGCTTTTCAGTGAACTGTAGCAAATGGGTTATCAATGTTCGTGGGTTCGAGGCAATTTCAGTTGCGCCTGCTTCAATATCATCAATAAACTGCTTTGCGCCATTTAAATGGGTATCAATATCTGCTTTGATTTCTTGATACATGTGCTTGAGTAACGATTGATCCCGTGATTTTTTAGTCACTAACGTAGTTTGAGCATGTTGCTGCTGACAAACATGCTCAATGCCTTCGGTCCATTTTTTTAGCCATGCTAATGTCATGGTGACAAAGTCCCACACTGTTATATCTAGGCTGCCATCAGCGGGGTTACCTGCAACGGTTGGAAAATCAATCGGCCAAGTTTGCCATTCGTTATCAATAAACTCTTGTAAGGCAATAAAGCTGTGTGGTTTAAAGGCCTGCTGCCAAGTAGCCAATGAACAACTAGCGGGTCTATTGAGTGAATTATATACACCTTCTAAGGTGCGAAAACTATTCACGTATGCGCCAAACCAAACATGTAAACCATGCTCTTCAATTCGCTGTCCGAAATGGGCGTTACGGCCACTTGCCCCTTTCCCGCCAAGACGCCAGCCTTGTTGATAGACAGTAATTTCGCGCTGGCTTTGCCAATTAACTTGCTCGGTTAAGTACACAGCCGCAGTCATCGCTGCAACACCGCCCCCGACAATAGTGATTTTTTCTTTTTCCATGGTCACCTCTATGCTGGTAACAGTTGTGTTGCGCCAAGCTGGTCAAAATCCATATTGACGTAAAAAGGTAAATGAACAACTTGCTTGCCAAGTGCGATGCCAAACATGTCATTTAAAGGAAAACTCGCAAGCGCTTTTACATCAAGACTAAAATCATTGTGTAAAAGTTTTAATTGGTGAATTTTTTTGATTAACGATGGAGAGTGAACCACGCTTTGATAAACCACTTTTTCTCCTACACCATCGGGAAATTGTTTAAATAAAATCTGATCCATCTGCGGATGAATAAACCCGTCTAATAATTGTTTAAGAAGCAATAAATCAATGCCTTTAATTTGCGCATCAAACAAGTCTGTTACGTGCTTAGAAAATTCCGATAAGTTATCGAGTAAGTTTTCCTTGGTACTTGCCTGTGTTTGCTCAACGGTTAATAGCTCATGCATCGCTAATTTAGAGTCTGGGTTAAACACATCAAAACATTCTAAAGTTATACTAAAGGGCCCCGCATCACTCACAGCTGTAGGCATTTGGTATTCACATAAGTATTTATTGTAACCCCAAGCCTCTCTGCCATTAATTAAGGCATAGATATTATTCACACTAATAAAAGCCGGATACCAATATAAATGGCTAATATCACCATCTTGCATTTTTGCTACTGGAAGCCAAATAATAATATCGGTTTCTTGCATCCAGCCATGCTCAGAAAACGGTGGCGTTAACGAAGAAATTTTTTCGATATCAGTGAAGGTAAGTAAACAAGCACTCCCTAACACATTAAACGAGGTTGATTCAGTTGCTAGTAGATTTAAAGTTGCATCAACATACTGCTGCATTTTTTGCTCGCAGCCAGACACAAAAAAACCATACATTTGCGCGTTGATCATTCGACAAGGTGGTTTAGCAACCGGGTTAGATAAGAAGTGGCTGTAATTTGTTTGGTCCGTCATAGTCATTACTTATATTGTTGTTTAGTAATGACTATAGACCAGTTTTTTAATCGTTGGGGACAAGTTCTGAGTTACAACACTCTTTTAATAGCTGTTCGGTAAATTGCTGATAGCCGAGCTGATTAAAATTCTCAGATAGCGGGTTCATAAACCCATGAGCATAGTCGGCTACTTCACAGCTCACCTTGGCTTTACTTTTTAATGAAGCAATCACAGGCTTAATATCAAAATGCTCTTCACTGTGAGGAAAAATAAATCGACAAGGAACGTTAGCCTCAAGCTCAAGATGATGTCTAACTTGTGATGGATAAAAGGCAATGATTTTTTTAATGAAAGAATCTTTTAATTCTGCTTGAGCACGCCACACAGCGGCAGCGCCTGCACTAAATGCAATAATCGTGGTTGGCTGACGGACAGTCGCCATTTTTAAATGCACTAGCTCAAAATAACTGTCATGGCCGCATTGAGTCATAAAATGTTGATATTGAAACTGCTCATTTATGGGGAGCTGAATTTCCCCCATGTAAGGGTCACAAAAGCTAACTTTACCGCGAAGCTGCTGAGCAAGCAGCGATAGATGCGCTGTTTTACCGAATATATCTGATACCAAAAGGTAATTCATAAGCATACTTCTTATTGTTATTTTGTGCCTAATCACAATACGCCTGTTTCTGTTAAACATCCAGAGATTATTTTTGATGTTTAAAAAATAAACCTTGCGCTTAATTGATTCTTACAGTACTCTGATTGTCTGGTTTTTAGAAACCACGCGGTTAACCCCTTACCTTGATCCAGTAATTCCCGCATATTCGTATAAATACTTGCAGCTTGTTCGCTAAATGACATTTTGATGAATTTTCAAATCATCACCAAACTGTCACAAACTTAGTCAACACTGTTAGCAAGACAACAAATGTCGGTCTGTATTTTTTAAATGCCTATTAAAGCTCTACAGACACAGACAAAAGAAAAAGTGAGTTTTATTATGTCATATAAATACAACGGATCTTTGATCCAGATCGCACATCCAGTGCAATCAATCTCGGTAAACAAACAGCGTGTAATTTTTAGCGACACGCAGGGCTTAAAAAATGCCATCTTCCAAAAGGCGAGTGATGCACGCCAATTTGTGAAGTGGTTAAAAGCCAACTAAACCCTACCGATAAACGCCAGCCAACAAGCTGGCGTTTTAGTTTTCACCACCAGCCAGCATAAGCCTATATTCCTGCTACACTTATATTTTATTTCCTAAATAGGTAGTAACTATGCGTAGTGTGTGGTCTATTTTACTATTACTTTTTTCCTTGCCAGCTTATGCAAATAAGCAACCTAAAGCCATTGAGTGGATCATGGTTGATTTTGCCCCCTACTACATCATGCATGATAAATATGAAGGCACAGGTCGTGATGAAAGTGTGATCAAATTATTAGAAAAAGCACTGCCTGAGGTTTCATTTAAACGCACTTTATTGCCAGCCAGTCGTGCTGTGCATGAACTATCAAACCCACACAATAATTACTGTATGCTGTCGTTATATCAAAACGAGCACCGTAAGCAGCATATTCAGTTTACTGAACATTCATCAACTGTAGGTTTGTCGCCGTCTATTGCAATACGTAAAGAGTTAGCCGCAAAACTTGAGTTAGACGTCACAAAGCCTGTGTCACTAAAATCATTATTAGCCGAAAACCTTGCATTAGGGGTATCAATGAGCCGCTCTTTCGGGACTAATATCGACAAGGTGATTAACGAAAGTCATGACGCTAATATTATCTCACGCCCCGGCAGAGACACCCTCGCAAGCTTGACTTATATGCTACAAAAAAAGCGTATTGATATATTACTTGGCTACCCAAGCGAGCATTATTA
This sequence comes from Pseudoalteromonas sp. NFXS39, assembly GCF_040148775.1. Taxonomy (NCBI): domain Bacteria; kingdom Pseudomonadati; phylum Pseudomonadota; class Gammaproteobacteria; order Alteromonadales; family Pseudoalteromonadaceae; genus Pseudoalteromonas; species Pseudoalteromonas sp. NFXS39. Next base: position 43,157 of record NZ_JAGDEC010000012.1, on the reverse strand, counting down.
TCTTGCTCATTCCATGGGCTTTGAAGATGAACTAACCCAAATCACACTTACTGAAGCACCAGCGTTAAGCATTGGCTATGTAGGCTGCACTAAAAACAAGCAAGGTGAGGTAACGGTAAAATTATTAGATCAAACACTTGAGAAAATCGCTCATACAGATGCTTTTCATGATGTGTTAGTGCGCTGGCTACCTGATAATTTGCAGCCAATTTTAGAAAAGAGATTAAAAGATAGAAACGAAAGTGCCGCTCACTAAGCGGCACTTTTATTAATTAAACATTGATAAACTTACTTACGTACGCCTTCAATAAATAAACCTATATCAACATGTGTCGAAGCAGGACCAAGGTTGTAGTCGATACCATAGTCAGTTAGTTTTAGGCTTGTTTCGCCTTCAAAGCCAACACGATAACCACCCCATGGATCTTTACCTTCACCAATTTTATCAATTTCAAAGGTAATGGTTTTAGTGACACCATTTAAGGTGAATTCACCCGTTACATCAGCTTCATCACCGTCTTCATCAAATTTGATTGAAGTACTTTTAAATGTTGCGGTTGGGTACTTATCAACATTTAAGAAATCTTTGCTACGTAAATGTTTGTCACGCTCAGCATGATTTGAGTCGATGCTTTTAGTTTCAATCGTTACATTAATTTTAGACGCATTCGGCGCTTTATCGTCATAGCTAAAATCACCTGAAAAGGTATTAAAACGACCATGTAACCAGCTGTAACCTAAGTGCTTAATTTTAAAAGTTACAAATGCGTGCGCACCGTCTGTATCAATAACGTACTCAGCTGCATTTGCGTTAGCAGTTGAGAAAAGTGCAGCACTTAGTGCTGTGCCTAATAGTAATTTTTTCATGTTAATCATCCTTCAATGGTTTGATCATTCTAATTAAGGTTTTATCTTTATCGATAAAATGATGTTTTAGTGCCCCTAAAGCATGTAAAACAACCACAGCTATTAGCCCATACGCGGCATAAAAGTGAATTTTACCTGCAATATCTTCTTGATTCGCGACCGACTCTGGTATTGCCGGTACAGCAAATAAATTAAATACTTCAATTGCACGGCCATCAGCCGTAGAGATTAAATAGCCCGATGTCACAATGACAATTAAAGCTAAATAAATCAGTTTATGTACTGAGTGTGCAACCCGATTCATTGCTTTCGAGCTACCTGCAACAGGCTCAGGTTGAGTACCTAACAAGCGCCAACCAAAACGAAACAACAATAATGCCGCTAAGGTAATACCCACGCTTTTATGCAAGTCCAAAGAGCCTTTGTACCAAGCGTCGTAATAGGTTAGCTCAACCATATAAACGCCTAAGCCAAATAAACCAAACACCCCAAGTGCCATTAACCAGTGCACTAAGATGGCCACCCAGCCATAACTTGACTTTGAATTCTTTAACATACTCATTTCCCATGAGAATCGTGAAACTAAATACAGATTAACCGATGGGTTAAATAATGAAAATAGCGTAAAACGAACAGCTTCTGTGCGTATATGCACACTCCAGGCAAAAGTTGTAAGAAAAAAGGAAAACAGGTGCTAGGTGCTAGGTGCTAGGTGCTAGGTGCTAGGTGCTAGGTGCTAGCAGATTATGGAGAACTTATTACCGCAATGTAAAAATGTATCTTCAGTAAAAACGAATGTAGTTTCGCTAAGCTGAGCTGGTGGCTGAATTTGACCGATTAGATACTTTTTTTCGAATTAAATTTGCTACTGGCTTTTCAAAAAATTGATATGAAATAGCTGCTGCTATGACACTCAGCAGCAGAGATAGCAAGAGTTTTAGCTCAATCGAGGCGTCTAATTGGTTCACTTTTGCGATTATTGGCATATGGAGCAAGTAAAGCGAATACGATATCTTACCAAAAAAATCACCAAATCGATTAGCGAGCAATATATTATTGTCTGGCACGAGGAAAACAACACAAAAGAAAACAGAGCTCATTACAAGCAGAACTTCATAACTCAACCACATTCTTACCTTATCAGCAGTATTTATGGGAGAAAATGCTGGGTACAGCAAAGGAATAAAACCAAGCGTTAATACAAACCAATGTTTTCGCAGGTAATATGGAATAGTTAATGAACGATAGTTCATACCCAAGATAACCCCGACAAAAAAGAAGGGTAATGTCCTTAATACACTAAACAGACTGTATGGAACACCATTAATATCACCATAAATACGTGGATAATTTGTAAAGAACAACAATAGCATTACAGCTAAAATTGAAAGATAAATATACCCTGTTCTATTTTTCGACATTGCCCAAAAAAGTGTAAATATAAAATAAAAGTGTATTTCTGGCGGTATTGACCACAGAACACTTTCGCCATAAATAAACAGTAAATGAGCTATTAAGGTCTCGGTATCAGGAATGTTATAAAGAACAGAACTACCATTATTCGATAACAAGTAAGAGGCAAGAACAACCACTAAATACAAAGGAATAACTCTAGCAAAACGAGCAGAAAAATAGCGGACAATATTATCTTTATTAAAGCCTTTTTCTATATATAGATAAGACATCAAAAAGCCACTAAGAAGAAAGAAAAGCATCACCCCGTATGCCCCTGAGCCTCCTCCTAACACACCACCAAGCCAATTAGTTATGTCGCTAAAATGAGTGAAAAAGACAATGAGCGCAGCTAAAGCACGTAGTGAGTTAAGTTTTCTAATTTCCAAAATACGTCCTTGGATAAATGTAAGAACTTATATTAATGTTTAATCGAGCTTTGAATATCTAGTGAAATTGAATAGCTATAAGATTTAACTCAGCCGATTTCAAAAGAAGTAACACCAAAAATACGATTTAATGGCAAGCTCGGACATTCGCTGGTATACATTCTGGCGGTTTCAAATGACACCTGCATGTTGTATTTCTGTGCTAAAGCGACAGCAGCTTGGTTGATTTCTGGCGTATCAAGGAAAATAGCTTCAGATGCACTCACTTTAGATTTTAAAGCAAGGAACAAAGATTCGGCCAATTCTGGTGAGTCGGCAAATAAAGGGCCAATTTTAAAGCCGTTTTGGCATTTGCGAATTACGCCGTACCCTGCCAATTTCCCGTTATTCATTATGCCAAACGCGTCGCACTGGGGTTGGCTTAACCATGCTTTATTAAAGTTTGACCTATTCACAGGAAAAAATGCCTGTTCGTATGCGTCAATGATTTCGAATGGCACAGCATTAAGATCAACAATGTCTGCATTTTGCGGCGACTTACCTCCACCTACTCCTGCAAAGCGAATATTGCGATAGGCCAGATTAAAACCAGACTTTTTATAGTTCTCTTGCTGTTCCACCACACCATCAAGGCCAATATTCAAGCCTTCAAGACGTTTTAAAGCGGCCTTCCAGATTTGTATTCCGTAACCTTTACCACGGTAATCGGGTTTAACAATGTAGAAGCCGATAAAGCCAAATACATCGTGGTAATTAATGGCAGAAATTGTCGCTATAGGCTCATTGTCAAGAAAACCAACAAAAAACCCTTCAGGATCAGCAGCAAAGTAACAATCAGCATCATTAAGGCCTGGATTCCACCCCTCTGCTGCTGCCCAATCAATCATGAGATCGACTTCCTTCTTGGTCATGGTTTTGATTGTAAAGTGTTTACTTTGCATCTGCTTTCCTTAAAAAGTTGAAATACCTCTAACTCAATAGCTATTTGTATTATGATGCCACTCAAAATACATCTATTTATTAAACGCATACCTAAATCTAGCCGCTATAAAAATGTATAGTAAATTTCAGAGCAGCTATATTTTACTTGCTGTTATTTCAATCCTATAAACTTCAACACCCTCAGTACCAACCTCAATCGTTGCAGGTTTATTAAGGTTTACCATTAACTTAGGTTCTTGAAATTTATTGTAAGAGCCATTTTCAAATTTATATAGTGTTGATGTCAGTGTCACAATTTGGTTGTTCAACGAAGGGGTTACATCAAATTTAAGAATGCCATCTGCAGTCACTGTTTGAATTTTGTCTTCTTCAGTTTTAACTGCGTGCGTTTTTACAAGTTGGTTATTCAAATAAAGGTTAAGGTCTAATTGCAAATTTTCTGCAGCAGAGGCTCCAAATGCCGCGAGAGATAACAGTACCATTCCTAACTTTTTCATCATATTTTCCTTAATAGTAGGCTTATACCTAGAAGCGTGGGAAAAACAACTTAACAGGTACTGAGCCTTGGCGCAATTATTTAACTCTCTGTTAGTTAAGCGCTTCATTTGTATGGAAATATCTATTTTTTGAGTGGTGAATACCTACTTGCTATTAAAGCAGGTACAGCTTTTGAAACTTAGAACTTACCGCTTAAAACGATTAGCTTTCTTCCACCAAACCAACATAAATCTGGCTATTGGCATCTACCTGAAAGCAGCTGATCAGGTTTTCTTTCACCAGCTCTAACATGGCGATAAAACTAACGACAACACCACTTCTGCCCTCTTCAATGGTAAAAAGAGTACTAAAAGGCAGCTGTGATTGCGCTTCTGAGAGCTTATCTAATATTAAGCTCATGCGTTCACGGGTCGATAAAGCTTCTGCGGTAATATGATGGTGTTCAAATGTTTTAGCTCGGGCCATAACGTCGCTTAGCGCAACGAGCAAGTCTTTCATGTCAACATCAGGTAACAGTACCTCACGTTCACTGAATTCTGGCACCAGCGCTTCGGCTACAAAGATATCGCGGCCTTCGCGAGGGATCTCATCAAGATTCTCCGCTGCTTTTTTAAATTGCTCATATTCTTGTAAACGTCTTACAAGCTCAGCTCTTGGATCTTCTTCCTCTTCAAGCTCTTCATGTTTTGGCAGTAATAATCGTGATTTAATTTGTGCTAATAGCGCCGCCATCACAAGGTACTCACCAGCTAGTTCAAGCTGAAATTCACTCATCATTTCAACATAACTAACATATTGCTCAGTAATACTAAATATAGAGAGCTCTAGCACATCGAGTTTATGTTTTTTGATTAAATACAGAAGTAAATCGAGAGGCCCTTCAAAGGTTTCTAAAATGATCTCTAACGCATCAGGTGGAATGTATAAGTCTTCAGGTTTGTCGACTACCGCTTTGCCATGCAAAAAAGCCAGTGGCAGCTTTTGCTGAACTGGCTCTTGTATATTATCTGGGGCATCAAGCTCTGGGCTAGTCAACGAAGTCTCTACATTTCAAATGGTTTAGTATCACCACAACCCACACGTAAGATTTCAATATCATCATCCGACAAATCAATCACTGTGGTTGCTTGTTCAGGAAGATAACCACCATGAATAATTAAATCAACTTGCTTTTCAATGCGATCGCGAATTTCATCAGGATCAGCCTCGGTATATTGCTCACCCGGTAAAATCAAAGAACACGACATTAACGGCTCCCCTAGTTCAGCCAATAAAGCGCAGGTGATTGGGTGTTCGATAACACGAATACCAATGGTTTTTTTCTTTTCGTTTAATAAACGCTTTGGTACTTCTTTTGTGCCTTTAAAGATGAACGTATAAGGCCCCGGCGTGTTATTTTTAATTAATCTGAATAGCTGGTTATCGACGCGAGCATAAGTAGATAGCTCCGATAGGTCGCGGCAAACTAAGGTAAAATTATGGTGTTTTTCAATACCACGAATACGTTCGATGCGCTCTTTTGCTTGCTTATTACCAATGCTGCAGCCAAGTGCATAACCCGAATCGGTTGGGTATACAATAACACCACCTTGCTTAATAATATCAACCGCTTGGCTGATTAAGCGTGGTTGCGGATTATCTGGATGAATATGAAAAAACTGACTCATTACACGCTCCTATTGCCCTTCCCATGCTTGCCAAACCCCTTGGCAATCTTTTGGCAAGTATAAATTTTTACCTAACTCCAACCAACTGGTCGGAAAATGAAAATCTGACCCTTGCGACGCAAGTAAACCATATTCACGACTAAGTTCACCTAAAAACTGGCGCTCACTCGGTGCTTGTTGTGGTTGTGCTACTTCCATTGCATCGCCACCCGCGTCTTTAAATTCAATAATTAACTTACGCAGCCATTTGTTAGACATTTGATATCGCCCAGGGTGAGCGAGTACTGCAACCCCACCAGCTTGGTGAATTGCAGCAATTGCCGTTTGCATATCGCACCAACTACTTGGTACATAGCCTGTTTTTCCTCGCCCTAAGTATTTTTTAAATACGCCAGGGAAGTTTTTAGCTACGCCACGTTCTATCAGTGCACGAGCAAAATGCGCGCGTGTGATTTGTGCGTTTTCAGCGAATGTTTTTGCTTGGTCGTAAATGCCTTCAAAACCATTTTTAGCAAGGCGGCGACCTATCTCGGTGGCTCGCTCTTCACGCTTGGCTTGTTGCGCGTGTAATAATGACAGCAGTGAATTGTTCTCATCATCAATATTTAAGCCAACAATATGAATCTCAAAGCTTTCCCATTTTGTTGATACTTCAACACCAGCAATCAATTTAAGCGGTAAATTATCATCTGCAATGACTTTGCGTGCTGGTTTTATCGCACTTAACGTATCGTGATCGGTAATTGCAAACACATCTATGTTTTTCTCAACCGCGCGGTGTAACAATTGCTCGACTGATAGCTGACCATCTGAGTATGTGGTGTGACTATGTAAATCGTATTTTATCAAAGGGAAAGACTGCTTTACGTAAGTTCTTGAATCAATGATGTGAGTATAACAAAAATTTAGTGCGAGGGCGTGATTATCTTTTTAAGTAAGATATATAACTGTGTGTTTTACCCTCATAAATGGGCAATTACGATGGGTAAATGCCGAACTCGTATTAATATGTAAATTAATGCTTGACAGTATCGGCTTAGGTACGCTTTACTGTAGGCACTTTCAGACACGTTAAATAAGAAATAACAATGAACAAAACAATTCAAATCACAATTTGGTGGTGGCACTCGTAACTAGCGGGTGACGAATTGTCGTGTCTAACGATTTCAAAACCCGCTCATGTAGCGGGTTTTTTTATATCTAAATTTTAAGGTTTTATAATGAATTACATAGCAACTCTTACACATCATTGGTGGTGGCGCCTGGCTTAGCGGGACGGTAAGGGTCTATCTAATTTATAGGCATCTTTATACGAACCCCGCCAAGCATCGCTTCGCGGGGTTTTGTTTTTTAAAGAGTTTTTGGGAATGAGGGAGAATAAGGTTTGATTTTTAGTCATATAACGACGACACCGGGTGAAGTAACCAGTATCACTCAAGTGCGTGACTACATTAGTAGCCCACTTGCGTTATACAGTTTACTCGATAAGCCTAATTCACTGCTATTAGAGTCTGCTGAAATTGATTCAAAAGACAGTGTAAAAAGTCTAATTTTGGTTGACTCAGCGCTACGTATTGTTTGCCAAGGCAAACAGGTCACACTCACAGCACAGTCAAATAATGGCAAACAATTACTGCCTTATTTACAAAGTCATGTGCAAAACTGTTCTGCTGAGCTTGTAGATGACACGTTAACGTTAACCTACAACGAGATCGCAAGCGAAATTGATGAAGCCAGTAAATTAGTAGCAGATAACGCATTTAGTGCGCTACGTAGCTGCATTAACAGTATTAAAAGTACCACAGACAACCCGTTTTCTGTGTTCTTAGGCGGTGTGTTTGCCTACGATATGGTTGCTAATTTCGAAACCCTTTCTGATGTACCTGACGGCGAAAATAGCTGCCCAGATTATGTTTTCTACTTAGCTGAAACGTTAGTTGTCATCGACCATCAGGCAAAAACAACAGAACTAATCGGCAATGTGTTTAACGGCCCTGAAGTACACGCTAACTGCTTTGAAGTGGGTCAACAGTTAGAACGTTTAAATACCGTATGTGACAATGCACAAAGCTACCAAGGGCAAAAACAAACAGGCTCAAACCCTATTTCTATCGATGTTAGCGACGAGCAATACTGTGAACATGTTATCAGGTTAAAAAAGAACATTGTTGATGGTGATATTTTCCAAGTTGTTCCATCACGTACTTTTTCTCTCGCCTGCCCTGACTCACTTCATGCTTACAGCCAATTAAAACAACAAAACCCAAGCCCATATATGTTTTACATGCGCGATGAAGAGTTTGTATTATTTGGTGCATCGCCCGAGTCAGCCCTCAAATATTGTCCAGAGAGTAAACAAGTTGAGGTATACCCTATTGCCGGCACTCGCCCTCGTGGCAAGTTTGCTAACGGACAAATTAATCCAGACCTAGACAGCCGCATTGAGCTTGAGCTTCGCAACGATCAAAAAGAACGTGCTGAGCACTTAATGTTAGTAGATTTAGCGCGAAATGATGTAGCTCGTATTAGCGTACCTGGCACACGCCACGCTAAAGAGTTATTAAAAGTAGACCGCTACTCACAAGTGATGCACTTAGTTTCACGTGTTGTTGGTACTTTAAAGCCAGAATTAGATGCGCTCCATGCCTACCAAGCCTGTATGAACATGGGCACGTTAGTGGGCGCACCTAAAGTACGTGCCGCTGAATTAGTTCGTCAAACCGAACAAAAACGCCGTGGCAGCTATGGTGGTGCAGTAGGTTATTTAACGGGTGATGGTGCCATGGATAGCTGCATTGTTATTCGCTCTGCCTTTGTTAAAAACGGCACAGCCTTCGTGCAAGCAGGTGCAGGTGTGGTGTTTGATTCAGAACCACAATCAGAAGCCAATGAAACTCGTGCTAAAGCGCAAGCCGTGATCACTGCGATTCAATCGACCTACGAGGCACAATAATGACAACAACATCAGCCTATAAAATCTACTTTTTAGATAACTTTGATTCATTTAGTTATAACTTAGTCGATGAACTTTCTATGTTAGGGTGCGAGTTAGTGGTATACCGTAATAACATCAGTGCACAAAGCATCTTTGACAAAATGTGCCAAGAGACAATGCCCGTGTTATTAGTGCTTTCACCCGGCCCTGGCGCACCATCGGATGCGGGTTGTTTAATGGAACTCATTGAACTGTGTAAAGGCCGCTTCCCGATGCTGGGCATCTGTTTAGGACAGCAAGCACTAACACAAAGCTACGGTGGGATTATTGGTCATGCAGGTGAAACAGTGCATGGCAAGTCATCAATTATTGCGTTGACTGAGCACCCAGTATTTGCAGGTATGGGCGATAAAATGCCGGTTGCTCGTTATCATTCATTAATGGCAACCAAAGTCCCTGATGACGTTGAAGTAATTGCTTCTTATGAGACTATTCCGATGGCAATTTACCACCAACAAGATAATGCCCTTGGCTATCAGTTTCATCCTGAGTCAATTTTAACGCCAAATGGCGCATTGCTATTACAGCAAAGCATTGAATTTTTAACCGCACGCGTGCAGTAGAGGAATAACATGGAAGCAACAACCCAAACCCAGTTAAACCAATTATTAGCAAAGCAAGATTTATCATTTCTGCAAGCAACTGCATTGTTTGACGCCATCATGAATGGTCAGCTTAATGATATTGAATTAACCGCTGCACTTATCGCCCTAAAACTAAAAGGCGAAACGAGTGATGAAATCGCCGGTGCGGCAGCATCAATGCGCGCCAATGCAGTGCCATTTAAAACCAGCAAAACCTTGCTTGCAGATAGCTGTGGTACCGGTGGCGATGGCTCAAACACAATTAATATTAGTACCACTGCTGCTATTGTAGCCGCCGCTGCGGGCATCAACATGGTCAAACATGGTAATCGTAGTGTATCGAGTAATTCTGGCTCTGCGGATTTACTAAAAGCCTTGGGTATCAATATCGATATGAGCCCTGAGCAAGCAGCCATTTGTTTAGAAAATACTGGCTTCACATTTTTATTTGCGCCGCATTATCACAGTGGTGTACGCCATGCGATGGGCGTGCGAACAGCCCTTAAAAGCCGCACAATTTTTAATATTTTAGGGCCGCTTGCCAACCCTGCTGCACCCGAGGTTCAATTGCTTGGTGTTTATGACGCTTCACTGTGTTTACCAATGGCAGAAACCTTAAAAACCCTTGGCACTAAACGCGCCATGGTGGTTCATGGTGCAGGCACTGACGAAATTGCCTTGCACGGGACAACCAAAGTGGTTGAGCTAAATAACGGTGAACTAAGCGAATACACGCTAACAGCGAGCGATTTTGGTCTTGCAAACTATTCACTTGAACAACTAGCAGGCCAAGGGCCAGAATATAACGCAAAAGCAAGCTTAGCGATTTTACAAGGTCAAGGTGAAATGGCGCATAACGCAGCTATTATAGCCAACGTTGCGGCACTTCTTTATTTAACCGATAAAACAAGTGATTTAAAAGCAGCCGCAGATCAAGTAAGTGAATTATTAGCATCAGGCAAAGCGATGGACACATTGAACGCAATTATTGAGGTAAGTCATGGCTAACGTGTTAGACAAAATTGTTGCCGACAAACGCATTGAATTAGAACAAAGAAAAGCACAGCGCCCGCTTGAGTCATTCATTGAGGATGTTGTACCAACCAAGCGAGACTTTGAAGCAGCGTTAGCAGCAACTGGCACACAATTTATTTTAGAGTGTAAAAAAGCATCACCGTCAAAAGGGCTTATTCGCGAGCCGTTTAATTTAGACGAAATTACTTCGGTATATAAAAAGTACGCAACCTGCATGAGTGTGCTTACTGACGAAAAATATTTCCAAGGCAGCTATCAGTACCTTGAATATGTGCGCAGCCAAGTTGAGCAGCCGCTAATTTGTAAAGACTTCTTTATTGATGAGTACCAAGTCTATTTAGCACGCTTGTCTGGTGGTGATGCTATTTTATTAATGCTCTCTGTCCTTGATGACGAACAATATTTAGCGCTTCATAAAGTGGCTGATTCTTTGAATATGTCGGTACTCACTGAAGTCAGTAATGAGCAAGAAGTAAGCCGCGCACTTGCACTTAATGCCAGCCTTATTGGCATTAACAACCGCGACCTTCGTGATTTAAGTACTGATCTTGCGACAACAGAGCGATTACGCCAGCTTATCCCAAATGACAAAGTGGTCATTTCAGAGTCGGGCATTTATACCCATAAAGATGTAAAACGCCTAGCGCCATTATGCGACGGCTTTTTAATCGGTAGCTCACTCATGGCTGAGCGCGACTTAGAAGCCGCGTGTCGTAAAGTGATTTTAGGTGAAAATAAAGTGTGTGGCTTAACCCGTTCACAAGACGCGATGGCAGCCTACGCGAGTGGTGCTGTTTATGGCGGTTTAATTTTTTACCCTAAGTCACCACGTTATGTCGATATCGACTGCGCCAAGCAAGTAACACAAAGTGCCCCGCTCGCTTATGTTGGTGTTTTTGTCAATGCGCCTGTTGAACAAGTAGTAGATTATGCACAAAGTTTAAAGCTAGCTGCAGTGCAATTACATGGTGACGAGAATAGCGAATATATTCAAACTCTCAGAAAGCAATTACCGCTTGGCTGTGAAATTTGGAAAGCACAAGCCGTTAAAGGCGAATTACCAAAACCGCTCGAAGGGGTTGACCGCCATTTATACGACACTTACAGCAAAAGCCAAAAAGGCGGCACAGGCGAAACATTTGATTGGTCTGTACTAGAAACGGCAACGGTGCCATTTATGTTAGCCGGTGGTTTAAATCCAGAGAATATTCATGCAGCGCTTTATCGCGGTGCCAATGGCCTTGACCTAAATTCTGGCGTTGAAGCGTCAGCGGGTAAAAAGTGCCAAACAAAATTACAAAATGCGTTTTCGCATATCAGAAATTATTGAGGTTATAATGCAAAATCCAGCTTATTTTGGTGAATTCGGTGGTATGTTTGTACCACAGTTGCTTGTGCCTGCACTCAAGCAACTAGAAGCAGAGTTTAATAAATCACAAAAAGATCCAGCTTTTCAGGCTGAATTTGAAAAACTATTAAATGAATACGCAGGTCGCCCTACGCCACTAACATTGACACGTAATTTAGTTAAAAACCCAAAGGTAAAACTATATTTAAAGCGTGAAGATTTACTCCACGGCGGTGCGCACAAAACCAACCAAGTACTTGGTCAAGCACTACTTACAAAGCGCATGGGGAAAAAAGAAGTCATTGCAGAAACAGGTGCTGGCCAACACGGTGTTGCAACTGCCCTCGCGTGTGCCCTACTTGGCTTAAAGTGCCGTGTTTACATGGGCGCAAAAGACGTTGAACGTCAGCAACCAAACGTATTTCGAATGAAACTAATGGGTGCAGAGGTTATTCCTGTCACAGCAGGCTCTGGTACTTTAAAAGACGCAGTAAACGAAGCACTACGCGATTGGTCTGCTAATTACAAAGATGCTCACTATTTACTGGGCACTGCAGCAGGCCCTCACCCATTCCCAACCATGGTACGTGAGTTCCAAAAAATGATTGGAGAAGAAGCAAAACAACAAGTGTTAAAAGCAGAAGGTCGATTACCGGATGCCGTGCTTGCTTGTGTTGGCGGTGGCTCTAATGCAATTGGTATGTTCACAGACTTTATTGATGAGCCAAGCGTAAAACTGATTGGTGTAGAGCCTGCTGGTAAGGGCTTAGACACCCACCAGCATGGTGCCACCTTATGTAAAGGCACAAAAGGCATCTTACACGGTACCTATACCTACATTATGCAAAATGATGATGGTCAAATTGAAGAGTCTTACTCTGTTTCAGCAGGTCTTGATTACCCTGCTGTTGGTCCACAGCATGCTCATTTACATGAAACAGGCCGTGCACAATACGTTGGTATTAGCGATACTGAAGCTCTAGAGGCATTCCAATTATTAGCTAAAAACGAAGGGATTATTCCAGCCCTTGAGTCAAGCCACGCCCTAGCATATGCCCTTAAATATGCCGAGCAACAAACCGAAGACACTATTTTAGTGGTTAACCTAAGCGGCCGAGGCGATAAAGATTTGGCTCACGTACACAGTGTTTTATCAGAAGGAGGCGCACTATGAGCCAGACTAACCGTTACGGACAACTGTTCGCCACATTAAATGAAACAAACCAAGGTGCGTTTGTGCCGTTTGTGACCATTGGCGACCCTAATAAAGCACTGAGTGTAGAAATCATCAAAAGCTTAATTGATGGCGGCGCTGATGCCCTTGAGTTAGGTATTCCATTTTCTGATCCGATTGCAGATGGCCCTGTTATCCAAGCGGCCAACATTCGTGCGCTTGATGAAAACATTAATACCCAAGATTGCTTTGATATCATCAAACAAGTGCGTGAATACAATGCAGATATTCCAATTGGCCTATTATTGTATTCAAATCTGGTGTTTAAGCGTGGCATCGAAAAGTTTTATCAAGATGCTAAAGAAGCAGGTGTCGATTCAATTTTAGTGGCTGACGTACCGCTACATGAATCAAAGCTATTTCGCCAAACAGCAATGAAAAATGGCATAGACCCAATTTTTATTGCAACGCCTAATGCTGATGACGACACTTTACGCGAGTGTGCTTCATATGGCCGTGGTTACACTTATCTGTTATCACGCGCGGGCGTTACGGGAACAGAAACTAAAGCACAAATGCCAGCAGACTCGTTAGTTAAAAAGCTAAAAGATTATCATGCTGCACCAGCTTTATTAGGCTTTGGAGTATCAACACCGGAAGATGTTAAATCAGCACTCGAATCAGGGGCCGCTGGGGCGATTTCAGGTTCTGCAGTAGTTAAAATCATAGAAGCAAACCTTGATGACCAAGCAGCGATGCTAAGTGGGTTGAAAGAGTTTGTAGCCAGTATGAAAGCAGCTACAAAATAAGTTGTTTAGTTTACTTAAAAAAGGGCCTTATAGGCCCTTTATTGTATCTAACTATTAATGATGGCGATGCACACCCTCTTTAATTTCTTCAATGAATTTTCGATTAAAAGCCTCTAAGTCAGCTGGGCTTCGGCTTGTGACTATACCTTCATCAACACACACCTCTTGATCAACCCAATTTGCGCCAGCATTGATTAAGTCGGTTTTAATGCTTGGGTATGACGTCACCTTGCGGTCGCGTAATTTGTTAACTTCAGCTAGTAGCCATGGTCCATGACAAATCGCTGCAATGGGTTTATTTTTACCTGCACTGAAGAAACCATCAACAAAGGCCTTTGCTTCGCTATCTTGACGCAGTGTGTCTGGGTTGAATAAACCACCAGGTAGCAATAGGGCATCATATTCACTTGAGTCAGCCTCGCTAACCACACGATCCACTGTGACTCTTTCACCCCATTGGTTTTCATCCCAGCCAGTAATATCTCCACGTTCAAGAGACACGACTTCTACAAGTGCACCTGCTTCTAACAATGCGCTGCGTGGTGATAATAGCTCACTTTGCTCAAAACCATTGGTTGCTAGAATGGCAATCTTTTTACCATTAAGTTGGCTGTTTAAATTTGACATGTTATCTCCTTATTTAGGTAAACCTAAAGTAATAGCAGCAGACAACATGCCAAATTTAACACATTGAAAGTATTAACTTAATTTAAAAATATTCTGTTTCAGTGTGTAAATGCTACAACGAATTTGCAAATCCTGCTTATAGGGCGTCTTTTAATGCTTTAGCAGGTTTAAAAACAGGCTTGTTAGCGCCTTCAATTTCAATTTCTTCACCTGTTTGTGGATTACGACCTTTACGTGCTGGGTAATAACTCAATGCAAACGTACCAAAGCCATTAATTTGCACTTGATCGCCTTCAGACAGTGATTTTTCGATAGCATTTAACATACTAGTTAAGGCAGCTTGTGTGTCTTTTTTTGTTAATTCACTGTGGGCAGCCATTTGTGATACTAACGCGGCTTTATTCATAAAATGCTCCAAAATACGCCACTTAATCATCTGAGGTTAAGCGGAAAAAGATAAGGTAAAACAACCTAAACGCAGGTTTAGGCCAGATTGGCTCGGGAGGCTAAGCTTTCAGCTCTACTAAGTCAACCTTGTATCTTGCGCAATAACTTGATACAACCCAGTATCTTTTTAAAATAGAGCATTTATAAATCTATGCATGCGATTATTGAATACATCCCGCTGATTTTGTTCTTTGCGGTTTTCAAGTTAGTTGATATTTATTGGGCAACAGCATTGCTGATGCTAACCACCTTAATACAGGTTGCTTATTGTTATTTTAAGGATGGCAAAGTGCCGACCAGACATTGGCTGTTTTTTGCCATCGCGGTGGTGTTAGGTACACTTACTTTAGTTTTTCACGATGAACAGTTTGTCAAATGGAAAGCCACCATTGTATATGCAATTTTCAGTGTCACTTTGTTAGTAAGCCGCTATGTACTTGGCAAAAACCTAGTGAAAAAAGCACTTAGCTCGATTTTAGAAAATGCCTCTGAGAGTAAACAAGAAATAAAGGTACCAGAAGCATTATGGAACAAGCTTAACCTGTTTTGGGTTGCAATTACTGCGGGTATTTCTGCGCTTAATATCTACATTGCGTATAACTTCTCACTCGACTTTTGGGTTAACTTTAAAGTGTTTGGCTTAATGGGTATTACCTTTGTCTGCGTGTTAGCAACAATCATCACCCTATTCAAATACTTACCAGAAGATGACGAAGAGAAAGATTCAAAGCAATCTTAGTGTCATAAAACTGTCGTCTTAGCTTGTTAGCGTAAACAAAAAAAACGCTGAGACGACATTGAACGCTAACCAATACCGCTGGTTTGAATTTACCCTCATATTTGTTTCTTTGCCGCTCTTAGGCTTCTTTTTGCGTGCCTACCTCGCTAACTGGCTCATTCCCGCACTTATTATCTTAATGATTGTATGTGGCATGCTGCTTCTGTCTGATCCCCACTTTAAGCGTTTTCGCTTAACAAGCCTCGGGCAATTTAGTGCGGTAAAACGTCGTTTATTTAGTTTTTTCTTTTTAGGAGCGCTATTCTCCGGGATGTTTTACGGCATCATGAATCAAGAAAACTGGTTTTCACTACCACGAAACTCATTCAACGATTGGCTAATGTTGCTACTGCTCTACCCTATCTTATCGGTGATGCCGCAAGAACTTATCTTTAGAACCTATTTTTTCCATCGTTATAAACGCATTATGCCAAGTAAAACGGTGCGTATTATTGTCAGCGCATCGGTGTTTGCGTTGGCGCATATTGTCTATGCGAATGTATTGGCCGTACTTCTAGCATTTTTAGGTGGACTGTTGTTCTCATATACTTATTCGCAAAGCCGCTCTACCTTCGTGTGTGTAATTGAACACAGTTTGTGGGGACTTTGGATGTTTACCCTTGGCTTGGGTGATGTGCTTGATGCAGGAGCATTTTGATTATTAAAGCACAACAAATAGCAGGCATAAAAAGCCGCGCAAAGTGCGCGGCTAAGTATTGAACTGGTTTTTAAAATCCGAAAATACTAAATGCAAAGAATTTAGTCGCCACCGTATTTACAAAGATTAGTAATAAAATGGCAGGGATAAACGTTGATAGTGAGAAGTTCACATACTTCTCTGTGAAGCTACCAACATAGCCGTCACAGCCTTGGCTTAGCTCTGCTGATAAGTTTGCTTTTTTCCAACGGTACATAACGAATAAACACACCATTAAACCGTTAAGCGGTAAAATTGTGTCGTAAAACACATCATAAACAATATCAAATAAACTCTTATCTGCGCCGCCATAACTAACAAACTTAGTGAGTGATTCAACCATACCAAACGACATCGTACAAAGCACAGTTAATACACCTGTAGATAAAGTTAAGATAAGCAACGCTTTTTTACGGCTAATACCTTTGCGGTCACTTAATGTTGCTGTTGGAACTTCTACAATTGATACAAGCGACGTAATTGCAGCAAAAAAGACGAGTAAAAAGAATACAAACGCAACAATTGATGCACCTACATAACCAATATCAGCTTGTAACGCTAATAGAATTTTTGGTAAATAAACAAAAATCATCGATACCGATGAGTCAGATAAAGTGCTTGGGTCAGTGTTTGGGTTAAAGCTAAATATAGCAGGAAGAACCATAAGACCCGCAATAAATGCAACAAGAGAATCGGTTACAGCAACCATTTTAGCACTACCAACAATGTCGTCTTTCTTTGAAATATAAGATGCATAGGTCATTAAAATACCCATACCTAACGACAATGAGAAAAACGCTTGTGCTAATGCACCATTTAATACACTTGCATCCATTTTTGAAAAGTCAGGCACTATATAGTACTTCACACCAGCCATCGCGTTATCAAGTGTTAATACATAAATAACCAACGCTGTTAGTAGAACGAATAAAGCTGGCATCATAAACTTAGCTGCTTTTTCAATACCTTCTTTTACGCCGCCAACCAAAATCAAGTTAACGATGATAGCAACCACTGCCATATAGCCAAACACGGTGTAGCTGTTAATAAAAGTGCCAAAGTTATCTGGCTGAGCCAAAGCATCTAAATTACCAAATGCAGTTTGCGATAAATAACCAAAAATCCATACAGTAATAACCATATAAAAAACAGCAATCATAAATGGCGTTAATACTGCTAAAAAGCCTGCAAAGTTCCATTTAGGATCGTTGCCCGCTAATAATTTGTAAGAACCAAGAGGATCTTTTTGCGCTTTACGACCCATTGCCATTTCAGCCATCATCACTGGTAAACAGATGAAAATGACAAACAATGCATAAACTAATAGGAAAGCACCACCGCCGTTTTTTGTAGCTGAAACAGGAAAACCCACTAAGTTTCCGATACCTACAGCAGAACCGGCTGCCGCTAAAATAAAACCGAGGCGGGAGCTAAAATGCTCGCGTTTTTCGCTCATTTAAAAACCTTATTATTATTTTCTCAACCCAGCGACTCTACCAGTGTTACACCGCGTATTTCAAGCTTTATAAGTTAAAGTTATATGGGTTTGTGTAAAGATTATTACGCGAATATTCTCTCGTCTATTGCTAAGAATATGCTACTATTTTTTAAAAATAACATTGAGAACACACCATGCTGTATATGATTTATTCAACTGATGTTGAAAATAGTTTAGAAGCACGCAAATCTGCGCGTCCTGCTCACCTAGCACGTCTACAAGAATTAGATGAACAAAACCGTTTATTCACAGCAGGTCCGCTTCCTGCCATTGATAGTGAAGATCCCGCTGAAGCTGGTTTTACAGGTTCGTTAGTCGTTGCTGAGTTTGAGTCATTAGAAGCAGCTCGTGAATGGGCAGCAAATGATCCTTATATTGCTGCAGGTGTTTACGACAACTCAGTTGTAAAACCATTTAAAAAAGTATTTGGTTAACGTCTGAACTTAACTGAATCATTAATTCAGTGTTTGTTCACGGCTTATTAACTAAGATTTGCCTATTGAAATTACAGAATTGAACGTAATTACTTGAATTTTAGTTAATTGGTTAATTAAACTAAATGGGTCTGGTTTAGGAGTTCCCCGTCATGCGCATATTATTAGCCTTCAGTTTTAGTCTTTTATTTGCATTATCAAGCTTTCATGCTGATGCCAGTAAGAAACAAGTCTCTGAAGTGACTAAAAAACAGGCTGTGACAATTGCAAAAAAATCTGAGGACGGCCGAACCCTAAAAATCACAGAGCAAGATAAAGTATTTACCGTAAGAATTTTAAAAACGAACGGCCATGTGGTTGATGTCCATGTGAACAAAAAGACTGGCGAAGTGAAAAAGGATTAAGAATGCGAATTTTAGTTATTGAAGATGATTTACACTTAGCAGATAACCTCCGTAATGCACTTGAAAAAGAGCGTTATAGCGTTGACCTTTGTCACGATGGTGAAGCTGGTTTATTCCATATTACCGAGTACCCGCTTGATATGGCGGTAGTAGATCTAGGCTTACCAAAAGTAGATGGTATCGAATTAATTACCAAAGCCCGTGCTCAGGGGATTACTATCCCTATTTTGATTTTAACTGCACGTGACCGTTGGCAGGATAAAGTAGAAGGCTTAGATGCAGGTGCTGATGACTACCTAACTAAACCTTTCCATGTTGAAGAGCTGATTGCACGCTGTAATGCACTTATCCGCCGCAGCGCAGGTAAAGCAAACCCAGAAATGACAGCAGGTCCTATCAAAATACACACTCGCTCACAACAAGTTTGGGTTAATGATAAAGAACTTAGCTTAACTGCATACGAATACAAAGTTTTAGAATATCTAATGGTTAACCCACAAAAGGTAATTTCTAAATCTGAATTGACAGAGCACATTTATGATCAAGACTTCGACCTTGACTCAAACGTAATAGAAGTTTTCGTATTGCGTTTACGTAAGAAGCTTGACCCTGACGGTACCCTTAACCCAGTTGAAACATTACGTGGCCGTGGTTATAGGCTTAAAAGTCAGTGGTAGCATCGCAAATACCGCTTAAAGTAAGGCAAGGATTTATCCTTGTCTTTGTTTTATTAGTAGCCTTGCCAATTCTGTTTTTCTCAATTGGTAAGGCTTACTACGCTTCTTTGGTCGAAGCGACCGAAAAAACCCTCGAAGCTCATTTATATTCTCTTATTTCTGAAGTTGACTTCACTGAACGCGGCATTGTAATGCCGAGCACCATCTTAACTCCAGAGCTAAATCGTTTAAATTCAGATACCTATGCAATGATTTATCGTGGTGATCTTCCTGTTTGGTATTCTGAATCAGCCACCAACATCAATTTTATTCCAGATAACTTTGAAGCCCCAGCAGGCTCTGCGGATTTTCGCCGTGTTGAATACAACAAGACCGTGTACTGGCAATTAACCCTTACCGTTATTTTAGAAAACATTGACCAATCGGAGCATGCGCGTTTTATCTTATTAAAACGTAATGATGCACTTCTCAGGCTGATGGATGGCTTTAAACAAACGTTAGTAAATTGGATGTATGTAATGGGTGTGGCCATTGCAGCGCTTATGGCGATTGGTTTTGTTTGGAGTGCAAGGCCATTGCAACGTCTTGATAAAGAAATTAAAGCCATTGAATCGGGCGATAATCAGCAAATAAAAGGTCTCTACCCAGTAGAGCTGCAAACCATAAAAGCCGACTTAAACTTATTACTTGAATCGCAACAGCGCCAAAAAGAGCGCTATAGGGCTTCGTTAAGCGATCTTGCTCATGCATTAAAAACCCCCTTGGCAGTCCTTAAATCAAGCCCTTTAGCCAATGATGCCGATGCACAAGAGCAGTTAGATCGTATTAATGTGATGATCGAACATCAATTAAAACGAGCTGCAACGGGTGCTTCTGATACTTGGAAAAAGCAAACCCATATTAAACCTGTTATTGATTCAATTTTAAGCGCGATGAGCAAGGTTTATCGCGATAAAGATATTATTTTTACCTCTGAGGTTAGTGAAAAAGACTATTTCTTAGGTGATAAAACCGATTTAATGGAACTACTCGGTAATTTAATCGATAATGCCTGTAAAGCTTGCCGTTCACAGGTCGATATAAAGGTTAAACAGAACAAAAAGTTAACACTCAGCATAAGTGATGATGGCCCAGGTGTTCCTGAGCACAAACGCGAATCATTACTGACTCGCGGTACCAGACTCGATACTTACGAAAGTGGCCATGGTGTTGGCATGGCTATCGTATCTGATTTAGTAAACTCGTATAATGGCACATTAACCATTAAAGATGCAGAGAAGCTAGCCGGCGCTGAGTTTATATTAGAGTTTAATTACCATGATAAAAAATAAAACATCCATATCCGTTAAGAGCATCTTTTTAGGTTTAATTACGACTGCATCACAGGCTCAAGCAGAGCAAGCTTGTGAGCTCGCGAGCAACCATACTGATGACACCAAGCGGTATATTCAATGCCTTGATCAAGTTATTGCAGACCTGCAACGTGACCAAAAAATGTGGGTTAATAAGCTCACTATGGATCTTGAAAAAATAAAAGAAGATACCGGTAATAGCCAATTGCTACCAATTTTTAATCGCAGTATAAAAAACCAAGAGCGTTATTTAGAAGACAGTTGTCGTTGGCGCTACTTACAAAAAATGCCAAATGGCACTAGTGCCGCTATTGCCTACAAACAATGTGAGATTGAAATTCTCAAAAACCATGTAAAGGTTTTACAACAACCTCTAAAGTGATACCAAGTCGCTATAATCGTTAATCATTTTGAAAAATAAAAAGGCGCTTAAGCGCCTTTTTAATCCTCAAGTTTTAGCTCTTCACCATTACCTAGCAAAGTAGCAAGCCATCGCCCTTCTTGGCTGGTTTCTAAAGCAATTTTAACTATCATAGTTAATGGAACTGACAATAGCATACCAACTGTTCCCATCAACCAGCCCCAGAAAATCAACGATAAAAACACCACTAGCGTCGATAAGCCCAGCCCTTTCCCCATAAAGCGCGGTTCTACAATATTACCCATCACTGTGTTAATAACTAAATATCCACCAGCGATAAACCCTGCTACCAATGGGCCTTGCGTGATTAAAGCAAGTAACACAGCTGGTACTGCAGCAATAATAGAACCAATATTAGGAATATAGTTAAGCATAAACGCCACCACAGCCCAGAGCACAAAATAATCAACATTAAGTGCCCACAACATGAATCCTGCAAGAACACCTGTGCCTAGACTAACCATTGTTTTTATGGCTAGATAAGAATTAATTGAATCTAAGAAACGGTCAACTTGCTGCATTTTCATTTCAGGGTCATCGAGTGCTAAATGCACTTTTTTGCTGAGCATTGGCCCTTCAAATAGCATAAACACGACAGTTAATATGATTAAAAACAGGTTCGCCATCACCCCACCTAACCCGGTGAGCATATTAGTTGCAACATCAATCATTTTACCTGGATCAAATAAAGAAATAATCTGCTCTTTATCAATCAAAATGTTATAGCTTGCAGCAACGTTAACCACCCAGACAAACTCTTCTTTGAGTTGTGCCTTGTACTCAGGTAAATTTTCTGAAAAATCGGTCATAGATTGCCCAACCAGACCGGCAAGGCTTATCCCTATACCGACAATCATCAGCATCACAAAAACCACAGCAATACCTTTAGGGATACCGTATTTGGCAAAGAAACGGATTAAGGGATTACAAATAATAGCGATAAAGGCCGCCAACACAAATGGAATAACAATCACACTTGCAGCTTTAATACCCGCTAAAACAACGACTAAAGCAGCAAATATTACTAAACTTTTATTTACACCAGTCAGGCTCGACAAAATAAAATCCTTGTTAACTTTTTTATCAGTGTAAGTGAAATACGCCGCAAAATAAATCACAAAGCTTCTGGCATAATTAATGCTCATTATACGTGCATAATTTGAACAATTTATGATACATATAAGTAAGCGTGCTAAAGAAGGAGCTTTATATGGCACATTTATCCGAACAAGAACTTACTTTTTTCAACCGTTTATTCGAGGCTGAAAACCTTGATGGCGATCCAACCGATACAAAAATGTCTGTTAGGCTCAACTTGCCAAATAAATTAAACGGCTTACTAGCAAATTCCAAACTAACTTTACTTGCCGAGGTGGGTATTTATCAGCTTTGGTTTCCACTTGAGTTTATCAATGACGAAAATGGCCAGCTGATACCCTTACTCAGTGCTCCAGAAGTGATAGATACCAAAGGGATCGAACGCAGCTGGCGAACTCCTGATCTCGAAATACATACCGAGCAATTTCAAATATTGTCTTTATCAAGTACTGGCGTGTTACTCAAGCCTAAGCGTCAAGCTCCAGAGCTAAACAAAGACATATTACTCGCATTTGATTTACCTAGCAGAGATCACATTATTCTTAGTGTGAAGCCAATTCGAACCACTAGTAAAGGGATTGCAGGTAAGATCGTAAAGGTTTGCAAAGGTGAAGAGGAACTTCGTAGATACTTATTTGAGGCCCATAAGCACCATCACGCAAAGCTGTATGAGCAAGGTACCTTTACCACTGAACTTATCTAGTTGCAGTGACTTAACGGCTTAGATAAGCTTGGCGTTTTGCAGCAAGTCGAATAAGGTATTTTATGAGTTACCCTATAGGAACCCCTGGTAAACCGTGGAACGAAGCAGATAAAAAAGCATGGTTTAAATCACAGACAGTAAAACGTAGCTATATAGATGATGTTGTATCGCAATTAGAGTCTTTATCAATCGATTTCAATATTGAACAGTATGGTGCATTAAGTTACGACAGCGACAAGTACCCTCTTTACATTTTAAAGAGCAAGCAATGGCAAGCTGATAAACCGACAGTATTGGTTACCGGTGGCGTTCATGGCTATGAAACAAGTGGTGTGCATGGCGCATTAGCGTTTGCTAAGAACAAAGCTAAAGACTACTTTGCCGATTTTAATATTTTAGTAGCACCGTGTATCAGCCCGTGGAGTTATGAAACAATTAATCGCTGGAACCCTAATGCGACAGATCCAAACCGCTCATTCTACGCTGACAGCCCAGCTGAAGAGTCTGCAGCAATCATGCAGTATTTAGCTGACAATACCATTGCACCTTACGTGCATATCGACCTACATGAAACAACTGATACTGATAATAGTGAGTTTCGTCCTGCTCTTGCAGCACGTGATGCAACCACTCACGATAACTGGAACATCCCAGATGGCTTTTATCTCGTTGCTGATAGTGAACGTCCACATGACGCGTTTCAGGCAGCGATTATTAAGTCTGTTGAAAAAGTAACTCATATCGCACCTAGCGATGAGAATAACCAGTTGATTGGTGTACCGCAAACCCAATTGGGTGTTATTCATTACCAAGCGAAAAAAATCGGCTTATGTATGGGTCTCACTGATGCTGAATTTGTGACAACAACAGAAGTTTACCCTGATAGCCCACAGGCAAATGATGAAGTCTGTATTGATGCACAAGTAGCCTCGATTACCGGTGCATTGAACTATATTGTTAATAAATAGTTAGTTATATTTTAAATTTGGAGTAAATAAATAATTTACTCCAAACCACTTTAATGGATAAAACACACAAATAAACAACTAAATTGAATTATTTATGTTTTTTAATAATTGTATATTAAATAACTAGACACATACATAGAATTGTATAAAATTCGCGCTCTTTTAATTCAAAAGGGAAGCAAATTGGAATTTAAGAATCACTATGGCAGTGTCAGTATCATCACTGATGGTCCAATTATAATTGGACAATTTTCTGGTAATATTAACGCACGTTTAGTCAATGACTTTGCAGTAGATATAAAAAAGCATATTTCTGATCTAGCTGGAAAGCCGTGGGCTTATATTAGTCATTCTACCCAATTACTTGCTACTACTCCTGAGGCCGAACGCGGGTTTATCCAATTGTTACGTGCTCTACAAAGCACTAACTGTGTCGCTACCGCATACATGTTTAGCTCATCAATTGTACTCAATCAAATGAAACGCATCATTGCACAAGCACAATCACCAATTCAGATAATGGACTGTTTATTTGATGATTTAGATAGCGCTAAAGCCCATGTGCTAAAGAAACTCGAATTTGCAGAAATGGCTTGTTAAAAACAAGCCATTTTTCATTTTGGGGTTGGATTAATCTCGGTAAAACTTAGTCTCTTTAGTAATTGCGATATTGGCATCTTCTAATGCTTGAATGTGAAAACTGATAGGCGTTACTTTTGACTTTAAGTCATAGCCATCAGCAACCACAGTAACAGGTACTCGCTTCATCTGACCTGCTTCAACTTTGATAGTCTCAGGCAATTGTAAGCTTGCTTCTTCGATACCACTTATACCAATTGAATAACTCAAACTATGCTGCGTTTTATTGATGATTGATAAGGTATATGGATTCTCTACCAAGCCTTCAAAATTAACTCGGTACAGTGCATTACGGTCACGAATTACAGAGGCCTCGATTGGTGTGCGCATTGCCATCCACACAACCATCCCAACGACAAATAGCGCCGTCAAACCACCATAACCAAGAAGTTTTAGTCTAAATGGGTTGGTCGTTTTACCTTCCATTTGTTTTTCCGAGGCGTACTTGATCAGCCCTTTTTGATAGTTGAACTTTTCCATTGTGCTATCACAGGCATCAATACATAAACCACAGTTTATGCATTCATATTGCAAGCCATTACGAATATCTATACCAGCTGGACATACTTCTACACACAAATTACAGTCTACGCAGTCACCTAAGCCTAACTCTTTTGGATCGGCTTTACGCTTACGAGCACCGCGAGATTCTCCTCGCTCTTGATCATACGTGACCACCAAGGTGTCTTTATCAAACATTACTGATTGAAAACGCGAATATGGGCAAGCAACAGTACACATTTTTTCACGCAAGAATCCCGCATTCCCATACGTACAAAATGCGAATAAGAATACCCAAAAGCTTACAATGCCAGACATTTCTAGGGTAAATAGGCTCATGTACAAAGACTTAGCCGGGATGAAATAAGCCATGAATGACATTGATGTGAGTAAAGAGATCACAAGCCAAGCGGCATGTTTAGTGATTTTCTTTTGCCATTTACTTGCTGACCAAGCTGTTTTATCAAGTTTAATACGCTGGTTTCGGTTACCTTCAACTTTGTGTTCAACCCAAGTGAACATAAGCATCCAGATTGTTTGCGGGCAAGTGTAACCACACCAAACACGACCTAGCCAGTTAGTGACGAAAAACAAAGCAAACGCACCAGTCATAAATAACATGGCTAAGATCATAAAATCTTGCGGTAACAACGTTAATCCAAACAGGGTAAATTTTTGACTTGCTACATCAAGTAATACGGCTTGTCGACCATCATATGGGATCCACGGAATAGCTATAAAAGTCAGCATCAGCACCCAGCCTAAGTAACGGCGGATACGTTGGAAATGCCCTTTTTGCTCTCGAATATAAATTGGCCCATCTTGGTTGTAGGGCTTGATGATTAAGTCTTGCTCTTTTATATCAAATTTCATTTTGCTACTTACTATTGTGTCGGTAATAACCTGACAGAGCAACTATCAGGCCAACAAAAAATAAAATCAAACCATTGATATAAAAGGGAAAATTTAAATTTAAGAATATTAAAATCGCGAAATATCACGAACATTCGCGATATATCACGAATTAGCGTGTTATAGCCAATTTTTTCATTTTTGACCTGAGGGTACTTTCTGGAAGACCCAGTAAAGTTGCAGCGCCATTATCACCTGATACTTGTCCGTTACAACGCTTTAGCACCTGGAGAATATGCTGCTTTTGTACAGCATCAAGCGAGACAACCTGCTCATCCGGTTGTTCATTATTCAACGGAGCAGAGAGTTGTAGTACAGACTGCTTAGATAAAATAGCTTCACGCTCAAGGATATTTTGTAATTCACGAATATTGCCAGGCCAATCATAATTACCCAGCTTAGTGAGCGTTGCTTTGCTAAGCCCCTTTAACTGCTTACCTAAGCGCTTATTAAGCTGAGTTATTATGTTTGCCGCTAAAAGTGGAATATCTTCTTTGCGTTCACGTAGAGCTGGCACACGAATAGGAAACACATTTAAGCGATAATACAAGTCCATTCTAAAGCTACCCTGCTCAACCATTTGCCACAGGTTTCGATTTGTTGCAGCTAACACGCGAATATCAACTTTTATAGTTTGACTGCCACCAACTCGCTCAAACTCTTGTTCTTGTAGCACGCGAAGTAATTTACTTTGCGCTTCTAATGGCAGCTCTGCCACTTCATCTAGAAATAAAGTCCCCTTGTCAGCTAATTCAAAGCGCCCTTTTCTACGTTCATTTGCACCAGTAAATGCCCCTTTTTCATGACCAAATAGTTCAGACTCAATTAAATTAGCTGAAAACGCAGCACAATTGACCTTTATAAAAGGTTGCTCAGCACGGCTACTCAAGCGATGAAGGTTTCGTGCCACCAGCTCTTTACCCGTGCCGTTTTCACCTAAAATCAAAACTGTACTATTAGTTTGGCTTACCAAGGTAATTTGCTCGAGCATACTTTGGAATGAATGACTTTGACCAACCAAACCGGAATCTTGCCAATCTTCGTTTAACTCTGAAATAAGGTAAGCATTCTCAGCTTGTAGTTGCTCAGACAAGTGCTGAACTTGCGCTAGAGCGTCGCGCAATGCCACTTCTGTTTGCTGCTGTTTTGACACATCGCGAAAAATCGCGACCGCACCAATCAAGGCGCCATTTTTATAAACTGGGGTTGAAGTATACTCGACGGCAAAATAGCTACCATCTTTACGCCAGAAGACTTCATCGTTTACATGACGATGTTTACCATCGAACATAGTGCAATATATTTGGCATTCATCTGCGGGATATGGTGACCCATCTTTACGAGTATGGTGATGATATTGGTGTATTTTTTTACCAAGTAGCTCGTCTGCTTTCCAGCCTGTCATGCGCTCAGCGGCAGGGTTTACAAAAACCGCATTACCCGATAAATCGAAGCCATAGATCCCTTCACCAACTGCATTTAACAGTAACGTAGGGTCGTTTAAAAATTCCTTGATCATAGCAATTACTTGTTTCGCGAAATATCACGAGCAATTATGGCAAGGTTGAACTTGCTTAACAAGTAATTACAAAAAAGCGGCTCAAGGCCGCTTTAAAAATTTTTAATATTTTTTATAGTCTAGGTACTAAGATAATTTCGCCCTGAGATACTTTCATATCTAATGGCAATTTGCTCAGTAGTGCAACTTTAGGGTCGTTCATATTTAATTTATAAACAGGGTTAACCGCTAAAAAGCCGTTAATCACTTGCATTGCTTGATCATCTAATAAGTTTAAGCTGCCCTTAAAACCCGCTGTATCTAAAGTTGTATCAACCAGTTTTACATTTCGTAAAAAGACCGCTTTTTTCTCGCTGTCATAAAATGGACTACCTTCGATTTGAAGCTTTAAGCGGACTGGATACTTAAGCGCGAAAGCTTTGATGACAGCACTAGAATCAGCCCCTAAAACCACCACATCACGCTTATCTGGGCCGACATTGACACTCAGATCGTTTACAGCAAAATCAACAGGTAAGCCCATCAGCTTAATCTGTTCACTTAGTTTTGGTAATTGATTAGCAAGGGCTGCTTCAATTTCTGAATTAGTAAACGAGTACACCGACATTCCTTGATCTGTACTTTTACATGCCCCTAAAAATAAACAGGTAAGTAGTAATAAAATTCTCATTGTTTTCCTCAAAAACACACGGAAAAAAACCGCTTCAAAAAGCGGTTTTACTCGTTAAATTGCAAATATTGTTTTAAGCCTTGCTAGTGTGTCAGCTGAAACTGAACCCTTACTGACTGCAAGTAATTGCTTTAAGTAATAATAAACATCTGCATGTTCACCACGGTGTTTATCATCTAACATCGCAACTTGCTCTGTCATACGTAACTGACTATCAGCTGACTCAACGCCTGCCAAAATTTCGATACGAGTTAAGAGCTGCGCAGCATTTAAGTTTGTCGTTAATGCAGCTTGGAATTGCGAAGGAAGTTCGCTGCCGCTCTCAAGAGCAGCAAATAAAGCCGTTAACTTAGACTGCTCTGCTTGCTTGCTAATGTGCGCTGTTTTTGCACTAATCGCTGTCTCTAACTGACTCACTCGTGCTGATAATGCTTTTGAGTACTCAAGTTCAGCCAGCTTCACTGTCAAATCTTTAAGCTGTGCAAGATGCACCACTGTTTCAAGTGCTGACTCAAGCTCACTCAACTGCGCTGCTGCAACTTCATCATTTTGCTGCTGTACTTGCTTTTGCTGTTCAAACTCGGCGCTGCGCTTTGCAAAGGTGTCGTCATTAACACGTCTAAATTGCTGCCATAAGGTATTTTCTGCTTTCATTCCTGCAAAGCCAATAGTTTGCCAAGTTTGTTGCAATACCTTGAGTTCTTGGCACGCAGACGCTAAATCATCGCTTTGAGATAACTGTGTTGCCTGCTCTACCAGCGCTGCTTTTTGCTCAGCATTTGCTTTATGGAAGGCAGCTAGCTGTGCTTGCACTAGTGATTGCGCAGCTTTGAATTGCGCTTGTAGTTCACGATACGTTTTAGGATCAACATTTCCTGCTGAGCGCCAAGCTTTAGCGGTACGATTGAACTTACTCTCAAACTGCTTCCAATCGAACTCGTCAGAAGACGTATCAAGATCTGTTAGCTCTTGCATTTGCTTGATTGTATCAAGACGCTGTGCCTTAGCTTGTTCTCGCTGTTGCTCTTGCTCAGCAAAATACTCACGACATGGTGCAAACAGCAACTCTATTTGCTGATCGAATAACTCACCTTGTTGTTTCTCTGTATCAGTGTCTAAACGGCCTAATTCATTCCAACGACGACGCAGCTGTTTAACTTGCTCAGCGCGTTGTTTAGGGTCTGTACATTCTGTTGCGGCTAATTCGTTTACTTCAGCAAGTAATGCTTCACGCTTTGGTGCTGAAGCATATTTTTGCCAATCTTTTGCTTCTGCTAATTGCGCTTCCAAATCAGCTTTTAGGCTATTTAATGGCTGCTTGTAATACTCTGTTAGCGTAGCGTATAACTCTTCAAAACCTTTAAACACACCAAATGCAACATTAAAGCGCCCTTGGTCAATTAAGCGTTTTACATCACGTGCTTTACGCTTTGCTGTTTGTTGGTTCTTCTCAAACTTATTAGTAAGCGGTGCCATCGCTTGCTGCCAGCTATTTACTGCTTCAGCTAAATTTGCTTTAAAGCGACCTTGTAAGCGATTAGGGATACTTGCCAGCTTTTTACGTGCAAGTTTTTGCTGTTGTTCAAACTGCTGTTTCAGGCCGTCAAACTCGCTTTCTTCTTCTGTTGTCGCAACCGTGTTTAATTTATCAAATGCATCTTTAAACTCAGCGATAGCAGTAACTAATTGCGGTAACTCTTCAACTTGGTTGAATAAATTTGTTAAGTGCTGTTTTACATCACGAACATTTTGGTTATTAGGTAGATTCGCCTCTGTTAACGCATCTTTTGCTTGTGCAACTTTAGCTTCAAGCCAGTCTTGCTGAATTTGTTCTGGCGTTTCTAAACCCAGTTGCAATGCATTTTCAATTTCTTCACCAATTGCTTCAAGGCTTGCTAATGCTAAGACCTGACGCTGTTGCTCAGCTAAAGCTTGCTGCGCCGCTTCATGCTCTTTGCTTAGTTGTGCAATATGAGACTCAAGCTTTTGCGTAATCGCTGAATACTTTTTATCAAGCGTGCTTACTTGCTCATCGCTTAACCATTTTAATTCAATAGCTTGCCACTGCTGTAATAACTCAGCTTGTTGCATTGATACCAACTGAAAATCATTTTTATCACGAAGTGCATTCAGCTTTGCTAATACTACACGTGTATCTGCTTCAACTTTTGCAGGCATTTCGGTTGCTAGGCGTTCATTTTCAAGGTAAGCGGCTAGCTGTGAATACGCTTCACCTTTTGCATGTTTAAGTAATGATTTAGCAAGTTGGTGACTAATGACAAGCTCAACAAGTTGCAATTGCAGTTCTTCGCGGCCTTCTTTAAAGGCTTTATCAATTAAACTTGGATTTGCTAAGCGTTTTAATAATTTAACCCGAACTTGAATTTCTTTTTCTGCAAACGCCAGTTTTTCAAGCGTTTTTACTGGTGCATAACGCTCAATAAACTCATTTTTGATGTTTGCATCTAGTTTGCTATCAGTGTTTAACACCGCTTGGTTTATATGTTGCTCTGCAACGTCTTTAAGTGCTTGATCTTGTTTGTATGCTTGCCACCATAGAACAATATCATTGACTTTGTTCAGGGCTTTTTTACGGATCTCAGCAGAACTGTCTTCAAGAGCAATGCTATTTAAAATACTAAGGTCACGCTCTGTATCAAGACGTTCAACCGCAGCTAAACGAACTTGATTTTTAGGGTGCTTCCATTTTGGAGTAAACAGGTGTTTAAAGATCATTTTCACTAAACCTAGCTATTTCATTTTCTGATGCGAATTCTTTTTGCAATTGAGCTTTGCTCTTTTGCACCATTTCACCATTTGCGCCAATGGTAAACTGCTCATTGCTTTGCGAAACTTTAGCTTGATAAAGCATCACGAGTTGAACGGTTTGTTGTTTTTGCTCTTCAGACAAAGGCGTGCCATCAGGCCACTTACCGGTTGAGGCACCATACTGAAGACGTTCAAATACTTCTGGGGTGATATTTTTAACGATATGATCAATATTCATGTTACTTTTTCTTTTTTAAAACAACTAAATAGATGCGACTTACGAGATACCATACAAAACCGACTGCCATTGCCGATGTATAAGCATACCACTCAAGAGACTTTGCTTCGGGGTGCATAAAGTAATAACAGAAAAAGCCCCCTAAAAATAAAATCAGTGCGAGGAAAGACTGATTCATAAACTTTTGTTGTCTGCGAATACGCGTTTCTTTTTGCATTTGCTGCAATTGCTCATTGCTTAGATCGGTGACTTGGCATTCACAATGCGGGCATTGTTTATGTTTGTCAGATATTGGTTTTGCACACTGCGGGCAACTAATAATCGCCATATCTTTCTCCATACTACGCATAAAAAAGGCGCCTTAAGGCGCCCTTTATTGTACTTGTTTTATGAGTCGATGTCTTATTTGAATTTCATTCATTTGTGAAGATTCGAAAACCTGCACAATTAAATCCATCACAAAAACTCAAAATCCTGATTTATTGTTTCTGTTTCGCCTTTTCAGCTAGACGCTTTTCCCAGAAAGTAGCATTTTTAATGCCTAATTTAACTGGGTCAAAAGTGATTTCACCACCGGCTTTCTTTTGGTCTTCATAATCACGTAAACAACTAAGAGCAGGTTTAGCGACAAAGAAAATAGCCAAGATACCAACAATATTGATCCACGCCATTAAACCAACACCTATATCACCAATATTCCAGATATAGCCTGAGCTATTCACCATCCCATAAGCCACCATAAACATAATAACTAGCTTTACGATAACTAACGGAATATTGCCTTTGAAATAACGGTTTAAATAAGCAACATTGGTTTCAGCAATATAGTAATAAGCAAGAATTGTGGTAAATGCGAAGAAGAATAAAGCAATACCAACAAATGCTTCGCCAAAGCCACCGAATACACTAAATAATGCCATTTGCGTGAAAGCAGCAGAGCCTACTTCAGTTGCAGCATCAACGTTTTGAACAATGAATTGACCTGCAGGTAACTCACCAACAATGTTGTATTGTTTAGTGATTAGAATCATTAGCGCTGTTGCTGTACATACAAAGATAGTATCAACATAAACAGAGAATGCTTGTACTAAGCCTTGTTGTGCTGGGTGATCTACTTCAGCAGCTGATGCTGCATGTGGGCCGGTACCTTGACCTGCCTCATTTGAGTAAATACCACGTTTAACACCCCAACCAATTGCTGCGCCAAAACCAGCTTGAGCTGTGAAGGCATCAGATAAAATCATTGAGAAAATACCCGGTACTTTATCAAGGTTTAAGAACACCACTATTAAAGCTAAAACGATGTAACCTAACGCCATAAACGGCACTACAATTTGGGTGAAGTTTGCGATACGTTTAATACCGCCAAAGATAATAAATGCCAGCACAATTAAGATGATTGCAAGGGCTACTAACTTGAAGCTACCTACTTCACCAAAACTGGTGCTAACCAGTGTACCTTCACCGAAAACTTGAGTGAATGCATTACCTACCGCATTAGCTTGAACGCCTGGAAGGAATACACCACAGGCGATAATCGCTGATACCGCGAATAATACGGCTAGCCACTTTTGTTGTAAGCAACGGTCGAAGTAATATGCAGGACCACCACGATATTGGCCGTCTTCTTCTGATTTATAAATCTGACCAAGTGTTGACTCTGCATACGCAGTACTTGCGCCTAAAAACGCAACAATCCACATCCAGAAAATCGCACCTGGACCACCAAAGCCAATTGCTGCAGCAACCCCAGCAATATTACCTACACCTACACGGCCAGATAACGATACAGCTAGCGCTTGAAATGAAGAAATACCCGTATCTGAATTATTTGAGCTTAGCAATAATTTACACATTTCTTTGAAATGTCTAACTTGTGCGAATCGGGTTAAAACGGAATAAAACAGACCTGCACCTAGACATAAATAAATGAGTGCACTACTCCAAATTATGTCATTAACGGCGCTTACTAAAGCTTCCATGGATATCCTCTATGATTATATTTTTTATTGTTAGTTACGATACTCAGCGTGAGCTTGTGAGAATGCGCGACACTATGACTGTGAGAAATAAAAAAATGAGATTTTGGTACTTCTCAGTTGAACATATTGAATATTAACTTAAACCAACCAAGTTTGTTAACAGTTAATTTTCAATATGACAAATGTACCCACCTAGTTAACATTCGATGCATCTTGCTCTACACCGTCATTTTTCAGTCTACAGATACAATTACGGGCATCAGTTTTGCTGATGCCCGTAAGGTTCGTTATCTTAATTTATCAACCACGTTAACGATAGCCGCTAACGTATCTTGACCAAATTGATACGAGCGACGATCTGACCAGCCGTAATCTGGATCTGGTAAATCATCGTTATCTTTAAATGGCATCTCTACCGTGTAAGCTAATGCATTAAATTCATGCGCGACAGCAGAAGAACCGACAGTTAAGTTAGCCTGGCCCGGCTCATCTTTTGGATAACCATGTTCGTCTTGGAACTCAGGCGTCACAGTTAAAAGCGCAGCTTTAAAGCTATCTTCTAACTCTTTTAAGCGATCATCGTAGCCTGGGATACCTTCACTACCCGCAACAAAGTTATAAGGAATTGCTTCGTCACCATGAATATCTAAGTGCATATCAAGGCCCGTTTCACGCATTTTGTTAAGCACTAAGAAAACTTCAGGGCTATTTTCCATGCTCGGTGTTTGCCATTCACGGTTCAAATTGACACCTTTAGCGTTAGTACGTAGGTGACCACGCACACTGCCATCTGGGTTCATATTTGGCACGATGTAGAATACTGCTTTAGATAGTAACGCAGCTGCATGTGGGTCTTCATCATCAAGTAATTTATGAAGTAATCCTTCAACATACCACTCTGCCATTGTTTCGCCTGGGTGTTGGCGCGCCGTGATCCAGATTTTCTTCTTCTCACTGCTAGGAATACCCACACGTAATACACTCATGTCACGACCATCAAGTGTTTCACCTAATGTTTCTAATTCACACGCATGCTGGCTTTGTGCCCATGCAAGTAAATCTAAGTGACGGTCATAGCTGTAAGGTGCAAAGTAAGCAAAATACATACTGCTACACTCAGGCTCAACTTCAAATGATAGTGTGCCGTTTGCGTACTCAGACGGAACACGGAACCACGTTTGACGGTCGTATGATGCAACCGTGTGATAACCCTCCCAGCCATCAGGATAGGCTGAATTTTCTAGATTATTAATATGTAATTTATGGTTTTGAAACGCAGTTGTTTCAAGACGAAAGTGAAACCACTGGAAAAAATCAGACTGATTGTCTTTATTAATTTCTAATTGAATGTTCAGTGGATCAACGGCTTCAATAACCTTGATATTACCACTATCAAAATTGCTGGTGATTTTCATTTTATAAACCTATTGGTTAAATATAATTCTTAGCTACTCGCTTATTAGTTAAGAATTAAGCCAACGCTCTGTAGTTAGAACGTTTTGTTAGTAATATGGTGTAGACCCTAAACAGCCTATCACATGCAGAAAATTTGCAAAAACTTTCACGACTAAAAAAGCCAGCATAATGCTGGCTTCTTGAATCTGTATAGTTTAGGTATTAGCGAGGTAAACTTGGGAAAGTTACTTCAGCCATATCACGCATACAGCGTACTACCTGACAGCTATAACCAAACTCATTATCGTACCAAACGTAAAGCACAACACGGTTGTCATCTACGATTGTCGCTTGTGAATCAACAACACCTGCGTAACGACTACCCACTAAGTCAGTAGATACGATTTCAGTAGACGCTGTGTAATCGATTTGGTCACGAAGATCTGAGTAAAGTGCAGTTTCACGTAAGAAAGCATTTAGTTCTTCAACGTTTGTACCTTTTTCAAGGTTTAAGTTCAAGATAGCCATTGATACGTTTGGTGTAGGAACACGGATAGCGTTACCCGTTAGTTTACCTTCAAGCTCTGGTAAAGCTTTAGAAACTGCTTTAGCAGCACCTGTTGAAGTGATAACCATGTTAAGTGCAGCAGCACGGCCACGACGTTCAGCTTTGTGGTAGTTATCAATTAAGTTTTGGTCATTGGTGTATGAGTGAACAGTTTCAACGTGACCGTTTTTGATACCAAACTTATCGTTAAGCGCTTTTAACGTTGGCGTAATAGCATTGGTCGTACAGCTAGCCGCACATACAATTTTATCTTCAGGTTTGATATCTTGGTTGTTTACACCGTATACGATGTTTTTGATGTTACCTTTAGCTGGTGCAGTTAATAATACTTTTGCCGCGCCTTTTGCTTCTAAGTGCTGACCAAGGCCTGCTTCGTCTTTCCAGATACCCGTGTTGTCAACAACTAGTGCATTTTCGATACCGTAAGCAGTGTAATCAACTTCGCTTGGTGAGTTAGCGTAGATAACTTGAATGTAGCTTCCGTTAGCTTTAATTGCGTTGCGTTCTTTATCAATTGTAATAGAGCCATTAAATGGGCCATGGATAGAGTCACGACGAAGTAAGCTTGCACGCTTCTCTAGGTCGCCGTCTTTACCACCACGTACAACGATTGCACGTAAACGCAGGTCTGCGTAAGGGCCAGATTTTTCGATTAATAGACGTGCTAATAAACGACCGATACGCCCAAAACCGTATAACACAACATCACGTGGCTCTTTGCGCTCAGAGTTTGCGATTTCTGCGAGTTCGTCAGTTAAGTACTCTTCAACTGAACGACCTTTAGCAGCATCGTTAAACAAATAACCATACGCTAGTTTACCAATATCGATACGTGCAGAGTTTAAGTCCATTTTGCTAATTGCTTCTAAGAAAGGGAAGCTTTCACGTAGACGTAGTTTTGTACCTTCAAACTGAGCAACTGTTTTATGCGCTTTGATGATATCGATTGTACTGGCATTAACGAGAGGACGGCCATATACAGCGATTTCGATACCACGATTACGGTAAAGTCTACCAATGATAGGTTGCATACTTTCTGCGTAATCTTGACGTTCTTGCCAGCTGCTTGTGTATTCTAACTCGTGAGATGAGGTCATTTTTTTTACCTAATTAAACAATTTTGAACGGATAGCCTTAAAAAATGTGCTGTGATTTGAGAGCAACACATCTCAGGCAGGGGTATTCTAATTTAAACTCAAACGATTCTCCACTGTTACAGAACAAATCATTGCGCTAGAATAAAGTAGTACAAATTAAGTTGAGGTTAAGGAATGTTATTAAGAGCAAGTGTGTTGCTTGGTTTATTGGCATTAGCAGGCTGTGAAGATCCACTTACACTGGCAAAAGTGTGCGACGAAACACCTGGCTTCTGTAGTGATTTGAATAAAGACAGTCACTGTAAAGAGCAACGTGCCGAAGTTATCATTCAACGTTACGTTGAATATAAGTCACCAACAGACGAGAACAAATACCAATTATTAAAGGATTTTGAGAAATACGATCAATGTGTGTCTCTTG
Source organism: Pseudoalteromonas sp. NFXS39 (assembly GCF_040148775.1). Classification (NCBI taxonomy): domain Bacteria; kingdom Pseudomonadati; phylum Pseudomonadota; class Gammaproteobacteria; order Alteromonadales; family Pseudoalteromonadaceae; genus Pseudoalteromonas; species Pseudoalteromonas sp. NFXS39. The sequence goes on along the minus strand of NZ_JAGDEC010000012.1, from coordinate 6,582 downwards.
CCGCCAAGATTGAGCATATAAAACTAAAAGAAAAAACCACGTCTCGCGTTGAAGGCCATTTAACGAGCATTAAAGAAATGACGCGAATTTTTCAAGATACCAAAAATACTGACCACCCAGGTTTGTTGTATTACCATTGGTCACGTAATAATGACCAATCTGCATTAACTAAGTTACTCGCCCTTGAAGAAAAACAAGATAAACGCGTCACTGAAGATGCCGAAATGCAGTTTTTCTTAGCGAGCTACTACGTGAAGTTTGATGATGAAAAAACCATTGATTTGCTTTACAAAACGCTAGAGCTAAATAAAGCAGGTGCAACACCCAACCCTGAGATCTACCCTACTCTCGTGAGCTTATTCTACAAACATGAAAAGTATAAGCATGCCTACACCTTTGCACGTGTAGCACAATTATCAGGGTATGAAGATGTCGATATTTTACCTATTGAGCATCAACTCGCTGCCGCAGGTAAAAGCTTAGACAGCTTAGATGATTTAGCACAAAAAACCTACGACAGTATCCAAGGAGGAAACTTCGTATCACCACGCGGTTTTTAGCTTTTGATAGCTCGCAAGTAAATACTTAAACAAATAAAAAAGGCAGCTAACGCTGCCTTTTCTTATTTTGCTTTGCTTGTGCCAACTTCTACACGAGTTTTTAGCTTCTGACCTGGTCTAAAAGTCACAACTCGGCGCGCCGAAATAGGAATATCTTCACCTGTTTTCGGATTGCGGCCTGGACGTTCTTTTTTATCTCGAAGATCAAAGTTACCAAATCCAGAGAGCTTAACCTGCTCGCCTTTTTCTAGCGCTGAGCGGATTTCTTCAAAAAACGCTTCAACTAAATCTTTGGCATCTTTTTTATTGATCCCGAGTTTTTCAAATAGGTGTTCAGCTATGTCGGCTTTAGTAAGCGCCATATCTAGTCCCTCAACGATGCGTTAAATTGTTCGGCCAGTGCGGCCACCACATTATCAACTACTTGATTGATATCTTTCTCTTCGAGCGTTCTATCAACCGCTTGCAGTGTTAGAGCAATCGCCAAACTCTTATAATTTGGCTCAATACCTTTGCCCTTATACACATCGAATAAGTTTAGGTCAACCAATTGATTTCCGCCAACTTTTTCTATGACATTTAAAATATCGCCAGATTTTACGTGATCTTCCACTAAAATCGCGATATCACGGCGGTTTGACGGGAATTTCGACACTGCCACTGCTTCTGGTAATTTTCTTTTTTCTAGTGCAGACATTTCGATTTCAAACACAAATGCTGTGTTATTGATATCTAGTGACTTTTGCACTTGTGGGTGCACTGCACCAAAAAAACCTACTTTTTTACCATCAACATAAATAACGGCTGATTGGCCTGGGTGTAAGCCATCAGACTGCTCTGCTTTTATCTCAAAACGTGATGAATCGTTACTAATTGCTAAAAGTGCTTCAACATCACCTTTTAAGTCATAGAAATCAACGCTACGCTTTTCTTGAACCCAATGTTCACCGTGTGCAAGACCAGAGATTACACCACCAATGACAGCAACTTGGTTTACACCGTTTTCAGCATTTTCCTCACGTAAGAATTTAAGGCCATGCTCAAATAAACGTACGCGTGGTTGCTGACGGTTTTGGTTGTAAACTAGTGACGCTAATAGACCCGGCATTAAGCTCACACGCATTGCTGACATTTCAACCGAAATTGGGTGTGGTAATACAAGCGCATCACTTTGCGGATGTAAAATTGCTTGTGCTTTTGGATCAACGAAGCTGTAAGTAATTGCTTCTTGGTAACCACGTGTTACAAGTGTATTGCGGAATTTAGTTACCGCAACATGAGACTCGTCATGGTTAGTCATTTTTAATTTAGCAGTTGGTGCAACGTTAGGAATGCTGTTATAGCCGTAAACACGCGCAACTTCTTCAATTAAATCTTCTTCAATACGAATATCAAAGCGATAACTCGGTACGTCAGCGCTCCATACACCATCAACAATTTTCACATCTAAACCTAAACGCGTTAGGATGTCAGTCACTTTTGCATCATCAATGTGGTGGCCAATTACACGGTCTAAACGCTCACGGCGTAAACGCACTTCTGTCACTTTTGGTAATTTATCAGTGGCTACGGCTTCAACTACAGGGCCAGCTTCACCGCCGACAATCTCAAGTAGTAATGCAGTCGCACGTTCCATAGCATCTTTTTGTAGTGCAAAATCAACACCACGCTCGTAGCGATGTGATGCATCAGTGTGTAAGCCGTAACTACGTGCTTGACCTGCAATAGCGACAGGGTTAAAGAATGCGCTTTCTAATAAGATGTCTGATGTTGCTTCAGTCACACCTGACTTTTCACCACCAAAAATACCTGCAATGGCAAGTGCTTTGTTGTGATCAGCAATCACAAGTGTAGACTCGTTAAGTTTTGCAGTGTTGCCATCTAGCAAAACTAACTCTTCACCCGCGTTTGCGCTACGTACTTTAATGCCACCTTCAATCGCATTTAAATCAAATGCATGCATTGGGTGACCAAGCTCTAGTAACACGTAGTTTGTAACATCAACTACCGGGTCAATTGAGCGAATGCCACTGCGACGAAGTTTTTCTACCATCCAAAGTGGTGTTTCTGCATCAAGGTTGATACCTTTGATTACACGACCTAAATAACGAGGACACGCTTCATCATTTACAAGCTCAATCGATACTTTGTCGTCAATCGTTGCAGCAACTGGTGTGATTTCAAGTGTATTTACATCAACACTGTTAAGTACGCCCACTTCACGCGCCAGACCTTTGATACCTAAACAATCACCACGGTTTGGTGTTAAGTCAACATCAATAATGTTGTCGTCTAGGCTCAAGTATTCACGTAAATCAGTGCCGATTGGTGCATCACTTGGTAATTCCATGATGCCATCGCCTTCTTCGCTGATACCTAACTCAACGAATGCGCAAAGCATACCATGTGAAGGTTGACCACGAAGTTTGGCTTTTTTGATTTTAAAATCGCCTGGCAATACAGCGCCTACAGTAGCAACCGCTACTTTTAAACCTTGACGACAATTAGGTGCGCCACAAACGATATCAAGTAGCTCATCACCACCTACGTTTACTTTCGTCACACGTAACTTATCAGCATCAGGGTGTTGACCACATTCAACAACTTCACCTACAACAACGCCTGTAAACTCCGCAGCCGTTGGCTCAACACCATCAACTTCAAGACCAGCCATTGATAACTGTTCCGAAAGAGCCTGCGTGTCGATTGCTGGGTTAACCCACTCTCTTAACCACTTTTCACTAAATTTCATTTTATATCTTCACTCTTAACGGAACTGGTTTAGGAATTTTAAATCGTTTTCGAAAAATGCACGTAGGTCGTTTACGCCGTAGCGCAACATGGTTAAACGCTCAACACCCATACCGAATGCGAAGCCAGTGTATTTTTCTGGATCAATACCCACTGATTTAAGAACGTTAGGGTGAACCATGCCACAGCCTAATACCTCTAACCACTTGCCGTTTTTACCCATAACATCAACTTCAGCTGATGGCTCAGTAAATGGGAAGTAAGAAGGACGGAAACGAATTTCCATGTCTTCTTCAAAAAAGTTGCGTAAGAAGTCGTGCAGAATACCTTTTAACTCAGTGAAGCTTACATCTGTGTCAACCATTAAGCCTTCGACTTGATGGAACATTGGCGTGTGTGTTTGGTCATAATCATTACGGTAAACACGGCCTGGAGAGATGATACGCAGTGGTGGCTGTTCAGTTTCCATGGTACGAATTTGTACACCACTTGTCTGCGTACGTAACACAAGTTTTGGGTTGAAATAGAAAGTATCATGATCAGCACGCGCTGGATGGTGCTCAGGAATATTTAGCGCATCGAAGTTATGAAAATCATCTTCAACTTCAGGACCTGATTTAACCGCAAAACCTAACTCACCAAAAAAGCTTTCTATACGTTCAATTGTACGAGTTACTGGGTGTAAGCCACCTGTAGGCATAACACGACCCGGTAAAGTTACGTCGATCGTTTCTGCCGCTAGCTTCTCTTCAAGAGCCTTACTTGCTAGTAACTCACGCTTTTCGTTTATCGCTGTTTGTACTTCTTGTTTTGCTTGGTTAATCACTTGACCCGCTTCTTTACGCTCTTCAGGGGCAATCTTGCCAAGCGTTTTAAGTAAGTTGGTGATTTCACCTTTTTTACCAAGGTAATTAACCCTGATATCTTCTAATTGCGCGATTTCATTCGCACTGGCAACAGCCTCTAGTGCTTGCGCTAAAATATTTTCTAAGTTCATTGAGTACCTGGTCTTTCACAGAAGGATTTTTGTAATAGCTAATGATAACTGAAAGCAAGGACTAGATTCTAGCCCTACTAAAGCTTTAACGTTGATTTTATAAAAGGAATTGTTAATTTTCTTTGTGCAGCCATTGAGGCATGGTCAAGTTTATCTAAAACATCTAATAATGCGCGCATATCACGGCTTAATCGCGTTAATAAAAAGCGTGCACATTCTTCGGTAAGTTCAAGACCACGCATGTGAGCACGTCGAACTAAGGCTTCGGCTTTGTCATCATCACTCATTGAGCGAATTTGCAATGTCGTGCCCCATTTCAAACGAGATACTAAATCAGGTAAATTAATATGCAACATATCGGGTAATAAATCAGCTGTTACAACAAGGTATTTACCAGGCTCATTGAACCGATTGAAAAAGTTAAATAATCCCTTTTCCCATACATCATTTCCGGCCACCAGGTGCACATCATCAATACATAGCACATCAAGATTTTCGAGGCCTTCAAGTACAACAGGACCATAATCAATCACTTCACGCATCGAAAGCAGCATAGTTGATAAGCCACGCTCTTGTGCGTGAATACAGGTAGCATACAAAAGGTGTGACTTGCCAGAATCACCTAATCCACATAAGTAGGTATATTGAAATTTATTACTAAGCTTTGTAAACGCATCTTTAAGGTGACTAACTTCAAGAGAATTTTCACCACCAAAATAAGAGGTAAATGTTTCATCATCAGGCAAAGTAACTGGCAATGCCATTTGCATTGGTTCTTGCACTGTGATTAAAGCCCCTTCCATTGATATTCAAGTTCGTCTTTGTTGACTACCTGATAAAAGTCACGAGGATCCTGATGGGCTTTAAAGGCAGTATCAAGCTCTAACGCTTTTCTGAAATCATTCATGCTGCCAGTATGATTTACTGTAAATTGCACTGCATCTGGAGTACGTACAGATATCACTGCTCGTGTAACAACACTTAAGCTTTCTAAGCGGCGTTTAGCTAATTCAATATCTACGAAGTTATTAATGCCTTTAAGATAAAAGGTAGCTGTAGCTATTTGGCCAATCATTGTAGGATCGATTGCATACTCTTGTGCTAAACCGCCCGCTAAACTGTCAATCATATCAGCAACAATTTGCTGCTTATCACCCATCAAACGATTAGTATCAAATAATTCTGCATTAGTAAAACGCCAATCAAGGATCCACGTTTCTGAATCAGCCTGTTGATACATTCTTGCGGTAATACTGCGCTCTGCGCTGTAACGGCTGGAAGCTTGCTCGACGGGCTCAGAAAAGTTACCCCATACTTCAGGAATGCCAACGATAGCGCGGTCTTGCAAATCTAGTAATGGTACAACTACAGGTAAACCACGACGATCCGCTTTGTCATAAATAAGTTGCTCAAGCTGCGGATACGACTCTTGTGTAACTAGTTCACGACGCCAATTATCTTCAATCGCTAACCAAATAGCCACTAATGGACGACGCGTGCCCCACAATGGCAAGCCTAGATCTTTAAGCAATGCATTAATTTTGTTAGCTTCAAACTTAACAACCAGATTTAAACTACCATCTGCTTTTTCGTCATATTCAAATTTGAGCATATAATCTGAAATGTCGCGGATACGCTGTTTAGCTACAGAGTTTTGATCAGCGCTTGTATCACCACTCACTTTCACCAATACATTTAGCAGCGCTTCACGACTTGCTGCCAAACGAGCATCACGTGATTTGTCCGCAACTTTGAGGGTATCTTGATATAAATTAGTCACTTCAACTGCAAAGCTTGAAGCACTCGAAAAAAATAATAATAAACAAATAAGTAATCTAGACACAGGCCATTAGTTCTTGCTTTTAAACTGATTTGATCCTAAATCAAAGCCATAAACAAAGCAAAGTTAATTTAATGAACGGCAGATGAGCGAATTGGGAGTTGCAAGAATAAAGCTTTAAGTCTAATCGTAGCCATGCATGTTTTATTATGGGCTTAATTCAGCACTGAAGTGCCTCCTACAAGGTTTTGTTGCTGAGGGAGACTCTTCACTAAACACCCCCACCGCTCAGCTGACATTTATTATCTGACGTCTGATGTCTCTGTGTTTCAGCTGACGTCTGACGGCTGAAAGCTGACAGCTCCAAACGCAAAAAAGCCCGACTCTTTCGAATCGGGCTTTCTTTAATTTGGAGCCTGGCAATGTCCTACTTTCACATGGCAAATGCCACACTATCATCGGCGCTGTTTCGTTTCACTACTGAGTTCGGCATG
>NZ_JAGDEC010000011.1:0-112566 GCF_040148775.1 Pseudoalteromonas sp. NFXS39 | reverse complement strand
TGTATAGTGCGGAGACTCCCTCAGCAACAAAACTTTGTAGGAGGCACGTCAGTGCCGTATCTAGACCTTAACAAACACATTCATGGCTAAAGTCATTCCTACAACGACACTTTGCCTAGAGCCTAGAGCCTTTATGACTTTACACTCGCAACTTGCTAACTAAAAAAGCCCATACTCTTCGGTTTCTTCTGCCTCGTGGCGCATTAGGTGTTCTGGACGGAAGATGGCGCTTGGGTCTAATAATAAGCTGTGTTTATGCTTCATTTTAATTAGTCCGCGCATCATGTTTTTAGTTTGCGGGTCAACATCAAAACCAACAGAGGTTAATTGATCTAGCGGTTTAATGTCTTCTTTCTTAACGTTGATGCTGTCTTCTACTTTGTCGACTAATAAGCCTATATGTGGCGTAACGCCATCTTTAGTAGTGAAGATGATTATTGGCTTGTAATCAAGAATGATCTGCTCACGTGCCGATTCAAATAGCCTAATAAGCTGATTGAATGTTTGGCGCTTTTTCTCTGCAAATAAGCTAATGACTTTGTCGTGAGGTTGGCTTTTTTGCAATTCTAATAACTCACCAGCCATGGCATGTAATTCGCGGTGTGGCTTATCGAACTTAGCTAATATACTTTTTAAGTCTTCATTATCTGTTTCGAAGTTATTATACCAACGACCAAAAGCACATTTATCTGGATCAGTGGCTTTTGTAAAAGGCGCGCCGGTAACTAAGCTATTTTCTAAGGCATCTAGCCAATCTAAGTGGTCTTTTTCTCTTTCAACTAAAAGGTCAGATAACTCGGCATTGGTGTCTTTGGTGGAGTGATTGTTTAATACAATTCCTAAATCAAAAATAGGCGTAGGAGTTTCCATGTAATCTTTAACCCCAATGAAGCTTTTATTTTCATTTGGCAAAGACGTGAGATTTCCTTCGTAACGCTCAGTTAGAAGAATATCGAGAATTTTTAGTGAAATGGTCTTTTGCCCAACTCGAAAATTAATCAGATCCATATTTCCCTCAAAGCCTTGTTAAGTCTCTATAGCATAGAACATTATTGTATTTTAGTCGTAGTTTAACCTAATTACTTTTAAAATATGAGCGGTAGATTTTTTTGTTATTTCCTGCGGAGTGGGTGTTAAATAAATCAGCGAAATCAGACGTGTCAGTAAACAAACGATTTAATTCGGTAAGTAAGCATTGATTGTTTAATGGTGTTGGACATTTCTTGGCAGCGCTAACCAATGCAACGGCATTCAAATAACCTTCAAAAATAATTCTATTTGCACTAGTGTGATATGGCTCGATATCTTCAATAAACTGCTTACACCAAGAGTTTTTACAGTTATTTGGGTCGGGAACCACTTCGGTGACCATAATGTTGGCGGGTTGTTTGACACGCTTGTATAAATCATGACTGGAAACGAAAGACACAGAAGTATAGTCAGGGTTGAAGCCTTGTTTGTTTGCTGCATTAATAAATTCAGCGAGAGGCTCGTAGGTGCCAACTAAACAAATTGCGGTTGCATTACTTTCCTTTAACAGAGTTAATGCCTTAGAGATATCCTGACTATTACGCTTAAATCGAGCAACTTCTACTGGCTTAATTCCATGTATTTTTAGTGCGTTAACCAGGTTGCTCTCAACCATATAACCAAATTCATCAGCCTGGATCATTAGCCCAATTTTTTCATGCTTTTGCTCTTTGATTAAATAGTTAATTTGCTCAATCGCTTCATCTTGGTAGCTGGCACGGAGGTTAAATACATTTGGCATTGAACTGTTATGTAAAAAGTCAGCGCCCGTAAATGGCATTAGAAATGGAATGCGGTGCCTATCTAGCAGGGGTTTAATTGCATGGGCTGTCGGTGTTCCCATTGAGCCAAAAATTGCATGGATCTTTTGGTCAAATAAAAACTCGCGGGTATTCACTACGGCATTTTTTGGCTCATAGCCATCATCAGCTAATATTAGATCGATACTTTGCCCATTAATACCGTTTTCTTTGTTGATCTTATTGAAGTAAATATTACTGCCAAGCGCTAGTTGTTCGCCTATTTGCTTAGCAGGTCCAGTCAGTGCTGTAGACATGCCAAGTTTAATAGTTGGTTGTTTAAGCTCAGCGAAAGCGAACTGAGATAGCAGTAAGGTATATATACAGAAACACTTAATGGCTGTTATTTTGAAGAGATTTATAGTGAGCATACCAACCTTGCACTGCGGTTTTGAACTTTAAGTCTAAGTCTTTTTTACCTGTAAAACCGGCTTCTTCGATCAAGCTATTTACAGAGGTTTGCTGTAATACTAGTCGAATTAGGATGAATTTTGTATTTTCATCTAATAAATTTAGACTAATTGGTGTGCACCAAATCATTTGCCATAGCAATGGCTGTACTTGAAAGTGGTTAATATCGCTTGTTAAGAGCCGTTCTGCTCTTTCATTTAAGCCTTCAGGACAGTCACTTCTAGGGAGGCCTTTAAATAGTTCCATAATAAGCTGCCAAGGAAGTGAGCTAAAATGGCTGAGTAGTTGCAAAGAGAGGTCTTGTTTAAATTCTTCAATGAATTGTGCAGCTCTATCTTTGCTTTGCTCATCTAAAGCTTTCATCACTAAGGCAGCATGTTCCGCGGTCGCTTTATCGTGACTAAATCCAAGTTTAACAACATTAAAGCCATTACTTTGCCAAAACTTAACTAAAGCAGCGTTTGCCCCAAAGCTGGCTCCGAAATAACTACAATCTTTTAATTGGTTCTCACAAAAGTTTAATAGGGCTGAACCTATACCTTGTTGATGGGACTCTGGTGCGACCGCTATTCTTACCACTCTCGCTGAGCGTTTACACAAATCTTCTGTATTTCGGCTCAATTGAGTCAGAGTTTGCGCCATTAAATGACCATGTGGTCGACGCTTTCCTTTTATTACTTGCTCTGCGATTTCTGCTGTTAAGCCACCCTCAATAGCAATTAAGCAAACGGCTTTTAACGCATTTTCTTGTTTACAGATAGATAGCTGTAACTCAGGGGCATCAAGCAATTGCCGTAAGTCGTTTACCGTGGTTTGGTAATGAGCCAACGCCAATAGCGCCATAATTTGGCTAAGTAGCTGCTCATTATCAATAAGTTGTTCTTTGCTTATATTTTCAAATTCGTATGCTTCACTACTTTGCGTGTCTAGGTACTTTGCATCGAGTAGTAATAGTTCACGTATGATATTTTCTAGCGGGTCATGGTTGGCAAAACGAATTGGCTCGCCCAAAGTGATTGTCTTTAGTGATTTAAATTGGCCACGTAAATAATGTAAAAAGCGTAACGTATAACCACGCCCATTCCCTTCATAACCAATCATAGTGCTAGCAAATACGATTCGTGGGTAATTTTTCAGGATCTGCAATAACATTGGTACAGGAATAGCGGCAGCTTCATCGACAAATAGCAGATCACAGTCTGGTTTTTCGTTTAACAGTGTATCTGGCGCAACATAGCTGAGGTTAGCTAGTTGTTTACAGTTTTGTTCTTTGCTGATACCAAGCTTAGCGGCTAAATGTTTAAAGCTTGTTTGTACGGCTTTAGCTTGTGTTGCACAAATAAGGATTTTCTTATCTTGAAGATTTGCTGCTGCAAGCCCTAAAGCGGCTGACTTACCACGACCTCGATCTGCACTAATAACTAAAGGTCGATTAGCGCGCCCTGTCGCGGTTTTAATTATTTGCTCTACACATAGCTGTTGTTGCTGATAGTTTATCTCAGCAGTTGCTGGCGATACCGGCTGGTAAGCTGGGAGAGAATGCTGAGTTAAATAATGTGGCTGCAACTTTAGCTTGGCGAAAAAACGCTGATTAAAAAAACTGTGTGTAATCTCTTCGCCATAGGAGGTAATACTCCTTAGTGCAGGGTCTTGCCAATGACTGTCATTGGGCAGTAATAATATCAGTACACCACCTGCTTTTACGGTACCTGCAAGCGCTGCTAGTTTATCGACATATAAGCCGCTAAAACCATCAAAAATTGCGTGCTGAAACTCTTGGCCAAGAATTTGGTGAGCATGTTTTGGAAACTCACTACTCACTAATTGTGAGCTACTGCTGAAAACATAGCTATTTTTAAGCGCTAGTTGGCTAGCAAACTGATAGCACCAAGTTTCGCTTCCTTGCACTATGACAAGCTGGCGATGCTTTGCAATCGTCAGCTCGTTGCACAGTGCTGTTATATACTCATTATAAGGCTTGAAGTCTTGCATACTGTGTTACAAGCCATTTGCTGCCTAAGTCATCAAAGTTCACTTGAATACGTGACTGTGCGCCGCTACCCTCGTAATTGAGTACGGTCCCTGCACCAAACTTGGCGTGCAATACACGTTGTCCTAAGTTAAAGCCGCTATCTTCAAATGCTGCATGCGTCACTGATGGACTAAAGCGACCTGCCGCAGGTGGCCTTGAGACCTGGGTTTTAATACGAATTTCTTCGATACAGTCTTCAGGCATTTCACGTAAAAAGCGTGATGGACTATGGTATTTTTCTTGTCCGTATAAACGGCGACTTTCCGCGTGGCTAATGTATAGTTTTTCCATTGCGCGAGTCATACCTACATAGCACAAGCGGCGTTCTTCTTCTAAACGGCCAGATTCTTCATTACTTTGCTGTGACGGGAACATGCCTTCTTCAACACCGACCATAAATACCAGCGGGAACTCTAAGCCTTTTGCTGAGTGCAGGGTCATCATTTGAACCGCGTCTTCGTGCTCATCGGCTTGGCCCTCGCCTGATTCTAGTGAGGTATAAGCCAAAAAGCCCTGTAGTGGCGAGCTGAATTCTTCATCTTCCGGTAGTTCATATTGGCCACACGCACTAATAAGCTCTTCTAAGTTTTCTACGCGAGCACGGCCTTTTTCACCTTTTTCAGCTTGATACATAGCCATTAACCCAGAAGTTTGAATGGCGTATTTAGCTTGCTCTTCTAAGGTCAGATCGCTGATTTTATCTTCGATATGTTCAACAAGTTCTAAGAACTTAGTGACTGCACTCGCTGCTCGGCCAGATAGGTGTTGTTGCTCTACAATTGCTTTTGCGGCATACCAAAGCGGCAGTGACTCATTCCGCGCGCAATCACGAATGTGGCTTAACGTTTTATCACCAATGCCGCGTGCTGGGGTGTTAATAACACGCTCGAAAGCGGCATCATCTTGGCGGTTACCGACTAAACGTAAATACGAAAGTGCATCTTTGATCTCTTGGCGTTCGAAGAAGCGCATACCACCGTATATGCGGTATTTTAAGCCTTCTTGCAACATTGCTTCCTCGAGTACACGAGATTGCGCGTTGTTACGGTATAAAATGGCGGCGTCTTGTAATGCATTACCTGCATTTAGCCAGCTACGTAGCTTGCTGCTAACAAAGCGTGCTTCGTCTAATTCATTAAAAGCGGCATAAACAGAAATAGGCTCACCATCATTGCCGTCTGTCCAAAGGCTTTTGCCCATGCGTTCAGCATTGTTTTTGATCAGCGCATTTGACGCTTTCAAAATGGTTGCTGTTGAGCGGTAATTTTGTTCAAGGCGAATGGTTTCGGCTTCGAAGTCAGTTAAAAAGCGTTTGATATTCTCAATTTTTGCGCCACGCCAGCCATAAATACTTTGGTCATCATCACCTACGATCATAATACTATTCGTATTACCCGCGAGTAATTTTAGCCAAGCATATTGAATAGTATTGGTATCCTGAAACTCGTCTACCAGCATGTGGGCAAAACGCTGTTGATAGTGACGTAAAAGTGTCGGATGATTCTTAAGTACTTCGTAGCAGCGTAGCAGTATTTCTGCAAAGTCGACTAAACCAGCGCGGTCACAAGCCTCTTGATACGCAGCATAGACTTTCAACATCATTTGCTCGTTAATATCGTAGGCTTGAATGTCTTTAGGACGTAGGCCTTCATCTTTTTTCGCACTGATATACCAGCCAAACTGTTTTGCAGGCCACTTTTTGTCATCGATGTTCATCGCTTTAAGCAAGCGTTTGATCATACGTTGTTGATCATCAGAATCTAAGATTTGAAAGCTTTCAGGCAAGTTCGCTTCACGGTGATGGGCGCGCAAAATACGATGAGATAAGCCATGGAAAGTACCAATCCACATACCACCAACCGGTGCTTTTAACGTTTCTTCTACACGGGTGCGCATTTCTTTCGCGGCTTTGTTAGTGAACGTTACCGCAAAGATACTATATGCAGAAGCTTGCTCAACTTGCATAAGCCATGCGATGCGATGGACAAGTACTCGAGTTTTACCAGAACCCGCACCTGCAAGTACTAGCATGTTTTGCAATGGGGCTGCGACTGCATCCCGTTGTTTGTCATTTAAGCCATCGAGTAATTCAGAAACGTCCATCGTTACGCCTTTTCAATCTATAATGAGTGGAGTATAACAGGTGTTTATGCAAGGCTAAATAAAATACTGTTTTTATAAACAGCTATTTTGGCAAGTCATTAAAATTGTAAATAAAAATTGTGAATTTGACCGATTTTTAGCAAAAAGAACTAAAATCAAAAAAACGCTATTTTTTAACGCTTTGATTTGTAAGCCATAATAAGTTGGCATAAAGTATGTTTACTAAAAGTATAATCATTAAAAACTATAGAGGTTAGTATGGCAGAGCAAGGTTCTGGCGGTAATGTAATCGCAGCAATATGTAATATCTTTTTTCCTGGTTTAGGGCAATTGGTACAAGGTCGTTTAATGGCGGCTATTGCATTCTTTTTAGCATGGGTTATTAGTGGTGCACTAATTTATGTGGCAGTTGGTTTTATTTTACTGCCAATCGTATACCTATGGGCGATTATTGATGCTGCACGCTTCAAATCGCGACTCTAGCTATTTAAATAGCACAAACACGAGCGCCACTTAGGCGCTCGTGTTGTTTTAAGGTTGCAAAACTCGCCACGTTTAGCTGCAAACGGTATAATTAGCAGATAATGTATTATGAGTACCCTCCATGGAATATCAATTTATCCGCGACCCTATTAGCGGTTTACGCATTAAAATTTCTTCTGAACATGCCATCATAGGCCGTTGGCTAAACGAAGAAGTTGGTAAAGAAAAAATAGCGATGGTGCAAGCTTTGATCGCTGCGGTTAACACCTGCCATGAGCCTTTAACCTTACAAGGTCAAGAAATTGATTTGATCTTAAGTAAAGACGAAGCATTATTCGAAGCACATGCATTACATCAAGATAATGAAGACTTAGTTGCCTACCAAGATGATGATTTAATGCTTGAAGAAGAAGGCCTGTGCAGTGGCTGCGGCTTTGAAGACTTTGTTGATTTAATTGAATCTTGGCAAGAATTTACACAAGGCCGATAAGCAGAAGCATGTTCTGCTTATCCCTTGCTAATTTATTGTTCGCTCACTGATTTAACAGCTGCTAGTAATAAATCCTCTGTTAAACGTACTTTGTAATTTGGGTTAGCATATTGAAAATGAACTAACCCATTTGTGTCGATTACAAACACTGCAGGTACTGGTAACGCTACTTTCGCTTCACCATCTAGCGACACAAAGTTAACCCCAAGCTTATTGCGGTAAATCTTTGCTGTTTTGTCATCTAAGTAAAATGCTAAACCTAACGTTTGCGCCAAAGTGAGGCTGTCGTCAGAAAGCAATTGATAGCTAGGAGCTGTAATTTTTGTTTCAGCAAGTTTTTCAGGGCTGTCTGGCGAAACGGCAATTAATTGCGCATCTAAATTAGCTAATTCTTTCTCTATTTTTTGTACGCTGGCCAATTGTTTTGAACAATATGGACACCAGCCACCACGATAAACAATCAGCACTGTGGTTTTTTCTTTAAAGCGCTCACTTAATGAGACGGTTTTGCCGTATTGGTCTTTTAATTCAACATTTGGCACCGCTAATCCTGGTAATAATGGACTGACTTGCTCTGCAGATTCGGCAATATTAGAGGCAGTTGCAGCAACAACTTGGCTTGATAGCACAAACAGTGCGCTAATAAGTAGAGATTTAAACATGGGCTTCCTCGGTTATTTTTATCAACTGCAAAGATGACCTGATTGTTGCGGTATTTATTTCATCTTTACTGTAATATATAGGCAAATAAAAAATGCAAGTTGGGATAAAAAATGTCTGCTAATTTACAAAAACTCGTTGTCATGCTCGAGATGCAAAATGCGATGAATACCAAAGTACATGAGCAATGGTTTAGCCAAGGTTTTGAATGGTATCGTGCAATTTGGGTTGAGTGTGCTGAAATGCTTGATCACTATGGTTGGAAGTGGTGGAAGAAACAAACTCCAGATACTGAACAAGTTATTTTAGAGTTAGTTGATATTTTCCATTTCGGTTTATCTTTACGTATCGATGGTGAAACCAGCTATGAGCAGTTAGCAGCACAACTTGAAGCAGAGTTAAGTGCGCCAGTTCAAGCTGATGACTTTAAACAAACACTCGAATTATTAGCTGCTTCAGCTGTCGCTGAAAAGAGCTTTAATGCTGCTGCATTTGCTGGTTGTATGGCACAAATCGGTATGGATATCGACGATTTATACCGTGGTTACGTAGGTAAAAACACTTTGAATTTTTTCCGCCAAGATCATGGCTACAAAGACGGTAGTTATATCAAAGTGTGGAACGGTCAAGAAGATAATGAGCACCTAGTTGAAGTGGTAAAAAGCCTAGATACAGAGCACGCGGATTTCGCAAAGCTTGTATACCAAGGCTTAGAGCAGCGTTACCCTAAATAAACGTGTTTATGCTCATTTTATAACGGGCATAAACTCTCGAAAATCGATGGTCGATAAAAAGCCATCGAACTGCTTGTGCGGTTGCTGACTATCTGGGTTGGCAACCGCAAGAATATGACCAATACCAAACTCTTTTGCCGCATCGAGTACTGCCGGGCTGTCATCCACAAATAAAGTCCGTTCCTTATCAAACTGCCATTCTTGGTGTACTTGTTGCCATAATGGTTGATGCTCTTTACTCACGCCATATTGGTGAGTTGAGATCACGCCATCTAAGTAGTTATCAATCGCAGTTAGTTCAAACTTTAACATGGCACAATCTGGGTGTGCGTTAGTGAGCATGATCAATTGCTTGCCTGCTTTTCTTAGTTCCGTTAGAAATGGCGGAACATCTTCACGAATTCTGATTAAATGTTGAATGTCACGTTTTAACGCCATAATTGGTAAGTCAAGTTGCTGTTGCCAATAATCTAAGCAGTACCAATTAATTTGTCCGTGAACTTGTTGATAACGGTGCAAAATGTCAGCTTTTGCTTCGTCTAAACTGATTTTATGTTTATGCGCATATTGCTCGGGAATAACAGTAAGCCAAAAGTAATTATCAAAATGCAAATCGAGTAGGGTGCCATCCATATCTAACAACACAGTATCGATTTTTGACCAATTTAACATAGGCAATTCACTTTAAAAGATTTATGATGAGCATAACTGCCATGATAGCAAATTAATGCCAATGACACAGAAAAAGCATCCTACACCACCGCAAATTTTGTCTAATGAAGTTGTCGCTAAAAGCCGACTATTTACTGTTGAATCTCTCGAATTGAAGTTCTCAAATGACGAGCAAAGGCAATACGAAAGAATTCGTGGCGGTGGCAGAGGTGCCGTTATGATTGTGCCTGTAACGGCCGATAACGAACTGTTATTAGTGCGAGAGTATTGTGCGGGTACCAATGATTATCAGTTGGGTTTTCCAAAAGGTTTAATTGACCCAGGTGAAACACCTGAGCAAGCTGCCGACCGCGAGCTCAAAGAAGAGGTTGGCTTTGGTGCTAAGCATTTCGCTGAACTTAAAAAAGTCAGTATGGCACCTAGTTACTTTAATGCCACTATGCATATTTTGTATGCCGAAGATCTTTACCCTGAAACCTTGCCTGGTGATGAGCCAGAACCGCTTGTTGTGGTGAAATGGCCAATGAGTGATTGGCAATCATTATTGCAACAAGAAGACTTTACTGAAGCACGAAGTGTCGCAGCTTTGCTATTATTAACAAAGTACTTAGAGTCGGGAGCGGGCAATGAATGATTTTTTAGAACCGTGCATTCGGTTAGCTGAGCAAGCGGGCGATGCCATTATGGCAATTTATCAGCAGGATGATATTGGTGCTGAGCAAAAGTCAGATCATACTCCGGTCACCAAGGCCGATTTAGCATCTAACGATGTATTAATGGCAGGCTTAAAGGCTATAGCACCTGATATTCCAATTATGTCAGAAGAAACACCCATTCCAGCACTTGCAGACAGAAAAGATTGGCATCGTTATTGGTTACTTGATCCAATGGATGGTACGGGTGAGTTTATTCTCGAAAGTGGTGATTTTGCAGTAAATATCGCTTTAGTTGAAAATAATCGTCCAGTTCTTGGCGTTATTCATTGGCCAGCGAAACAAATAACTTATTTTGCAAGTTACCAAAATGGTGCATTTAAACGTGAAAATGGCCAAGATCAGCAAATTTCAGTAGCAACACCCGATAATTTAACCTTAGCTGTAAGCCGCAGACAAAAAATTGAAGCTGTAAGCCAGTATCTAAATACTCAGTTTGCGACTGTGGCATTAGGCTCATGTTCACTAAAAGCTTGTATCATAGCAGAAGGTAAAGCCGATTGTTTTTTACGAATAGGGCCAACAGGTGAGTGGGATACCGGCGCTTCGCAAGTGATTGTTGAAGAAGCCGGAGGATGTATTACGGATGCTGAATTTAACCCACTCACTTATAATCAACGTGAAAGTACCGAGAATCCAGACTTTATCGTCATGGGGCACCCTGATTGGGAATGGCAAAAAATGATTAGTCCTCATCAGCGCGGATTTTAGTGTAGTTTTGTGTGCTTTTTGTTCGGTTGAGGCTCTATTTCAATTATAACGCTTGATTTCTAATTTAATTGCTATATTATAGCGCTCTCTTCGGAACAAGGCATGGTTAACATGTTAACGTTGCTTAGAGATTACAGGCGCGGGATGGAGCAGCCTGGTAGCTCGTCGGGCTCATAACCCGAAGGTCGTCGGTTCAAATCCGGCTCCCGCAACCAATTTTCTGAATTGGCTGACTTCTTAAATTAAGTGAGAAGTAAAATAAACTTAATAATTACAGGCGCGGGATGGAGCAGCCTGGTAGCTCGTCGGGCTCATAACCCGAAGGTCGTCGGTTCAAATCCGGCTCCCGCAACCAATTTTCTGAATTGGAAGCCAAGTTGTCATGTAAAGCAACTTTAAATAAATCTACAATTTCAGGCGCGGGATGGAGCAGCCTGGTAGCTCGTCGGGCTCATAACCCGAAGGTCGTCGGTTCAAATCCGGCTCCCGCAACCAACTGAAATTAAAATTTATAGTAATCAGGCACGCGAAAGCGTGTTTTTTTATGCCTGAAATTTAGGCGCCATGCGCCGAAGGCCGTCGGTTCGCTCTCATTAGCCACAGCTCCCGCAAGCAACTGAAATTAAAATTTATAGTAATCAGGCACGCGAAAGCGTGTTTTTTATGCTTGAAAAAGTTTTAAGCCCTAAGCCCTAAGCTTTAAGCAGATCGAATGGGTGGGTTTTAGACAGAGAACACTTGACTCAAGTTTGTTATTAGTTAGTTTTTTACCGCTTACCGCTTACCGCTTACCGCTTACCGCTTACCGCTTACCGCTTACCGCTTACCGCTTACCGCTTACCGCTTACCGCTTACCGCTTACCGCTTACCGCTTACCGCTTACCGCTTACCGCTTAATTTCCGATGAACTTATTCGTTCATTTGTCACTCTTATAAACAAAAACGGAGCGCTTGGGTGTTAAAAAGGAATTATAAAGCATGGATCATTTCAATTACGCTGCATGTTTTGTTATTGCTGCTATTTATTCAACATGGCAAATTTGTGAAGCTGCCTTCAGTTGTCGAGCGACCAAAAGTAATCAACGCTTATGTGAGTGTTGATTTAACTGCGTTACCGAGTGTGAAGAAAACCCAAGAAAAACCTTCACCAGAACAGCCACAAATAATGCCAGATGAGGCTAAGCCTGTGCCACAAAAAGAAGGTATACCGAAGAATGGCTCTGAACAGATAAAAGATGCTAAAGCACTTGAAAGCTTGGTTAGTGAGCAGAGACAAGTGAGCACTGAAAACTCAAAAGCAGCTGCGATACCCTTTAAAAAGCTCAACCCTTATGCGCCAATTCCACAGCTTAATTTTGAAAATAGCGCTACTAGTGCCTCTGCATTTGGACAGGTTGAAGCCGCACATAATAATTCGTCTGTAGGCAGGGTTACAGTGCCTGCGCAATTAACCGTCTCTGATAAAGCAACCGTTGTTTGGCAAAGTGGCGATGGTAGCAAGCGTACCGAGATGCTTAATGGTCAGTGCTATGACATTGACCTTAATTCGGTGTTTGGTAAATCTGGAGTGCCAAGCGGCTCCCCAAGACCCTGTGAAGATAAAGAAGCAAAACTATTTAAACAAATTATGAATAAATGGGGTAAAAAATAATAACAAAACACTTTACCTCAACTTAACTTGAGCTTTTAAAGTGATTTTTTTTGTTATGGATATCCCTATGAGCTCACTAGAAAACTATTTATTAAGCCTACAGATCAATTGCTATCACACGTCAGTGATACAGGTTTATCAAGTGCAAAAGCACATTTGGCAGTCATTACAAAATAATTCTAGTTATGCGCAGAATGTAATCGAAGAGTTTCAATTAAATGGGCAACCTATGGGTTACCAGCAGAAAGCGCTATTTACACTGGTTTTACAGCACCTCGGTTACAAAATACAGCCAACACCAGAAAACACTTTGTCGGTAAGGCATAACCATTTGTTACATGACATTCGTCTCGTCGAGCAGTTAAACGTATTCGAGGGTTAGGTCATGTTTTGTCGTTTAAAAAGGCACTTAGCCGAAACTAAGCGCCTTGGCTTAACGAAGTTACCAAATCATTTCTACAAATTCTGGGTGATCCACAAATGGGTTGCGGTTACCTTGATGTTCATAAGCAGCTTGGTTACGGTCAAGCTCTAATTGGCTAACAGGATCCTCATTATGCCATTTTAATAACATAGCAACGACCCAGCTCTCAAATACCTGATTTGATGAACCATTCAGTACAGCGTTACTGTAGGTTGTGTTGTTTTGCCATGAGCCAATCACGTTTTCATAGCGTGTTGCCATATAGAAATACGCTCTTGCAAAGTCACCTTTAAATTCATCAATAGGTTCAAAAACCGTTCCTGAGTAATTTAATGAGCTAGCAGCGCTGCCTAATTTGCTGCCGTTACTAGAGGTATAGCTTGCACTAGCTACTTCACCAAATGGGTAGTTACTACGTTTTGAGTTGACATAACCATCAGTGGCAAAAATGTGATGTACGTCTGAATTCATTGGTTCAACTGTTCCACCAAACCAACTTTTCGGGAAAGAATGCTCACGGTTATAGCAATCTGCTTCGCTGTTGTATGTACCACATTGATCGCTCACAGCAACATAGTTGTAGCTGTCTTGGCCTGCCGGGTTTTCTGAATAACGGTCTAAAATTGAGTTGTCATTTTCAAAATACTTATCGCGTGAAGCAACATCGTAAAAACTCCAAATTGCTGAATAGCCCTGCGAGTTGTGACCTTTAATGATGTTGTATAACTCTGTTTTCAGTGCATAACCACTAAGGCCTTGCGTTGTAACATAGTATCCAGTTGGCTCAGTTGGTGTCGTACCACCACCGTCACCGCCGCCTGAGCTATCACCTAAACTAAACGGCGTAGCTTCTGAGCTTTGGAAGCTTGCACCACTAGCAAGTACTGTTTGACCTGACGAAAGGCTATAGCTACCGTTACCGTAAGAGCAACATATGCCATCACCATAACTATCAAAAATAGTAAAGGTATAGTCACCATCAGTTAAACATGCTTGCTCACTGTACTGAGTATTTGCTGCATAGCTGCCGCCTGCTGCCACTGCACTACCTTGGCTATTAGTGATTTGCCAGCTGGTTTCTTCCCCATAGTTATCGGTAGTGAGGGTCAAAGATACTTGGTTATCTGCGCAGCTGCCCATAGGAGGTGGGGTTGAGCCTGTGCTTGGTGCCAAGTTATCTACATAAACTACTTCGCTGCCATCAAAACCTGCGACGTCGTAAAAGCGTAAGCCAACATTAATAGACGTTGTTGCAGAGGCTGTATACTGGTAACTGACTTGTTGCCACTGATTAGTTAATGCTGAATTAGAATAGCCTTGATAGCCATCAACCACTAAGCGTGCTTTTACGCCGCCTTCTGTATGGTAAACCCAAGCAGAAAACTCATAACTTTCGCCCGCCACAACATCAACTAATTGTTGTAAATCGGTATTACTTTGCGTGCCAGTATTTACCACGACTTGCGCTGAGTAATTACCTGAGTAAACCACATTACTATTAGCGCTAAGACTAATACCGCTATCTATGATGCTCCAGTTTGCAGGGCTATTTGCTGACCAAGTTTCGAAGTCGGCATTATTAACATTTGCAAATGCTGAACTCGCTAGACACAGTAAGCCACTGGCTAGCATATATTTATTACATGTCCCGTGTGACATTGTAGTTTCCTTTTTATATTTTAATAGTTTTTGCTGTTCTCAAAATGAACACAGCGAGTATAGGCTAACTGGCTTATGTTGCAATAATGTTAATTAATAAAAGTTTCTTATTTAGGAGTTTTTGCTTTTAACATGTTTTTTTTGGATAAATGCTAAATTAATAACTAAATGGAATATAAAAGCAGATTCTATTCTTTTTTAATCGCATCAGACCTCGTTATTCTTCACGCTCAGATAAACCTTTAAAGCATTTCTATTTGGTCTTTAAAGTCGAAAAAATTGTTCGCGAAATGACAGTAGCAAGTTCATTTCGCAGTTAACTTTTCAGGGTTACGAGGAATAAATTCATGTTGTTAAGTCAACTAAATGCAGCGGCGAGCCCGCTATCGCAAGAGCAAGTACAAAAGCTGCAAGGCTTAGTGGCTGAACTTAATCCAATTCAGCAAGCGTGGGTAAGTGGTTACTTAGCTGCTAATTCCAACGCAGGTGCAATAACGGGTGGTGTTGCTGCCGCTCCAGCTGCTAGTGATGCTGCACCGTTAACTATTTTATACGGCTCTCAAACGGGTAACGCAAAAGGCGTTGCGACTAAGTTAAAAGAGCAAGCAGAGTCGCGCGGTCTAACTGTTAAGCTAGTAAACATGGCTGATTACAAACCAACTGCCCTGAAAAAAGAAAAGTTCATTACTGTTGTTGTTTCAACCTATGGTGAGGGCGAGCCACCAGAAGATGCTGAAAGCCTACATGAATTCTTAACTACTAAAAAAGCACCAAAACTAGATGGTGTTAAAGTGGCTGTGATTGGCTTAGGTGATTCAAGCTACGAGTTCTTCTGCCAAACAGCAAAAGATTTCGAAGAGCGTTTTAACAAGCTTGGCGCAGAAACTATTTTCCAGCGTGCTGACTTAGACGTTGATTACGATGATGAAGCTGCGAAGTGGATTGATGGTGCTCTCGATGCGTTCGAGCCAGATCTTAAAGCGCAGCAAACGAGTGGTGGTCAAGTTGTAGCTATGCCATTTGGGGCAGCTGCACCAGCAGCAAGTCAGTACACTAAGCAAAATCCATTTGCTGCAGAACTAAGTGTTGTACAAAAAATTACGGGTCGTGACTCAAGCAAAGATGTTCGTCATGTTGAAATTTCTTTAGAAGGTTCAGACATCACCTATACACCGGGTGATTCGCTAGGTGTTTACTTCTTAAATGACGAAGCACTTGTAGATGAAGTACTTTCGCTTACACAAATCGATGCATCTAGCACGATTAAATTAGGCGACGAAGAGCTGAGTATTCGTGATGCATTAATCGAAAAATTAGAATTAACCCAGTCATACCCAGGTTTTGTTGAAAAATACGCAACAGCAACTGGCAACCCTGAATTATTAAAGTTAGTTGAAGATAAAGCAGCAATGCGTGAGTACATCGAACCTCGCCAAATCTTCGATATTATTCGTCAAAACCCAGCTCAGCTTGAAGCGCAAACTTTAGTAGATTGCTTACGTAAACTACAAGCACGTTTATATTCGATTGCATCTAGCCAAGCCGAAGTTGAAGAAGAAGTTCACTTAACTGTGGGGCTGGTTGAGTTTGATGCATTCGGTAGCGAACACTTAGGTGGTTGTTCTGGCTATTTAGCACGTCGTGCTGAAGAAGGCTGTAAAGTAAAAGTATTTAGCGAGCATAACGATAATTTCCGTCTACCGGCTAATGATGAAACGCCAATTATCATGGTAGGCCCGGGAACTGGTATTGCACCATTCCGTGCGTTTTTACAAGAGCGTGATGCCCGCGAAGCAAGCGGTAAAAACTGGTTATTCTTTGGTAACCCACATTTTACTCAAGACTTCTTATACCAAGTTGAAATTCAAGGTTACTTGAAATCAGGCTTGCTCACTAAAGTGGATGTGGCGTTTAGTCGCGATCAAGCCGAGAAGGTATATGTTCAAGATAAACTTCGCAAAAACAGCCAAGAAATATTTGCTTGGCTAGAAGCGGGTGCTCATTTCTATATCTGTGGTGATGCAAACCGTATGGCGAAAGATGTTCATCAGGCGCTTGTTGATATCATTAAAGAAAATAGCGGTAAAGATGACGAACAAGCAGAGCAATATTTAAAAGATTTACGTAGCGCAAATCGCTATCAGAAAGACGTGTACTAATCACGTTTAAAAGCTAACAGCCGTCACTGTAACAAATTTAGGAAATACCATGAGCGAACAAGACAAAAACGTAAAGCTTTCTGATAACGAGCGTTTGAAAAGAGAAAGTAACTTTTTACGTGGCACAATTGAACAAGATTTAAAAGACGAGATCACCGGTGGTTTCACTGCTGATAACTTCCAACTGATCCGTTTCCACGGCATGTACCAGCAAGATGACCGTGATATTCGTCCTGAGCGAGCTAAACAAAAATTAGAGCCGTTACATAACGTTATGTTACGTGCTCGTATGCCAGGCGGCATCATCAAACCAGAGCAATGGTTAGCGATTGATAAGTTTGCTGAAGAGAAAACCAGCTATGGCAGTATTCGTTTAACGACGCGTCAAACGTTCCAGTTCCATGGTGTGCTTAAGCCAAACATTAAAGGCATGCACCAAATGCTTAATAGCGTGGGCATTGACTCAATTGCAACTGCTGGCGATGTAAACCGAAACGTATTATGTACGACGAACCCAGTTGAATCTGAGCTTCACCAAGAAGCTTACGAATGGGCTGCTAAGATCTCTGAACACCTATTACCAAAAACCAAAGCGTACGCTGAAATTTGGTTAGATGGTGAAAAGAGTGAAACCACTGAAGAGCCAATTTTAGGTTCAACTTACTTACCGCGTAAGTTTAAAACCACAGTAACAATTCCACCGAACAATGAAGTGGATGTTCATGCTAACGACTTAAACTTCGTGGCGATTGCAGAAAACGGCAAGTTAGTTGGTTTTAACGTGTTAGTCGGTGGTGGTCTTGCGATGACTCACGGTGATACAGCAACGTATCCTCGTAAAGCGGATGACTTTGGCTTTATTCCACTTGAGCACACCCTAAAAATTGCTGAGCACGTTGTGTCTGTACAGCGTGATTGGGGTAACCGCTCAAATCGTAAAAATGCGAAAACTAAGTACACACTAGACCGTGTAGGTTCTGATGTATTTAAAGCAGAAGTTGAAAAACGTGCCGGTGTTCAGTTCGAGCAGAGCCGCCCGTATGAGTTTACTCACCGTGGTGACCGTATCGGTTGGGTTGAAGGTATTGATGGTAAGCACCACTTAACGCTGTTTATCCAAAGTGGACGTATTTTAGATTACCCAAATCAACCTCTTAAAACAGGCTGCCGTAAAATTGCAGAAATTCACCAAGGTGATTTCCGTATGACGGCAAACCAAAACTTGATCATCGCAGGTGTTCCTGCGGATCAAAAAGCCGTGATCGAAGAGATTGCGCGCAACCATGGCTTAATTGATGACAGTCATACAGAGCAGCGTAAAAATTCAATGGCGTGTGTGGCATTACCAACTTGTCCATTAGCGATGGCAGAAGCTGAGCGTTATTTACCAAGCTTAATTGAGAAGACTGAAGCGCTATTAGCTAAGCACGGCATTAGTGATGACAATATCATTATGCGTGTTGTTGGCTGCCCGAATGGCTGTGGCCGAGCAATGTTGGCTGAAGCGGGTCTTGTTGGTAAAGGTCCGGGTAAATACAACGTGTACTTAGGTGGTAACCGTGAAGGTACGCGTATTCCTAAATTGTATTTAGAAAATGTTGGCGAAGAGGTATACCTAGACGCATTCGATAAGCTAATCGGCCAATGGGCAAGTGAGCGTAATGACGGTGAGTGTTTTGGTGATTTTGTAATTCGCAAAGGCATTGTTGCTGAAGTCAAAGTTTCAGTAACCGATTTTCACGCATAATTTTATAAGCGACACCGCTTTAAGGTTTGGAATTAACCATGAGTGAATTTAAAGACATCTTAACGATGAGCAAAGAAGACCAAACAGCCATGCTGGCTGATATTAATGGTCTTCTGGCTGATAAAAGCGCTGAGGAGCGTGTTGCGTGGGCACTTGAAAACTTACCAAGCACGCACTTTTTGTCGTCTAGTTTTGGTATTCAAGCGGCTGTGATGTTGCACTTAGTGACATCACAGCAGCCAGATATTCCAGTGGTACTGACTGACACTGGTTATTTGTTTCCTGAAACCTACCAGTTCATCGAGCAAATGACAGAGCGACTTGCGCTTAATCTTAAAGTTTATAAAGCTGAGCTTAGTCCTGCGTGGCAAGAAGCGAAGTTTGGTAAACTTTGGGAGCAAGGTGAAGCTGGCATCAAACAGTACAATCAACTTAATAAAGTTGAGCCAATGAGCCGCGCATTAAACGAACTGGAAGCCGGTACGTGGTTTAGCGGTTTACGCCGTGACCAATCATCAAGTCGTGCTGATAAGCAGATTGTTGAAATTAGCCGAGGTACAGTGAAAGTGTATCCACTTATTGAGTGGAACAACCGAGATATTTATCAGTACCTAACTAAGCACGATTTGCCGTATCACCCACTTTGGGAGCAAGGCTATGTGTCGATGGGGGATGTACACACGACCCGTAAACTTGAGCCTGGAATGACAGAAGAAGAGACTCGTTTCTTCGGTTTAAACCGTGAATGTGGCTTACATATTGATGGTGATGGTATCTAATCCTAAATTCCTATCAGAATTTTCGTAAAGCGCGACCTAGGTTGCGCTTTTTTTGTATTATTTATATACAATTCTCAGGCGTAATTTTGTGAGAGAAATCTATGACTCGTGTTGTTGCTTTATTACTGTTAATTATTGCGCCATTGACTCGGGCTGAAATGCTCAAAGTTGCGCTGTATGACACAGATTATCCCCCTTATCACTTCGCCGATAGTGGCCAGAAGGGACTTGTTGATGAGCTATTAATTCGTTTTGCTGAAAAATACAATCATAATATTCAATATATCCTTGTACCAGAGGTGCGCTCGCAGCACTTACTTGATGAAGGCAAAGTCGACGCTCGTTTAGAGTCTGAACAATGGTATCGAGGAAACAACCAATATTATTGGAGTGATAGTATTTCCGTTGTTGAGGATATTCTTGTAATGCCAACTGGTTGCCATATTCCTAAACTTGATAAGCTCAATGGCTATGTTTTAATGGCTCGGTTTGGTTATACCTACCCGCAGTTTGAATCTATGTTTGCTTCAGGAGAGCTACATCGCGAGGACTTTTATTCTGAGATTGAAATGCTTAACGCTTTGGTTGATATGGAACAAAACCAACGCGTTGCCGTCATCGCAGAAAATACACTACAGTGGTATAAATCGAAGAATAAAGTTTTTAACAAATTCACTGTGAGTGATTACAGTGTTGGCAAAGCGCCGATGCAACTACAGTTTGCTTATAATGAAAAAGGAAAACGAATGAGTGAGCAATTCAGTAAGTTTATTAAAAATCTTAAATCAACTGGTGAATTTACTAAGATTGAGAGTAACTACCAATAATAGGTAAATGGAATGATTAAGCGTTTTTGTTATCTTGCCGTTATGATGTTACTGACCAGTGTGGCGCTGCTATTTTACATTAAAAAGCCAGACGGTAGGCCTTACCTAGAGCTTAGTATGTTTGAGCGTTACTCAGAAAAAGTCAGCGATGATGTGAGTGATTTTGCTTCGCAGGGTGCCGATACCTTAAGCATTCAAGCTAAAAAACTAACTGAGAAATTGAACTTTAACAAAGATGTAAATGCACCTGTTTTAGTTTATAAATGGCAAGATGAACAGGGTCAGTGGCACTATGCTGATACACCTCACCCAAATTACGCTAGTACCGCGGTAAGTTTAGATCCGAACGACATAACGGTGTTACCGGCAGAGACATTTCAAGCTGATGAAAAGCAACCAGCAGTAGTTAAAGCTGACGAAAAATCTTCAGCACTTGGAGTATACGACCCTAAAAATGTACAAAAGATGATGCAAGAAGCCGAGCAGGTAAAACAGCTCATGGAGCAGCGTACTAAGCAGCTTGAAAAGCAGCTAAAAGAGCAAGGTGGCAATTAACTTTGCTTGTTCTGTGCGGTGAGGTCACTTTCCATTTTCATCAGTAAAATAGTGAGATAAATTTTTGTTGGCAGTGAGAATAGCACACCAACAGCAATACACGCTGCGCTGATCATTATGCCATGCACACCCATGCTATCACCTAAGTAATTGCCGGCTAATAAAGAATGCCCCAAAACGATTAAGCATAAACCTAAAATGATGAAGGTTTTTAAGATTCGAATGATGGTTCGTTCAGTCATACAAGCACCTCACTTTAGCCTTAATTAAAGTGTAGGTGCTGTGGTTATTTAATAGATTGTTCTAAATCAAGCAATTGTTGATTATCTATCCAGTTTTACAGGACCGTTGATGTTATCGATACTTAAATCACCTGAACCTGCTTCGATAATTGTCAGGCCTAGTGTGTCATCAACATAAATACTGCCAGAGCCATCGGTAATAATAACAAGTCCTTTGATTTGTCTTACATCTATATCACCAGAGCCGTCTTCGATAGTAAGTGCACCCGCCAGTGTTTTAACGCTGATACTACCTGATTCATCAATAATACGTGCTGGACCTTGGCTGTTCTCGATGCGGATATCTCCTGAGTCATCTTCAATATCAATACGTCCTTGGCCTTGGTCTATCATAATTGAACCAGAGTCATCTTCAATGTTGATATTTCCACTTACATTGCTAATGCGAATATCGCCAGAGTCATCATCAATATTAATATTGTGACCACCTTCGATCAAAATTGATCCTGAGTCATCATCAATGCTGATATCGTTTTGCATTGCACGTATAACGATGTCACCTGAGTCATCATCGATATCCAGTTTAAGGTTGCTAGGTACAGAGACAATTAAATCAATATGAGGTGATGAACCACTGTAAAACGACAAGCTACCATTATTGAGCTTGCTGATAAGCTCTGCGGTGTCGCCGTGCTTTTCGAGGGTTAGTGTATAGGTTTCATCGCCTTTAGCCGCATAGATATTGGCATTCACAGTGATAGCTGTGGCGTTATGGTCGCCTTTGATGATCAGAGAACCTGCTTCGGCATCAATTTTTAATTCGCTTATATCTGCAGCCGAAACGTTTAAGTCTTGTTGTTTTTGTTCTGCGATTTGACCCGGAGAGACATGAATAACACAGCCAGTTAATAATAAACTTGATGAGATGGCAGTCGCGCAAATTGCGCGTTTGAATGAGGCAATAGTCATATGGATTCCAAAATTATTGTGATTTTTATCTGGTTAGTATTTGCAAACTATGGTCCAATTTTAACATGCTGATTTTTATGTGCTTTTCATTTTTTGTAAATAATTGTGTTGGTCTAAACTGCAATTAATTGGTGTTTTAAACAAAAAAAGGGGCTGAAAATTCAGCCCCTTAGTTAACTTAAATCAATTACTGCTCAGCCAGCATATTACGCAGTACATACTGTAAAATACCGCCGTGCTTGTAGTAATCCCATTCTTTAGGGGTGTCTATACGCACATCAACACTAAAGCTAATTTGTTTGCCTTCACTGTTAGTGGCAATTACGCTTACTTCATTGGTTTTGTCGTATAAACCTTCAAAATCGAATGACTCTTGACCTGTTAGGCCCAGTGATTCATAGCTTTCACCTTCTTTAAATTGCAGTGGTAATACACCCATACCAATGAGGTTAGAACGGTGAATACGCTCATAACTTTGTGCAATAACGGCTTTAACACCAAGTAATAGTGAACCTTTAGCTGCCCAATCTCGTGATGAACCTGTGCCATATTCCGCGCCTGCTAAAATAATGAGTGGCGTGCCATCTTGTTGATATTGCATGGCTGCATCATAAATACTAGCGAGCTCATCGTTTGGTTGTATACGGGTAACACCGCCTTCAGTACCCGGTGCTAATAGATTACGTAAACGCACATTGGCAAAGGTGCCGCGCATCATTACTTCGTGATTACCACGGCGCGAACCATATGAGTTAAATTGTGCTTTTTGTACGCCATGCTCTTGCAAGTAAAGACCTGCTGGGGCATCTGCTTTAATCGCACCCGCTGGTGAAATATGGTCAGTGGTTACTGAGTCACCTAGTTTAGCTAAACAGCGTGCACCACTTATGCTTGGGATCCCTGGAGGCTCAATCTCCATGCCATCAAAGAATGGCGCTCTTTTAATATAGGTTGACGCATCATCCCAATCATAAAGTTTGCCATCAGGAATTTGAATTTTTTGCCAACGATCATCGCCTTGATACACATTGCTATAGCTTGATGCAAACATTTCTTTGGTTACTGTTTCACGGACTAGCTCGCTAACTTCACTGACACTTGGCCAGATATTTTTTAGGTAAATGTCATTACCATTAGGATCTTGTGCAAGGGGCTCGTTATAAACGTCTATATCTGTACGACCAGCTATAGCGTATGCAACCACAAGTGGTGGTGACGCTAAGAAGTTCATTTTCACATCTTGGTGAATACGGCCTTCAAAGTTACGATTACCCGATAAAATAGAGCTGACTACTAGTTTATGTTTTTGAATTGCATCAGTGATTTCATCAGCTAAAGGTCCAGAGTTACCGATACAGGTTGTACAACCATAACCAACAAGATTAAAGCCTAAAGCATCTAAATCATCCATTAAGTCGGCTTTTTTCAAGTAATCAGTCACGACTTGTGAGCCTGGAGCAAGTGAGGTTTTTACCCATGGCTTAACCTTTAAGCCTAATTGCTTGGCTTTTTTAGCAACTAAACCTGCAGCTAAAATAACACTTGGGTTTGAGGTGTTTGTACAGCTTGTAATTGCTGCAATCACACAAGCACCATCTTTAAGCTCAAACTCTTCGCCTTTAAAGTTAACTTTAGCTGCACCCATATATTGCGCTTCGTTCACTGGCTCATCAGGATTGGTTGCTGGGCCTTCATCTTCAATGCGAGCCTCTTGAACATCACTTTTATCACGGTGTTGCATGCGCTCATCTTGGAAGCCTTTTAAGTGCTCACCAATGATATCACCAGCTTTGTCTAGGGCGATTCTATCTTGTGGGCGTTTCGGGCCGGCAAGGCTCGGCACTACATCATCAAGCGATAGCTCAAGTGTGTCGGTATAATGAGCTTCATCGCCAGGATTACGCCACAAGCCTTGATGCTTCGCATAGTCTTCGATGAGTTTAAGTTGTTTGTCATCGCGGTTTGTTAAACGCAGGTAGTTAATGGTTTCATCATCGATTGGGAAAATACCGCAGGTTGCTCCATACTCCGGCGCCATGTTTGCGATAGTTGCACGGTCTGCAAGTGGTAAATCAGCAAGACCATCACCATAAAACTCAACAAATTTACCCACGACGCCATGCTTGCGCAGCATTTCTGTCACGGTTAGCACAAGATCTGTTGCGGTCGTACCTTCAGGCAGGCGACCATTGAGCTTAAAGCCGACGACCTGTGGAATGAGTAAGCTGATTGGTTGACCAAGCATTGCGGCTTCAGCCTCAATACCACCCACTCCCCAACCAAGTACCCCAAGACCATTGATCATGGTGGTGTGCGAATCGGTTCCGACTAGGGTATCTGGGTAGGCGAGTGATTTACCATTTTTACTATCGTTAAACACCACACGGGCTAAATATTCTAAATTAACTTGGTGTACGATGCCGGTAGCTGGTGGCACGACTTTCAAATTATCGAAGGCGGTTTGTCCCCAGCGTAAAAATTCGTAACGCTCTTTGTTACGCTCATATTCAAGTTTTGCATTTAAGTCGAATGAGCCATCTTCACCATAGCCATCAACTTGCACTGAGTGGTCTATTACCAGCTCAGCAGGCGATAGCGGGTTAATTTTCGCAGGGTCGCCACCAAGTTTTTCCATGGCATCACGCATCGCAGCTAAATCAACAATGGCTGGAACACCCGTAAAGTCTTGCATTACAACACGAGCAGGCGTAAACGCCACTTCTGCTGACGGTTTGGCTTGTGGGTCCCAGTTTAATAAGGCATCGATGTCTTGCTTTTTAATATTTACGCCGTCTTCATTGCGCAATAGGTTTTCAAGTAAGATTTTTAATGAGAATGGCAGACGTTTTGCTTTGTCGCCTAACCCTTGTAAAGAGTGAATATGATATTGCTCACCATTAATCGTAAGCTGCTTTTGGGTATCAAAACTGTTATTCATTATTTGCCCCTGTGGTTTGAGCAAGCAGTTTGGCTTGCCTTGTTGTTTCCTTTTCGAAATTGACACAGCGTTATTGCAAACTTAATACCAGCTGAGAAATTCATCTAGCTGATGAAAAAATATGCTATCTAATATAGTTGATGCCGATGTGATTTATTTCAAGGGATAGGGACAGATAAATGGGTAGTTATTTTAAACTACCCTCAGAAATAAGTGCTTTTAGTTGAGCCAGTTTTGTTGTTTACCTTTATGGCTAATAAACAGTAATAGTAAACCAATAACGATCACGCAGAATGGCATTGCTAATGCGCTAGTACCAAACATGGCAAGGCTATCTATCACCACAAAATTATAATATTGCTGGACTAATACGGCGATAAACGAGATTAAAAATAGCTCGCGTGCCAGGGCTTTTTTTGCCAGTAATAAGATGCTCGCAAAGCTTGCTGCAAACACGGCTATTGCAAAGGCAGCCGTTGACCAGAGCGGGATGTCGCGGTATGCGGCTTGTTGTGCTTCAGGGAGTTGGCTAATCATTTCGGGTGTTATAAACAGCTGCATTACAAATGCAATGACGCCTAAAAGATTCCAAACAAATGCTGCCCAAGCAAGTGGCTTGAGCCAAGACGGAGGAGCCATAAATCACCTTTTATTGTTGTTATTATCGCATCCAATTAAAGGTGATTTATGCTAACTAAGCAAGATTTAGTTAACCAAAAGAGATAGGGCGGCGGCCGGTTTTTTCGTCCACTTTTGGCTTTCTAGTACGTTTACGCTTTGATTTTTTTGGCGCTTCTTCACTGTTTTGTGGTTGTGCATTTTGAACAGATTCCGGTGGGCGAGGGTTCGGTGTAGCATCTTCACTTAATGTAAGTTGGAACAACTCACCATCAAAAGCCAGCACGTCACCACTGTATAATTTTTTCCGCTTTATTGTACAAATTTCATAGTTAACCCCAACATAACCTTCACCAATTAAGGCTTTTGCTTGGCCACCTGTTTCGACTAGGTCGAGCACTTTTAGCAAGTTGCATAGTTCTATTGGCTCTTCTTCTAGTTCAATTTCGATGAAATCTTCGTTCATGTTGGTCTCTCTTAATTCAATCGCAGCCATTATAAAGCCTAGCACTCAATTGAACCAAGATTAAATTTTTAAGCTCTTCAAGCGGTTAAAATTTACAGCAATAAATAATCTTAAATTTTTACAAAAAGTAAAAAAACTGCAGTATTTACTGAGTACACTGCGCGCGTTTGGAATTGGTGTACAAATTGCTAAATGCATGTCCGTTTCATTTTTTATTCGTTCAGGAGAAGTTGTAATGGGCGTAAGATCAGCGCTAAGAAAAGAGTTAATGGGTTTGCAAGATTCGTCATTGCTTGCAGCAGATGATGTGCGAGCTTTGTTAACACAAACAATTAAGTCTCAGCCTGAAAAATCAGAACAAGGTTTTGCGTTAATTTCGCGATTTAATGATAATCATAGCCAGCTGAGTTCAGGGGAAACAAATAAAGAAAAACTGCTCCAGCATCAAACCCACCGTTTATTTAAAGATATTCTATATACCCGTCAAAGTGTTAATAGTTGGCTGAAAAAACATCTTAATTAATTGATTTATTGTTTTTCTCACTTTAGACTACAGTTGTAATCCAAAGTGAGAAAGAAAATGAAAAGGATAATTTCAGCAGCCCTATTTTTAATTTTGGCAGGTTGTCAGCAACCAACAGTGTACGTATACATTGAAAAACTTGATGAACAACAGCTGCACACATTAGAGCAAGCTTTAAATAAGCAAAGCTTACCTTATGAATACACAAAGCTACCTATTCCAAGAGACTTTGCTGATGCGACCTTAATGTTATCGAGCGATAAAATTCTGACTCATGAAACCGAGCAACTTGCAGAAATTATGCAGGGGCTGGGTTATCAAGCTGAAATTAAGTACACCACAGATGCCAATCACTTTTACAATCATGGAAATATTGGCTTTTACTTAAGAGCTAAAAATACTGCAACTAGTTTTACTATGCCGACTCGTGTACTCACCACTGGATGTGTTGAAGACAAGTACAATGATCTTGCTGTTACATTTAATGACAAGCAGGCACACTTTACCCTTGCAAGCGGTAGAAAAGTCTCACTAGATTGGGATTATTTATATGGCTACTTAGTCATTTATTATAAAAATTACTCGCAAACATACAGTCATTTAACGCCAAAAGTGAGTACCCCTTTTGGTCTAAAACCATCTGATACTTATCGTTATACGGCTCGCGTTAATAAGCCCAGTTGGTTGAATTGCTCATTGCAAGTGGTGTATATGGACTAACTACCTGATTCGAGGTAATTACTGAGTTTAGTAATACGCTCACTCATGCCTTCGATTATGCGATCTTTAATTTTCTCGCGGATCACATTGGGTAAGCGGATGAGTGCTTCAGGGGTGATAGCTAACAAAATGGTATCGACTCTAGCGCGTGCACTGGTGCTGTGCTCTCGGTTATTAATAAATGCGCCTTCACCGATAAACTCACCGGGCTCGATTGTGCCAAGTTCAAGTAAGTGACTTTGTTTGAACACCATGAGTGAGCCACTTAGCACAATATAAAGTCGTTTATCAGTATCATATTGTTTGAAAACTGCGCGGCCCTGTTTGACCAAATATAAATGACTGAAGGACTCTAATAACACTTGTCGCTCACTGAGAGTAAACTCCCTAAAAAACGGCAATCTGTTAATAATTTCCATTTGTTTAATGAGTGGAATGTGCTCGATTAAATTCATTGACTCACATCGGTATAGCTTAAAATTAGCTAATATTGCGCTCTTTTAGCTTGCGGGTCAATGTATTGCGACCCCAGCCAATCTTTACTGCGGCTTCTTGCTTGTGGCCAGCACAGTTGGCAAGAGCTGTTTTAATCAAGCGAGTTTCAAGTTGAGCTTGAATAGCTGGCCAAATATTTGTTTTGCCTTGCTTAAGTTCAAGGTTAAGCCATTGTTGAAATGCATCCAGCCAATCACCTTCTTGCTCAGTAGGCTCGACAGCAACAATCTCCGGTGGTAAATCTTGTTCACTGATAAGCTCACCCGGTGCCATTACGGTTAACCAGCGGCAAGTATTCTCTAGTTGTCGCACGTTACCAGGCCAATTAAACAAGCGTAGCTGCTCTGTGGCTTTTGGGCTTAATATTTTGCTTTCAACTTGTAGCTCTTTGGCACTTTTATGTAAAAAGTGTTGTGCTAGTCGTTCAATATCTTCAGTACGTTCGCGTAGGGCAGGTAAGCGTAAGCGCACAACATTCAAACGATGAAATAAATCGTCACGAAATTTGCCTTGTTTTACTAAATCTTCTAGATTCTGGTGCGTAGCAGCAATAATACGTACATCAACTTTAATGCTTTGATGACCACCAACACGATAAAACTCGCCATCAGCTAAAACGCGCAATAAACGTGTTTGTACGTCGAGTGGCATGTCACCAATTTCATCTAAAAATAAGGTGCCGCCATTTGCTTGCTCGAAGCGGCCTTTACGGATGCTGTCTGCCCCTGTAAATGCGCCTTTTTCGTGACCAAATAGCTCTGACTCTACTAACTCTTTAGGAATTGCAGCCATATTCAGGGCGATGAATTGGTTTTCTTTGCGTGGGCTGTGATTATGAAGGGCACTGGCGACAAGCTCTTTACCTGTCCCTGACTCACCGTTAATCAACACACTCATACTTGATGCTGATAATTTACCAATCGCGCGAAACACCTCCTGCATAGCGGGTGCTTCACCTATTATATGTGCATTAGTTTGTGGTGCTTGTTTTCGCTTAGTTTTTTTCGTGGAATTAGCTCGGCATGCACTTTCTACCAGCGCTACAGCTTCATCTAAGTCAAACGGTTTGGCAAGGTACTCAAATGCGCCTTTTTGGAATGCATTAACCGCCGAATCTAAGTCAGAGTGAGCAGTCATGATGATCACCGGTAAGCCCGGGTTTTGTTCAGCAATGGTTTCAAGTAACGCCATACCATCCATACCTGGCATACGCACATCAGATACCAATACCGTGGGCTGGCTAAACTTTAATGCATTAAGCACATCTTGTGCGTTTGCATAGCTTTCAGTTTCAAATCCTGCACGTGCCAACGCTTTTTCTAGTACAAAGCGAATTGAGGCATCATCATCAACTAACCAGACTGTTTTCATGACTACTCCAAAAAACCATTAATCCGTAAAAGGCAAATAGATATTAAACTCTGTATGGCCTGGCCAACTGTCACAATCAATGTGGCCGTCATGTTGGTCAACCAAGGTTTGCGCTATCGATAAACCAAGCCCTGATCCATTTTCTTTGTTGGTGATCATTGGGTAGAACAAGGTTTCACGTAAACTCTTGTCTATACCTGGGCCGTTATCTGAAATTTGTATCAGCAAGGTCTTTTTCGGTGCTTTACCAGGGCGTCTGTGTTGATGATTGATGCGGGTTTTTATTCTTATCTCACCACCATCAACGAGTGCCTGTTGTGCATTACGAATAATGTTCAGTACCACTTGTTGAATTTTACTTTGATCGATGTATACGCTTGGTATACTTGGATCATAGTCTTTCACTAAAGTGATATTGGCATTGTTGTCTAACATGCTCAGTTTAATCACTGACTCTAAAGCTTGGTGAATATTGCCATAAGATTTATGTGGCAATTGATTCGGACCAAGTAAACGGTCTACAAGCTCGCGTAAACGGTCGGCTTGTTCAATGATTAATTCAGCACATTGATCTCGTTCTTGCTGATCAACCTCATACTGCAATAATTGCGCCGCTCCGCGAATTCCACCTAAAGGATTTTTAATTTCGTGTGCTAAACCACGAATTAAGTTTCGTGCAGCTTGATATTGATGCATTTGATTAGAGGCCTGATCGTGACGGATTTCATCATCCATTTGACGGCATTCGAACAATATATAGTGACTATCGTTGTGACTTATACGTCGTGTACTAATGGTCAATTTTGCATGACGAGAATCAACGAACACTACGTCAGCTCTATGCTGATGGCAATCGACACCATCGAATAATGAATACTGAGCTATGCGCTTTAAGTCTATTGAGTGGTAGTTAAATAAGTTGTCGAAAGGTTGATTGATGATTCGCTTCGGGCCTAAACCTAAAAGCTCACTGGCGCTATCATTGGCATAAACCAGTTTAAAATCATGGTCGAGTAGAATAACGGCAGTACTTAAATTTTTCCAAATACTGTCGAGCAATTCAGAATTAAAGTGTGTATCACTGAGCATGGTTGCACCATTTTAGTGCGTTTCGATTTATTGCAGCTTAGCATATTCTTTTTGCGTTGCGAGACGTTAAGTTGAAATATTAGTTTCCACTAATTACAGAAGCTCTATGCATGAAAAAGGTGCTGATTGGGCTAACCGAAACGAGTTTATTATTAGCATCATAAAGTTTTGCTTGTAATGTGTGTTCACCGCGGTTGACCTCTCTTAGTGCAAAGGTCGTACTATTACTAGGTTCACTATGGGGCGTACCGTCAAGTAAAAGCTGTACTTTAAACCCTGTTTCAAAGCGTGGGCTAATTCGCGCAGTAACGTATACTGAGCCGGTATTTTCGCGAACAGTGGCTTCGTTTTTAGGAGATGAAATACTGACTTTAAATTTAATAGGTGTGGTGTTTGGCGCGCCCCTATCAAGTATACTGGTATCGGTAGCTGGCATAGTCAAATTTTGGGTATTTATTTTTACTTCGATAGCACCAGGTCGCGGTGTATCAGAAAATACTAAAACGCCGTTCTTATCTTTCCAAGAATATACTTTTTGCGCTGCACTATAGCCAAAAAAGCTTATAAAAATCAGCAATAATACTAATAAAGTTGTGCTTTTCACCCTGCAACCCTGCATTTTTTATTTAAATAAAACTGTAGAGTAGAACCCGCTCAATTACCATTAAAAAAGCCCGCAAAGCGGGCTTGAGAACACACATTTATTATCTTTCAGATAATTCTGATACAGCGTTAAATTAAACGCTGTAGTACATTTCGAACTCAACTGGGTGAGTTGTCATGTTAAGCTTTTCAACTTCTTGGCTCTTAAGAGCAATGTAAGCATCGATTAGGTCATCAGTGAACACACCACCTTGAGTTAAGAACTCACGGTCAGCGTCTAGTGATGCAAGTGCTTCAGATAAAGAAGATGCAACTTGTGGGATCTCAGCAGCTTCTTCAGCAGGTAGATCGTACAAGTCTTTGTCCATTGCATCGCCAGGGTGGATCTTGTTTTTGATACCGTCAAGGCCCGCCATAAGCATTGCTGAGAATGCTAAGTATGGGTTTGCTGTTGGATCAGGGAAACGAATTTCGATACGACGTGCTTTTGCAGACGGTACCACTGGAATACGGATTGAAGCAGAACGGTTACGTGCAGAGTATGCAAGCATTACTGGTGCTTCGAAGCCTGGAACTAGGCGCTTGTATGAGTTAGTAGACGCGTTAGCAAATGCGTTGATTGCTTTAGCGTGCTTGATGATACCACCGATGTAGTAAAGAGCTTCTTCAGAAAGGCCAGCGTATTTGTCACCAGCGAAGATGTTTACACCATCTTTACCTAAAGATTGGTGACAGTGCATACCTGAACCGTTATCACCTACAATTGGCTTAGGCATGAAAGTCGCTGTTTTACCATATAAGTGAGCCATGTTATGGATAACATATTTCATCTCTTGGATTTCGTCAGCTTTTAATACCATTGTATTGAAGCGCGTTGCGATTTCATTTTGACCTGCAGTTGCTACTTCATGGTGGTGAGCTTCTACAACTTGACCAAGTTCTTCAAGAACTAAACAAGTTGCTGAACGCCAGTCTTGTGATGAATCAACAGGTGAACACGGGAAGTAACCGCCTTTAACACCTGGACGGTGACCCATGTTGCCACCTTCGTAATCTTTATCTGAGTTCCAAGCTGCTTCTACAGAATCGATTTTATACATAGAACCAGACATGTCTGATTTGTACTTAACATCGTCAAATAGGAAGAATTCTGGTTCAGGGCCGAATAACACAGTGTCAGCAATACCTGTAGAACGCATGTATTCTTCAGCGCGTTTTGCAACAGAGCGCGGGTCACGCTCGTAACCTTGAAGTGTTGAAGGCTCAACTACGTCACAACGTATGATTAGTGTAGCTTCTTCAGAAAACGGGTCCATTTTCGCAGACTCAGGAACAGGCATAAGTACCATGTCTGATTCATTAATACCTTTCCAACCAGCAATTGAAGAACCGTCAAACATTTTGCCGTCTTCGAAGAAATCTTCATCAATTTGGTGATGAGGAATAGAAACATGCTGTTCTTTACCTTTGGTATCAGTAAAGCGTAAATCAATGAACTTAACGTCATTTTCTTTGATAAAATCTAAAACCGATTGTGACATGTGTCCTCCAATTGTTGGGTTTTATTTTTGCTGCATTATTGCTTTTCGCTATTGTAAGCTGGTTTCGTGCCATGTTTTTAACACATTGTTTAGGCTTATAAAAATAAACACGGCTCAGTTTTGTTAACTCTTCAAGCACCAAGTTGGTGCATAAAAAGTTCATTGTGGTGCATAAAAAGTGCAACCTTATTTTTGCACAATTATTGCGCGTGCCAATTTTTCTGCTACGAACACGATTTAGTGCCAAAATATGGTTCAAAAACTAAATTTTCGCCAGTTTTGCGTTCAGATTCACTTTAATTTTCATAAATTTGTCATTTATAAAACAGATACTTATAAAAAGCCTGAAGAAAGTTTATAAATTTATATTGGATAAACTTTCATCCATGCCATTATTAAGGGATAATATGCGCCCTTTTAAATCCTATGCTGGGACATCTGGTGAAAACGCAGGTGACTGCGTAGATCTTGCAGGATCAATGAGATTCAATTTCTCTGAGAAAAAATATGAGCATCGAAAAGTTAAGAAATATAGCGATTATCGCCCACGTTGACCACGGTAAAACAACTTTGGTTGATAAACTGCTTGAGCAATCAGGCACATTAGAAACGCGCGGCGGTAACGAAGAGCGCGTAATGGACTCAAACGACATTGAGAAAGAGCGTGGTATTACCATTTTAGCTAAGAACACAGCTATTTCTTGGAACGACTACCATATCAATATCGTAGACACCCCAGGACACGCCGACTTCGGTGGTGAAGTAGAGCGCGTACTTTCGATGGCTGACTCAGTATTACTACTTGTTGATGCTCAAGAAGGTCCAATGCCGCAAACGCGTTTCGTAACGCAAAAAGCATTCGCACAAGGTTTAACGCCGATTGTTGTTATCAACAAAATCGACAAACCAGGTGCACGTCCTGACTGGGTTATGGACCAAGTTTTCGATTTATTCGATAACCTAGGTGCAACTGACGAACAGTTAGACTTTAAAGTAATCTATGCATCAGCGATCAACGGCTGGGCAACAATGGATTTAGACGAGCCATCAGATAACATGGAACCAATGTTCAAGATGATCGTTGACGAAGTATCTCCACCGGATGCAGATCCTGAAGGTGCTTTCCAAATGCAAATTTCTCAGCTTGACTACAACTCATACATCGGTGTTATCGGTGTAGGTCGTATCAAGCGTGGTACTGTTCGTCCTAACCAACAAGTAACAATTGTTAGTGCAGACGGTACTAAGCGTAACGGTAAAGTTGGCCAAGTAATGAGCTACTTAGGCCTTGAGCGTCATGAAGCAGAATCTGCAGGCGCGGGTGACATCATTGCTATCACAGGTCTTGGTGAGCTGAAAATCTCAGACACTATCTGTGATGTAAATACCGTTGAAGCATTACCACCGCTAAGCGTTGATGAGCCTACAGTAACAATGACGTTCTCTGTAAACACATCACCATTTGCTGGTAAAGAAGGTAAATTCGTAACTTCACGTAACATCCTTGAGCGTTTACAAGCTGAGCTTGTACACAACGTAGCACTACGTGTTGAAGAAACTGACAATCCAGATAGCTTCCGTGTTTCTGGTCGTGGTGAGTTACACTTAGGTATCTTAATCGAGAACATGCGTCGTGAAGGTTACGAGCTTGCGGTTTCTCGTCCACAAGTAATCCTTCGTGAAGTTGATGGTCAAAAAGAAGAGCCATACGAAACACTTACAATCGACTGTCAAGAAGAGCACCAAGGTTCTATCATGGAACAAATTGGTCTTCGTAAGGGTGAACTAACAGACATGTCTCCAGATGGTAAAGGCCGTGTACGTATGGACTTTATGATCCCAAGCCGTGGCTTAATTGGTTTCCAAACTGAATTCATGACATTAACGTCTGGTTCTGGTCTTCTTTACCACACATTCGATCACTACGGTCCACATAAAGGCGGTACTATCGGTGCGCGTAAGAATGGTGTAATGATTGCAAACGCAACTGGTAAAGCACTTACTAACGCATTATTCAACTTACAAGACCGCGGTAAGTTATTCATCGGTCACGGTGTTGAAGTTTACGAAGGTATGGTTATCGGTATCCACAGCCGTGATAACGACCTAACAGTAA
Organism: Pseudoalteromonas sp. NFXS39; assembly: GCF_040148775.1. Taxonomy (NCBI): domain Bacteria; kingdom Pseudomonadati; phylum Pseudomonadota; class Gammaproteobacteria; order Alteromonadales; family Pseudoalteromonadaceae; genus Pseudoalteromonas; species Pseudoalteromonas sp. NFXS39. Next base: position 78,236 of record NZ_JAGDEC010000011.1, on the reverse strand, counting down.
ACGCACTTAAAGGTAAGCAACTTACTAACGTTCGTGCATCTGGTACAGATGAAGCACAAACGTTAACACCACCACTTAACTATACGCTTGAACAAGCGATTGAATTCATCGATGATGATGAGTTAGTGGAAGTTACACCTCAGAGCATCCGTATTCGTAAACGTCACTTAACTGAAAGTGAGCGTAAACGTGCGAGTCGTGCAGCTAAAGACTAATAAGGTCTTTTAGTTTTTCAAAATTAAAACCGCCGTATTGAAAAATACGGCGGTTTTTTGTTGTATGATTAGCCGTCAGCCGTCAGCCGTCAGCCGTCAGCCGTCAGCCGTCAGCCGTCAGCCGTCAGCCGTCAGCCGTCAGATCTCAAGTGACTTACACTATGTGTCGCAACTAATGTCCCAACCTGAGTGGGATGGTAATCCTGACCTTGATATTACTTTTCTTGTTGGCGTAATATTTCGTACCACAGTGATTAATGTTTTATCGCTACCTACAGGAATTTTAGGAAAATATTTCCATAACAAAGTTAATGCCACTGGAATTTAGCCTAAGCTCATTCACTAGGAGTAAATTGTTCCAACATTGCTATTAGAGCTATAGCTTTGCTTATTTTTTGTATTTCTAACCTAACTAATTAGTTTAATGAGCAACTCGCAACTTTTTACTAACCCCCCCACTTGTACTATCTTTTCTAAATCTACCTTGCAGGAGAGTAAGATGTATTTAGTTAGACTGATTTACACAAGTGAAATTAGCGATGGATTTGGACCTAATGACATCGAAAATATTCTAGAGAAAGCTAAACAGAATAATGCTAAATGTAATGTAACAGGGCTACTTTGTTTTAATAGTTCTCATTTTATGCAATGCCTCGAAGGGTCACGAAAAGCAGTGAATGAGACTTATCATCGTATTCTTAATGACAAGCGTCATCGTAATATTATCATGCTGAATTATTGTGAAATTTATGAAAGGGAATTTGAAAATTGGTCTATGGGTTATATTCCTTACACTAAACAAGTAAGCCCTATTAATCTTAAATATTCAGGGACCAGCGAATTTAACCCATTAGCCATGTCTGCAGGAAGCGCGCATAAACTTATGCTAGCTTTACGTGACTCATTGCTCAAACATACGATGTAATGCTTGCAGGTGTCACTACAGTGACACTTGCTCGCCTTCATTTAATATGTAAAGAGGAACTTGGCTGTTCATCTGCTTTTGCATATGTAGTAATCTCAATAACGCAGAGTGACTCGAGTGATCACCCATTTGCCAGCTTGAGTTGCCATAACCCCATGGGATCATCACTTTACAGCTTAGTTCCTCTGCCGCGTTTAATGCATCTTCTGGCGTTGTGTGAACATAACGATACCATTTGCCATTTTCTTCATGGTAATAGGAAGCTATCGGCAGCAAACACACATCAATCTCGCCATATTTTTGGTTAATATCTTGAAAATGTTTTGAGTAACCGGTATCGCCAGCAAAAAATAAGGTTTTACCATTTTGTTCTAGTAACCAGCCATTCCAGAGATCTTTGTTGTGGTCGTCGTAAATGAAAGGCACCATAATACGGCTACTAAAATGGTGCGCTGGCACCGCATTAACAGTTAAGTCATTAATTTGTGTACTTGCGTACCATGCCATTTCTGAAATATTAAAGCCACCCGTCGGGAAGTTATCTGCAAACCCTAATGGCACTAAATAGCGCGGAGCATTGCCAATTTCTTCTATATCCGCTTTGTTAAAATGGTCATAGTGAATATGTGAGTACATTACCGCATCTAAGCCATTAAGTTGTACTTTTGATGGCCAAAAACCGGGTTTGCGATAGATGCCCCCTGCTAGCTTAAAGGCTAAGTCTACGGGTGAATCAAACTGATCCTTAACAGGGTCAAACAACAGCTGTTCACCATTGGGTGACTGAATATAAAAGCTAGCATGGCCTAACCAACGAACCTTAAAGCCTGAGTTGATTGCAGGTACATTTTGCTGTGCTTGATATTGGCATTGTGAGTTGCTGTCGTCGCACACGAGTAGTTCTGACGCTTCATAGCAATTGTCAGTGCAGGTTGTTGGGTATTCTTTATCACCAGGATAAAGGTTGTGGTAGCGACCTTCGTACTCACCCTCGGTTTTTAATGGAGTGATGGTGCCTTCACCGGCAATAACATTAACAGTGTTTGAATTACTGCATGCACTCAAGAGTGCTGCTGCAATAAGTGTTGAGAGAGTTTTTAAATGCATACCATGCTTACTTTTTATTCTTTGCCGTGAGTTTAGCAAAATAAAATTTAAGATAAATCATTAAAAAGTAACAAGAGGTTACACAAAAAAGCCTACGTTTAAGTAGGCTTTTGTTACTAATAGCTTGAGTTGGTTAGCCCGCTTTATTCATTTGCTCAATGAACTTATTAGAGTCTTCAATTGATTTGTTCATGTCGTCCATTAACACTTTTATATCGCGTTTTAGGCTTGTGAACTCACCTTTGATTGCAGTAACGGCCTGCGCATTGAGGTTATGTTTTAAATACAGAACATTATCATGTAGTGATGATAATACCGGCTCCATTTTGCTTTCTGCACTGCGCATTGAGCGAAGTAGTTGATCAAATTGGCGCTTAGTTGCATTGAGCTTTTTGCTGCTTTCACGTTTTAGTGAGGCGCTTTTGTATTGCTCTAGCTCATCGGCCCATTCATCAAATAGGGCTTCAGCTACATCTTCTACTTTATTGATGTTACTTGTTACATCATTCGCTGCCGCTAAGCTCGACTCGTAGTCATCATTAAGTTGATTGTAGGCATCTTGTAGTTCACCACCTTCAAAGTTGATTAGTGTGGTTAATCTATCTAATGCTGATTGAAACTCTTCTTGCGATTCTTGCTGCGCCTCTTTTGTTTCTTCTACGCGATCAACTAAAATGTCGCGCTTATGCACACCGACAGACTCCATGGCTGAGTAATAAGCTGACTGACAGCCTGTTAATGCCATTGTTACTGCAAATAGTGGTGCACTTAAAAGTGTCAGTTTTTTCATTGAGAATCCTTTTTAGGTACCTGTCATTTCAAATTATGTGGTGGATTGCTATGATTATCAAAACATTTTAGCAGAAATTAGATTCTATGGATGAGAAGCTCAGTCGTTATAAGCTGCAAATAAGCATTTTCTTGAAGCAACAACCTACTTGGTGGATGCAGTATCTTAATCGTTGTATTGACGATCAAATAACTGTAAATGCTGGTTATTTGGCTTATGTAACCCTGTTATCAATCGTACCTTTAGTGGCTGTCGGTGTGGCAATCTTTTCTGCTTTTCCTGGGTTCGAAAGCACATTGGTGACCATAGAAAACTTTTTGTTTACTAATCTTGTGCCGACCTCTACAGATGTAATTAAAGAGCATATCAGTGCTTTTGCAGGTAATGCTAATAAAATGACTGCTGTCGGTGTGGGCTTTTTAGCAGCGGTTTCCTTACTACTTATCCGGAATGTTGATGCTACATTAAACCGAATTTGGCGTATTAAGAAAAAACGCCCAATGATGATTTCGTTTGCCGTATACTGGATGGTGCTCAGTTTAGGCCCTGTACTACTAGGTGCAAGTATTGGTGTGACCTCATACATTGTCTCTTTAGTGTCATTTGCTGATCAGGGGATTCCCGGGTTTAGCGGCTTTTTATTGAAATTATTACCTTACATAATTTCAATGATTGGCTTCATTATGCTCTATACTTTAGTTCCTAACACACGAGTTCCATTTAGAGCGGCAATTCCGGGCGCTTTGTTTGCAGCTATGTTGTTTGAGCTGACAAAAAAAGGCTTTGCTTTGTACATCAGTCACTTCCCATCGTACGAGGTTATTTATGGGGCGTTGGCAACAATACCTATTCTGTTTGTATGGGTGTATTTGTCGTGGATTGTCGTATTACTCGGTGCAGAATTTACTGTATGTATCAGCCCTGAGAATATTGAGGACACGCCTGATATAGAGGTTTAAATATACTGCACCTAAGGAGAGCGAGGTGCAGTTACATCCACATTATGTTGCTAACCGTGACTATCATTTGAGTGTTGGTGATGGTCATCAAATCCATGTTCAAGAATATGGTGCGTCTACGGGAATTGCAGTGGTGTTATGTCATGGCGGTCCTGGCGCGGGGCTGTGCCCAGAAAATTGCCGCTTTTTCGACTTAGAACGTTTTCGGGTGATCATGTTCAGCCAGCGTGGCTGTGGTCATTCTACACCTCATGATATATCTAAAAATACCACTTCCGAATTAGTCGCAGACCTTGAGTTGTTACGCAACCAGTTAGGTATTGATAAGTGGCTTGTTTGTGGCGAATCTTGGGGCGCCACGTTGGCACTTGTATACGCAATAAATCATCGGGAACATATTGCAGGACTTATTTTACGGGCCAGCTTTCTAGCTTGTAATAGCGACTTTGAATGGCTCTATACAAAAAATGGAGCCGGCGCGCATTTTTATCCAGAGTGCTTCAATGAGTTTGCGCACAATTACTCCGATTGGCATGCCTTACTCGATTTTTATCAGCAACAGTTAAACAGTGACGATCAAATAAAAGCAAGTAAATTTGCCAAACTATGGTGTCATTGGGAACAGGTGCTGTGCCATGGTGAGCCATTAACAAACTGGGGTTTACAAGAGCCCCATGTAGGGTTAAATCAAGCAAGGTTAATGGTGCATTATTTTCGTAATCACTGCTTTATCGAAGAGGCCTTTATCGCAGAAAATGCACATTTACTTACTCATTTACCTATTTGGTTTATTCATGGCCGCGCCGATTTGATCTGTCGATATAGTGCGGTACAGCAGCTTGCTGAACAGTTAAATGCACAATTATTGATTTTAGATGGCATTGGGCACAGCAGCGATAATCAGGTATATTTGGCGGCAATGCGACGTGCCGCAGATTTAATGTATATCAAGTTATCGAGGGATCAATGCAAGGCTTAATTCAAAGAGTAAAACAGGCAAAAGTAGAAGTGGCAGGCGAGGTAGTGGGTGAAATTTCACAAGGTATTTTGTTGTTATTAGGTGTTGAAAAACAAGACGCCGAGCAAAGCGCTCAGAAGCTTTTACATAAAGTCAGTAATTACCGCATTTTTACCGACGAACAAGGAAAGATGAATTTAAGTTTGAAGGATATTAAGGGTGAGCTATTAGTGGTTTCGCAGTTTACGTTAGCAGCTGACACTAAAAAGGGCATGCGTCCGAGCTTCTCAAGTGCTGGCACACCTGAACAAGCAAATACGCTCTATGAGTATTTTATCGCTGAAGCTAAAAAATCGGGCCTAACAGTCGCTGCTGGGCGTTTTGGTGCTGATATGCAAGTAAGCTTATGCAACGATGGTCCAGTTACTTTTAATTTAGCTGTGTAATACCAACTCGCAATAATACTTAATCATTTTGAGGGATTAAACCTGTCGCTAACTGCGTTAAAAATTTCTCATTTAGAACAACTAAATAACGAAATTTTTGCCTTGTTATCAACGAGGTTTTATTGCCTCAAAATAGACTACTTAATTAAGCGGGTTGGTATAAGTATTTTTACTTTTTGATCATCACTATGTGGTTCACATAGTCTGGGATTTTCATAATACTTGGGCGCTTACCAAACTCGGTGATCAGTAGGTGCTCAAGTTGCTTTAGTTGCGATGGGTGATTAGATAAAAAATTAATAAACAATAAACCACCTTTTGCCATTGCAGCTCTTAATTTAGTGTAAAACTGGTGCTTATATAAAAATAGCGGTGCGTCTACTTCACTGAATAAATCTAAGATAATCCAATTGTATTTGTTATTTTGCTCTAAAACTTGTTGCGCATCAAAACAGTGTAGATTATTGGCATGATCGCCACCAAAGTAGCGTTTATAGCAGTGGATTATGTCGGGATTTTTATCAACTGATGTCAGCTGGCTGTCGGGGTAGGTGTGCTGTAAGTAGTTACGAATAGCACCGCCACCTAACCCTAATTCTAAAATTTTTTTAGGCTCTTCTAAGTCTTGCCAAAGCTTTGCAAGGTATTGTAAATGAGGAAAAAGCAACCTCGCAGGGCGACGTTTCTCAATGACGGATTGTAGAGTTTCGTTGATCAGTAACCAGCGTAATTGGTTAAGTTGTCTAACTTGAATACTGTAATTGCCTTGCTTATGCCAATAGATGAGTTGCCCTAATCGGTGGCAGTCCTCAATAAAACTATGTTTTACTGCGCCACTGGGTTCAATAAAATGTTCCATATTTCGGACTTTTAGCTATTTATTTATAAAAATAAGACAATTATTTCAGCATAGACCAGTAGGCATAAAGTGCAATTGTGCATTAGTTTTTACAGCTTGGAATAATAATTTAGACTGGGTCACCAAAGTATTATTCCAACTTGTTAGAAGATCGCGTATCGTAATTCGCATTCCAAAGGCCACGTGAGAAAAACAACAGACAGTGGCTGAATTATCACAGGAGTTTTTATGTTTAAAGTGACCACCCCACAAAGCAGCGAAGATTGGCAAGCGTATTATTCACTACGTTGGCAGGTTTTAAGAGCGCCTTGGGGCGAGCCGCGTGGTTCTGAGCAAGATGACTTGGAGCAAGACGCAGAGCACCGCTTTATCAAAAATAATGACGGCGAAGTTTTAGGTGTAGCTCGCCTACATTTTAATAATCATCAGCAAGCGCAAGTTCGCTATATGGCGGTGGCTGAAGGTAACCGTAACCAGCATATCGGTAGTCGTTTATTACATGAATTAGAAAAAATAGCATGGACTCAAGATGCCGATGAATTGGTATTGTTTGCTCGTGAACGCGCGCTTGATTTCTACAAGCGTCATGGCTACGAAGTAAAAGAAAAAGCGCATCTCGCGTATGACGATGTGCAGCACTGGAAAATGGTAAAACAAAAACCGTCTGAACCGGGTTGGTTTCGTCATCCAAACTGGACACAAGTACTACAAAATACTTGGCGTGAGTCGATTCCAATCAGTGATGCGATGGGGATTAAAGTTGAAAGCTATACTGATTGGCAGTTTACTACTCGTGCTGATTTAGATGCGAACTTAAACCTTCATAATACAATGTTTGCTGGTTCTATTTATAGTTTAGCAACGCTAACAGGGTGGGGAGCAACTTACCTTGCGCTGAAAGAAGCAGGCCTTGAAGGAAATATCGTGTTAGCTGATGCTAATATTAAATACCTTAAGCCACTGAATAACGACCCTCGCGGGAGCGTTGAATTGGCTGGTTGTAAAGGTAAGTTAGCGGATTTAGAGTCTAATGGTAAAGCAAGCTACCATGTGCCAGTGAATGTATATGATGGTGATGTGTTAGTTGCTGAATTTGAAGGCCACTTCATCGTTAAAAAATAACGACTATTTAGAGCGAGCTAACTAAAGCTCGCTCTTTATTACAGTTAAAGCAAGTCAGTTAACAGAATACCGACACCAAAGCGTTCAATATCAGCATTGTAGTCAATCAAGCTCTCGCCATAGCCATTAAAGTATTGTGCGTAACCACGTAACCTGCCCCAAAGAGGAAAAGACCAATCTAACTGGATTGCACCACGGTTATCTGAGTTTAAGTTATTACGCGTCATAAAGCTGAATTCATGCTCGTTGTAACGGTATGCACCTGAGAATTCAAAATAACCCATGTATTTGTAGATATCTGGATTATCATCGCCACGTGCTTTTAGCTCATCATCTTTTTTATCTTCAGGAATGCGATACCACGGCTTAAAGCTAAATACAAAGCCATCTTTTTCCCATAAGAAATCAGCATAGATACGGTTCCACGAGCGTGAATTAGGTTGGCTTCGACCATTAGATTGATGCGAGGCACCAATTGCGATTGCCATTTCATCACCCCACAGTACATGCTCAGGATCAAGATAGTTCATCCAGAATATCTCCGGTTCGTAATTGGTTTCACGAAATGGTGATGAAATATCTTTGTTATAAAACTGCCAAAACGACTGCAATGTAAAAGCAAAAAAGATACCTTGGTCTTTATCTGAGAAGCCTTCGAAGATAGGTACTTTAATTGATAGTTGGTATTTCACTTCAAGGTTATCGAGTGGTTCGCCATCGACCTCTTCAGCAAGGTCTTTTAAACCATCAAAAGGGCGCTCATTAGGGTTAGACACGTAAGAGAGCGGTAAAATGTAGTTACGCTTATGTGGAGTGATTACATTACGGTTTTTCTTGCTCACTTCTTCACGAGCTTTGCGTTTGTCTAAAGCCGTGAGCTTTTTGCTCTCGTCTAAGTCAGAGCACTTTTTACGAAGTTCTTCGAGTGTTTGTTTACCGTCACCGCCAATAGCTTCGTTCAAAATACACTGCTTTACGAGTTCTAGCGCGTCATCTTGTTCGTTAGTTTGTGGTTGTTCAGTTTGAGCGAATACAGGTACAGAAAATAAGCCAGCGGCTGCCAGCCAAATGCGCCATCCCATTGCAGTTCCCTTTCAGTAGACTTGTAAGTAGGTATAATTATAACGATTTTTACATAAGTAACCGTGAACTTGTACTGAATTGTTGAAATTTTGGGTAAATAGAGAGCCCCAAGCTAAGCTTGGAGCTCTACTGTAACGGCCTAAGGGCATAAGCCGTCGACTCTCACGCAATGAGAAGGTGTGAGCTTATAGCTCAAATATGTTTGTAAAAAACTTATAAAGTTCAGTACCTTGATTCACGCTTGCTGAAGCAAAATGCAAAATAGCGATGGCGTCTTTATCAAAACTTAATGTTTGAAGGGGTTGCTCAGAAAGGTAGCGCTCCATTCGTAAAATGTGGGCTATAGGCTCGCCTGCTTTTACATGGCCTCCAAGCGGGGCAAGATATTCCACCATGCCACCCATAGGCGCATAGTAAGCAACATAATCTTCAAGCATACAGGCATAGCGTGTTATCGCTTTTGGTTTATAAGCAGCATCCACAAATACCTCTTTGTGAGTGAGGTAACTTAAAATACTATTTGCATCTTCAAGGGCTGCACTTAAATCGATTTTTTCTTGGCTACCTAATTCAACGGTAAATGCTTCAACTTGAACTGCAAATTCACGGCCTTGTTTGGCAAGTTCTTCAGAAAGCGACCACCAAGGACAGAAGCTCGCTTCATCCATCGCTCCATCAAAGTCACTTGGGATCAATAAGATATGTTCAATGTTGAAATAGCTTGCGCTGTCTTTGGCATATTCTGGGCAATAGAGGTGCTGACTTGAGATAGGTCCTGTGTGTAGGTCTAAAACAATATCCGCCTGATGCGCAAGCTTTTGCAGGTTCAGAGCAATGCGCTTACCTGTTGTTAAGCTGTAGTCAGGACCGGTTAGTTGGCTGTCGATGTCAGTAACGAGTGCCTCTTTGAATGCAGCTTTAAGAGTCGCATCATCACTGCCTTTGTGCAGTTCAGCAATCTGTGAGGGTAATGCTTTGTTAAAGCGGTACATGCGGTTCCAGTTGGTACCAGTAATTGGATCGAAGCGACCTAGAGTAAACTCACCTGATTTTTGGTTACAACCAATTGGGTTGGCATAAGGCACAAGAGTAATGTCGCCACGTAGCTTTAGAGATTTTAGCTGTTCAAGTAACTGATAAATTACTGCATTACCTTGTACTTCTGCGCCATGCATATTAGCTTGTATATACACGCTTGGTCCTGTGCCATCGCCTTTTAAGCGATACACAGGGATTGTCAGTGGAAGGCCGTTGGCAATCTCGCCAACCACAATATTCTCTTGGCTGATTAGTTCTTTACTCATGGCGATTACCTTAAATAATAGCTAGCATCTTCAACGCTACGGATGCACTCAATACTGCCTTGTTCAAGGATGTATTCAGCCGCTAATTCGTGGCATAAAAAGTACGGCATACTTTCGGTAAAGCCGTATGCGCCACACTGGCTGAATACCAACCAGTCTTGCTCATTTAAATCGCTAGCTAAGAGGTGCTCACCTAAGCAATCAAGCGCGGTGCAAAGTGGGCCGTATAACGTCATTGCTGAAGGCTCAGCCGTCGATTCGCGTAGTAACGCCGCAGGAAAATCTTGGCTTGTCACAGCTGGGCGAAGTAAATGGTTAATACCGCCTGATAAAATCACCTGCTGTTGATTGTAATTTTCTTTACGCTCAACAATCGGCGTTACGTAATGACCACATTCGCCCACTGCATAGCGACCAAGTTCCATCCAAAGCTCATTGACACCGGCATCCGCTTTAATGCTCGCCAGAGTCTCGATAAGTGCAGACCAATCAAGTCGGTTAGCATCTTGAGTATAAGGAATGCCTAGGCCACCACCCAAATCGAGAACATTAAGGTTAATATTTAATGAGTTAGCGAGTCGTTGTAATGGCTCAATCATGGCACGCCATAGCTCAGCGAGTTTATCGGTGCTGAGCATGTTGCCCCATTGGAAAATATGCAGACCATCAAAGTTAAGTGCTGGGTAATTACTTACTGTTAGTGCTTGCCATTCATCACAGCCCAAACCAAAGGGGGTGAGACTATCGCCGCCAAGTGGGTTCTTTTCACTGTCTGGCCAACGTAGTTGTACACGCAATAATACTTGCAGCTGGCAATTTGCTTTTGTTGCTTGTTCGTTTAACCAGCGAACTTGGTTAATGCTCTCGGCCACAAAAGTACGTACACCGCGAGCAATAAAATGTGAAATTTGTTTAGGGCTCTTTGCAGGCCCAGTATTGAGCACGCGCTCGCTATCGATGCCTTGAGCAAGTACTTGCTCAAGTTCACCTTTACTTGCAACATCAAAATTAAACCCTACGCTGTCTAAACATTGAATAATGCGAGACAGTGGGTTGGCCTTGACTGCGTACCAAAGTTTCACATCGGTTTGCGCCGTCAGTTGATTTAAATGTGCAGTTAATTTATCTAAATCATAGATAAAAAATGGCGTATCAAGGTGCGTTGCTACTTGTTCAACTGCTTGCTTGATGGGCGTGCTCATAAAGCTCATTAACGTAAAACCTCTTCTAACAGTAATGATGCATCGCTTTGTTCATCTCGGTATTTCACGATCAATGCACAAGACATGCTTAGGCCTTGCTCACGAGCCCATGCGTTTGAAGCAGGACGAGAACCTGGGATCACAATCGCGTTTTCTGGGATTGCTTCACCTTTGTTTAGCTGGCGCTCATTAATACAGTCGTAGACTGGAATGGTTGCAGATAAACGCACACCCGGCGCAAGTACCGCGCCTCTTTTCACAACTACACCTTCAACAATTACGCAGCCTGCGCCGATGAATGCATCATCCTCAATAACCACTGGGCTTGCACCAATAGGCTCAAGCACGCCACCTAATTGTACTGCTGCACTTAGGTGAACATTTTTACCCACTTGTGCACATGAACCCACTAATGCGTGGCTGTCGACCATAGTACCTTCGTCGATGAACGCGCCAATATTCACATACGCTGGTGGCATAATAATAGTGCCTTTAGCAACGTGTGCACCACGACGAACACTGCTACCACCTGGTACCATACGTACGCCTGCATCTGCTGCAAAGCCTTGTGGTGCTAAGTTGTGCTTATCAACAAAACCACCTGGGAACTCGGTGTTAGTGCCATTTTTAAATGCTTCTAAAATGCCTTGTTTAACTTCAATATTAGCATGCCAGTTGCCGTTCTCGTCTTGTGTTGCTGCGCGAACTGCGCCTGATTCTAAGTTGTTTAATAATTCTAACCAGCTCATGATAAAACCTGTTTTTAGTTCCAAGATAAAATAGTGTTATTTGCGTGGGTGATGCCGTCTGTTTGCTCAAGCTCTAAATGCGTAAGTGGCGGACGTAAATGCGGGGTATTTATTTTACCTTGCAGGTGCATCAGTACTTTTACGGGGATTGGGTTTGCTACAGCAAATAGACTTTGAATTGCTTGCGACCAATCAGTGAATAGATTTGGGTATTGACCACTTAAACAGCGTTTAACAAACTCATGGGTTTGGCTTGGCCAAGCATTAGCGGCAACCGAAACTAAACCTTTTGCACCGGCTTGAGCAAAATACGGCATAAGTGCATCATCGCCACTGAAAATGGCAAGTTTTGGCGATGCCGTTCTAAAGCCTTCAAACTTGCTAATATCGCCGCTGGCTTCTTTTAAAGCCCAAAGGTTTTTGTGGTCGGCAAGGTTTTTAATTACCTGTGGTGAAATTTCAACTGCGCTGCGCCCTGGTACGTTATACAACATACAAGGGTGATGACTTGCGTTAAGTAGGCTTTCAAACCAATGTGTTTGACCCACAACACCAGGTTTTGCATACAGAGGTGAGCCTAACAGGTAGCCATGAATTGGCAGCTGATTGCAGTATTCAACCCATGCAATTTGCTGCTTTAGGTTCATGCCACCCACAGCGATCATCAGTGGCACACTCGGTGCCAATTGGCAAACATGCTCGACAATGGCTTGTTGTTCTTTAAGTGAAAGCGCTAGTCCTTCACCGGTACTGCCAAGCAATAAAATGCCGTTATTTGCGGCTTGCTGTTCAGTGACCAGTTGCTCTAGGGCCGTGTAATCGACCTCGCCAGATTCAGAAAATGGCGTGACAAGCGCTGTCCATAATGGATAGTCATTTAAATCAAAATTGTTGATCATCTCTCACGAACTTATAAGGTATTCGAAGAGTATATGCGGGAACATTTGAATGGGGCCGCATGTCGTCATTCGAACAAGGTATAATTCGAAGAGCGAATGGGCTTAAAATAATAAAGACGCGACGGCCTTATTATACTAAGACCAGAAGCTCTCCACCAAACTAATCAATAGCGCTTTGCTATTGTTGGTGACAGTCGCTGGGATTCAGCCCAGTCGCCCGAAATAAGCACCTCACAAACGGTGTTACTTCTCGGCGTTAATTCCCCTCACGTATGATCAACAGAGTCTGTGCTCTTCCCATACGTTACCTGAATAACGCACCTCTTCCAGCCCTTTATGCTCGCTTTTAAGGTAAAAGCCAACATAGTTAAATAGGGTATTGGAGGCGATTAAAGCATTTTAGCCATCTAGGTGTCAAGCTGATGAGTTTGTTTTTTAGTGACCAATTTTGCAACATGGTTACGTATAACCGTGTTTTTACGTACACTTAGCGTTAACCAAATAAATTGGAAAAATGATGGAAAAATTTAACGATATTTATCAGCGAGCCGTATCTCGAAAGGGTAGCGAAGACATGCTGCGTGCACTGCTATCAAACCCGCTCGATGATACTGATATTGCCAAAATGCATGATGATTTATGGTTAGAAGAGTTTACTCGTAAAATCTTTCAAAGTGGTTTTTATTGGTCAGTTATTAACAATAAATGGGCTGGTTTTTGCGAAGTGTTTTGGGATTTTAGCATTGAAAAATTGTTAATGATGCCGCCGGATATGCTCGAGCAAAAAGCCAGTGATGAACGAATTGTTCGTAATTTTAAAAAAGTACAAACAATCCCTGAAAATGCGTATATGATCCATGAAGTCGCGGAGAAACATGGCAGCTTTAGTCAGTTTATTGCTGACTGGCCAAGTGATAATATTATTGGGTTATGGGCTTATCTCAAAAAGCATGGTGCACGTTTAGGCGGGAATACTGGCCCATACGCTTTACGGGCGCTAGGTAAAGATACCTTCTTGCTTTCTCGTGATGTAGAAGCCTACTTGCGTGCCCACGAGTTGATAGACGGTGGCTTACAAACTAAAAAGTCACTACAGTCAGCGCAAAACTTCTTCAATGAATTACAACAGCAAAGTGGCTATAGTCTGCAGGCACTTAGTCAGCTTGTTGCCTATGGTGTAGGTGATAACCGCGTAGGTGTAGCAACGCGTTAAGGAAAATTATGAAACTGCAACCTCGATACACAGACATTAGTGAACTGCTCACGATTGAAGATATGCCTAGTGCTGTAGCTGAGCCTAAATTGCTACTGTTTAATGATCAGTTAGCTGATAATTTTTCGATTAATCATGACAGCGAGTTTTTAGCTAAATTCTTAACTGGTTCAACAATAAGTAACGACGTTGCACCAGTTGCACTTGGTTACTCAGGTCATCAATTTGGTCATTTTTCACCGCGTCTGGGTGATGGCAGAGCACATTTACTTGGTGCTATTGCAGATCAAGATGGCACATTGTGGGACTTACAGCTAAAAGGCGCTGGCGCAACTGTATTTTCTCGTGGTGGTGATGGTCGCTGTGCAATTGGTCCTGCGGTGCGAGAATATATTATGAGTGAAGCTCTTAATGCTCTAGGTATTGCTACTACACGTTGTTTAGCAGTCGTTGCTACCGGTGAAACCGTATATCGCCAACCGCCTCGTACAGGCGCCGTAGTTACTCGTTTAGCTAAAAGTCATATTCGTGTCGGCTCATTTCAATACTTAGCAACGCAAGGGGATATTGAAGGGCTAGAAAAGCTGGTCGATTACGCAATTAATTGTCATTTCTCTGAAATTAGCAGTGCTGGTGAGCAACGCTACATTGAGTTTTTAACTGCTGTATTAGATAAACAAGTTGAGCTGGTCGTAAGTTGGATGCGAGTTGGCTTTATACATGGTGTAATGAATACCGACAACACTTTGATTAGTGGTGAAACTATCGATTATGGCCCATGTGCGATGATGAACCAGTTTGACCTAGACACGGTGTTCAGTTCGATTGATCACCAAGGGCGCTATTCATTTGGTAATCAGCCCAATATTGCCAATTGGAATGTTGCGCGTTTAGCTGAAAGCTTGATTCCTTTATTTGATGAGCAAGATGGTGCCGTAGAAAAACTTTCGTCGGTTGTGAATGGTTTTGCTGATAAATTTAATGATGCATTTAATGCTATGTGGCAGCAGAAATTAGGGTTAGCAGGTCAGCAAGAAGGTGATCATGTTTTGGTTTCAGAATTACTTGCTTTAATGAAGCAGCATCAACTCGATTATACCAATACATTTAATGCACTCACTGAATCTTTAGTAAGTGATTTTACTGTGGATTGTAGGTTGAAAGGGTGGGTTTTAAAGTGGAAGCTAAGAACAACTGCTGAAAGTTACAGCGTCATGAGAGCCGTTAATCCTGCAGTCATCCCGCGTAATCATAATATAGAAAGCATAATAGCTGAATTTGAAAAAGCAGGTAGTAGCTTATTATTAAATGATTTTCTTGAAGTGATTTCAGAGCCATACACATACTTTAAAGAACATCAAAGTTGGTACGAGTTGCCAAGTGATGGTGACAAAAACTATCAAACTTTCTGTGGCACATAAATGATAGTTACACCTCTGAAAGAAAAAAGTTATTTATCGCTTTAAAATGTTCGTAGATTGAGCAGGACATTGACTGGTGATATCATTGATTTAAAGTAAATTATTGCTTTAAGTGGTGTTACACTACTATGCTGGTAGTTTGGAAGTTTTAATTAGTATAAATTGCCACTGAATAGATTACTTTTATTAATAGTAAAGTATTAGTAAATATAAAATATAGCTGTTTATAAAATTTCATTAAATTAGTTTTTAAGCTGCTATATAGTTTTAAGTACTCGAAATACATTAGCTTCAATAGCTTTATTGTGAAAATGGGAAGGAAATAATGAAACTAAAATCACTTACTATTGCGTTAGCACTTGCTGCAACTAGTACAACAGGCTTCGCTGCCGAAAAAGAAGGTTTTTATATTGGCGCATTCGGCGATTACTATGATAACTCTTGGGAAAATGTTCGCGATTATCCGCCAGGTGGATTAAATGTAGATGATTCAACTGGATGGGGTCTGGAATTAGGTTATCGTTTTAGCGATTATTGGAGCGCTCGTTTAGAGTACGCTGATATGGACTTCGATTGGAATGCAGAGCTTAATGATGGCACATCTGTAAGTGGTTCAGAAAGCGGCAAGCGCTACGGTATCGATGCGCTATACCATTTAGGTGGCGGCCCTTTCTACGGTATTTTCGGTCTTAAAAATCTGGATGCAGTTGACGAAGATCTAATGTTCGCAAACGTAGGTGCTGGTTACCAGCACTACTTCACAGATAACTTCGCTTTTAATGCTGAAACATCTTTATACCAAGGTCTTGATCGTGGTTATACAGATGTTGGTGCTAAACTGGGTATTAGCTATATCTTTGGCGATCAAAGTGCGCCTGCT
The DNA here is from genome assembly GCF_040148775.1 of Pseudoalteromonas sp. NFXS39. Taxonomy (NCBI): domain Bacteria; kingdom Pseudomonadati; phylum Pseudomonadota; class Gammaproteobacteria; order Alteromonadales; family Pseudoalteromonadaceae; genus Pseudoalteromonas; species Pseudoalteromonas sp. NFXS39. The sequence goes on along the minus strand of NZ_JAGDEC010000011.1, from coordinate 62,104 downwards.
CCGGTAGAGCCTGCACCTGTAGTCGCTGCACCAACTGACAGTGATAATGACGGTGTAATGGATGCAGATGATCAGTGTGCAAACACACCGATGACTGATGCTGTCGACAGCACTGGTTGTACTCTATATGAAGAAAAAGAGGCAACTATAACTTTACTAGTTACGTTCCCGCATGACGTTGCAGAAGTACCTAATCAATACTTTAGCGACATTGCAGATGTTGCAGCCTTTATGAAAGAAAATGAAGGTACTTCAGTAGTACTTGAAGGGCATGCATCAGCAGTTGGTGACGCTGATTACAACATGATGCTTTCTGAAAAGCGTGCTAAAGATGTTGCTGAAGAGCTAGTTAAAGACGGCATTTCTTCAGATAGAATCTCTACGGTTGGCTATGGTGAAGAGCGTTTGAAAAATAAAGCGTATACACTTGAGGCACATGCAGAGAATCGTCGCGTAGAAGCTCAAATCACGAGCGTTGAAAAAGTTAAAGTACTTCGTAAGTAAGTTATTATATTTAAGGTAGAAATTCCTTATTTAATTAATAATATATAACTAGGGCCGGACTAATTTTATTAGTCCGGCCTTTTTTGAATGAAATTCAATATTTACTTTCCTAAGAAACAAGTTAATCTTAATTTGTACCAATTTTAGATGTAATAACCATCATATATTGATATGAATCACCTAATCAAAGTTCAAATTATTGTAGTATGGTGTTTAATCACCTTGTTGAATTATTATTAGGTTATATAATTATTTTTAATGACGTGTAATTTGCACCAGTCCGACATGGATTATTAAGGTGCTTTATGTCGCTGTATTTAGTTGATGCTATGGAATTATAAAAATTTACTAGTTGTTTGAGTTTATTAAGTTTGGATTAATTACTCATCACCTATCTTGACTGAGTGTAGGCTACACTGCCTTTAGTTACTAAAATGGAAGGGAATGAAACATGAAACTAAAATCACTAACTATAGCTTTAGCGCTTGCTGCAACAAGTGCTTCAGGTATCGCTGCAGAAAAACAAGGTTTTTATATAGGCGCATTTGGCGATTATTATGATAACTCTTGGGAAAATATCCGTGACTATCCACCTGGCGGTTTAGATGTAGATGACTCAACTGGGTGGGGTTTGGAATTAGGTTACCGCTTCAGCGATTATTGGAGTGCTCGTTTAGAATATGCTGATATGGATTTTGACTGGAGCGCTGAAACCACAGCCGGTACCACTGTAAGTGGCTCTGAAAGTGGTAAGCGTTACGGTATTGATGGCTTATATCATTTTGGCGGTGGTCCTTTCTACGGTATTTTTGGTTTAAAAAATCTTGATGCTGTTGATGAAGATCTAATGTTTGCTAACGTAGGTGCCGGTTACCAACATTACTTCACCGATAACTTTGCATTCAACGCTGAAACATCTTTATATCAAGGTCTTGACCGTGGTTACACAGATGTTGGTGCAAAGCTAGGTCTTAGCTATATATTTGGTGATCAAAGCGCTCCTGCTGAGCCAGTAGAGCCAGCTCCAACTGTCGTTCCTGTAGCTGTTGAGCCAGTAGATAGCGATGGAGATAATATCCCAGATGCTGATGACCAGTGTGCAAATACACCAATGACAGATGCTGTTGATGGTACTGGTTGTACATTGTATGAAGACCGTGAAGTGTCTAAGACTTTACTAATCACATTCCCTAACAATACATCTAAAGTATCTCAACAATACTTAGACGATATTGATGCTGCTGCTGCGTTTTTGAAAGAGCACCCAGGAACAGACGTAGTACTTGAAGGTCACTCTTCGTCAGTAGGTAAAGCTGACTACAACAAGTGGTTATCTAAAAAACGTGCTGATGCTGTTGCTAAGAAACTAATTGAAGATGGCATTGACCCAATGCGTCTTACTACTGTTGGTTTAGGTGAAGAGCGTCTTAAAAACCCAGCAAATACGCCAGAAGCTCACGCTGAAAACCGTCGTGTTGAAGCGAAAGTGACTGTTATTGAGCGTGTTAAAGTAGAGCGTTAATCTAACCCTTTACGCAAATTTTAAAACCCAGCCTAGTGCTGGGTTTTTTCATTTTAAAGCCCTAGAAATTGATAGATAGGAATGATTCTTAATAAATATTCATTTGAATAGCGTTTTTTTCTAGTACTATTCATGCTATTTATAGTGAGTATTAAAGCCTCTAACTACAGCATGGATTTTCATCTATACTTAAAAGCTTTATAATTAACCGTCAGAATACTATAAGTACTGGGTCTTAATTGGTATTTAGCTTACTACTACCGAGTACTTTCACGTCACCAAGAGGGCAATATTGTGCTACAAGAATATCGTAAACACGTAGAAGAACGTGCCGCGTTAGGTATCGTACCAGCGCCATTAGATGCTCAGCAAACGGCTGATCTTATTGAACTAATCAAAAATCCACCGGCAGGCGAAGAAGAATTTATTGTTGATCTTCTAGTTAATCGCGTACCACCAGGTGTTGATGATGCTGCTTACATCAAAGCAGGTTTCTTAGCTGCAGTTGCAAAAGGTGAAGCGAGCTCTCCACTTGTATCAAAAGAAAAAGCAGCTGAGCTACTTGGTACTATGTTAGGTGGTTACAACATCGCACCTATGATTGATCTTTTAGATGACGAAGCGCTAGCACCAATCGTTGTTAAAGGTTTATCAAACACATTATTAATGTTCGATGCTTTCTACGATGTAGAAGAAAAAGCGAAAGCAGGTAACGAGTTTGCTAAGCAAGTAATCGAATCTTGGGCAAATGCTGAGTGGTTTGTAAACAAGCCTGCAGTTGCTGAAAAAATCTCAGTTACAGTATTCAAAGTAACTGGCGAAACAAATACTGATGACCTTTCTCCTGCACCTGATGCATGGTCACGTCCTGATATTCCACTACATGCTTTAGCAATGCTGAAGAATGAACGTGATGGCATCAATCCTGACAAACCAGGTGAAGTTGGTCCAATCGCACAGCTAGAAGAGCTTAAAACGAAAGGTTTACCTCTTGCATACGTTGGTGATGTAGTTGGTACGGGTTCTTCTCGTAAATCTGCAACTAACTCTGTACTTTGGTTCATGGGTGATGATATTCCTCACGTACCAAACAAACGCGTTGGTGGTGTATGTTTAGGTGGTAAAATCGCTCCTATCTTCTTCAACACAATGGAAGACTCTGGTGCGTTACCAATTGAGCTACCTGTTGATGAGCTAAACATGGGTGACCAAATCGATATCTTCCCATACGAAGGTGTTGTTAAGCGTCACGGTACAGATGAAGTTATCTCTACTTTCTCTCTTAAATCAGACGTAATTCTTGATGAAGTTCGTGCTGGCGGTCGTATTCCACTTATCATCGGTCGTGGTTTAACTGATAAAGCGCGTGCATCACTAGGTATGGAAGCTGAAGATATCTTCCGTAAGCCAGCTCTTGTAACTGATTCTGGTAAAGGCTTCACATTAGCTCAGAAGATGGTTGGTAAAGCATGTAACATGCCTGGCGTACGTCCTGGTCAATACTGTGAGCCGAAAATGACAACTGTTGGTTCGCAAGATACAACAGGTCCTATGACGCGTGACGAACTTAAAGATCTAGCGTGTTTAGGTTTCTCTGCAGATTTAACAATGCAGTCTTTCTGTCATACGTCAGCTTATCCTAAACCAATCGACGTAAATACTCACCACACACTTCCTGATTTTATCATGAACCGTGGCGGTGTATCACTACGTCCAGGTGACGGTGTAATCCACTCATGGTTAAACCGTATGTTATTACCAGATACAGTAGGTACTGGTGGTGACTCGCATACTCGTTTCCCTCTAGGTATTTCATTCCCTGCGGGTTCTGGTGCGGTAGCATTCGCAGCAGCAACTGGTGTAATGCCTCTTGATATGCCAGAGTCAATCTTAGTACGTTTCAAAGGTGAAATGCAGCCAGGTATCACATTACGTGACCTAGTTCATGCTATCCCTTACTACGGTATCAAAGAAGGACTTCTAACTGTTGAGAAGAAAGGTAAAATCAACGAATTTTCTGGTCGCGTGCTAGAAATCGAAGGTGTTGAGCACCTAACTGTTGAGCAAGCTTTCGAACTTTCTGATGCGTCAGCTGAACGTTCAGCTGCAGGTTGTACAGTTAAGCTTTCTAAAGAGTCTATCGCTGAATACCTAGAGTCAAACATCGTAATGCTTAAGTGGATGATCTCTGAAGGTTACGGTGATGTGCGTACTATTGAGCGTCGTATCAATGCAATGCAAGAGTGGTTAGCTAACCCTGAACTTATGGAAGCTGATGCTGACGCAGAGTACAAACATGTACTTGAAATTGATCTTGCTGACATCAAAGAGCCAATCCTTTGTGCTCCAAATGATCCTGATGATGCACGTCTTCTTTCAGACGTAACAGGCGAGAAAATCGACGAAGTATTCATCGGTTCTTGTATGACTAACATCGGTCACTTCCGTGCTGCAGGTAAATTACTAGATGGCTTCAGTGGTCGTATCCCAACTCAACTTTGGGTTGCACCACCAACGAAGATGGATAAAGACCAGCTTACTGACGAAGGTTACTACGGTATCTTTGGTCGCGTAGGTGCACGTATCGAAACTCCAGGGTGTTCACTATGTATGGGTAACCAAGCACGTGTTGCTGATAAAGCAACTGTTGTTTCTACCTCTACGCGTAACTTCCCTAACCGTCTAGGTACTGGCGCGAACGTATTCTTAGCATCAGCAGAGCTTGCTGCAGTAGCAGCAATCCTAGGTAAATTACCTACACCTGCTGAGTACCAAGAGTATGCAGATAAGATCAATGCAACGGCAGCTGATACATATCGTTACCTGAACTTCCACCGTATGCCTCAATACACTAAAAAGGCAGACCAAGTAATCGTTCAACAAGCTGTTTAATTAGAGATAAATTAAATTGCAAGAAAAGCCCGCATTAAGCGGGCTTTTTATTTTAGATAAAATTTCTAAATTACTTGTTTATTCGATCTTAAAACTACATAAACAATCATTGCTGTTTACATAATAACGCAAAAATTTCCTATCAATTGCATTAAAATCCTCGCCAATATTCTCAACGTATTAAGGCGAGATCTAAATGACTACATTAAACAACCAGAACCTTCTACAACTTCGTTTTGTAAGCCAAGCGCATATTGACGCAGTAAAACCTTCTTTTGCTAACCTACCTGCGAATCCATACGCAGATGGTGAGTTTCGTAAGCGTCGTTATTCAGTAATTAAAGTTGTTGATGGAGAATTAAAATTACAACCAACAAAAGCATTCGTGCAAGATGACTCAATTAATACCTTTCAAGGTAATGTTGAGCGTACTTATGAAAATCTAGAAGATAGCTTATTAGCGACTGATGGCATGAAGCAAATCGTTAATCAGTTTCGTGATATGACAGGTATTAGCGATGACCGCGATATTGAAATTCACCAATTTAGAATGCTTGCTATCGACAGCGACACACCTGCTGCGCCTGAAGGTGTTCACCAAGATGGTTTTGATCACGTTTGTGTATGTGGTGTATCACATGAAAACCTAGAAGGTGGTGAGCTACTTGTTTATGAGCACCAACAAGCTGAGCCATGTTTCAAAATGGAAATTAAGGACGGCATGTTTGCGCTTATTAATGACCGTGAAGTATGGCATAACGCAACCCCAATGAATAAATTAGACGCAAGCAAAGAAGGTTACCTTGATTGCTTCGTACTAACTGCGTAAGGGTATATCATGAACTTAACGCAATTACGTCGCCAATTCCCTGCGCTTATGCAACAAGTTGCCGGTCAGTCACCGATTTTCCTTGATGGCCCGGGTGGCTCTCAAGTGCCACAGTCAGTTTTAAGTGCCATGACTGCTTATTTGGGTTACTACAACTCAAACTTAGGCGGTGCATTTTTCTCAAGTGACAAAACAGTAGAGTTAATGGCAAACGCTCGCCAAGCTGCAGCCGACTTATTAAATGCGCCATCTAAAGAGCAAATCGTGTTTGGTGCAAACATGACAAGCTTAACGTTTAGCTTTAGCCGTGCAATCTCGCGTGATTGGACTGCAGGTGATGAAATTATCGTCACCAATGCTGATCACTTCTCAAATGTATCATCTTGGCAGCAAGCTGCTGAAGATAAAGGTGCTACTGTAAAAACAGCCCTTATCAACGAAGCTGATTGCAGCTTAGATATGGCACACTTGGAAAGCCTTTTATCTAACAAAACAAAGCTTGTTGCAGTGACATATGCATCGAACACTACTGGCTCAATTAATGATATTAAACGCATCGTTGAACTTGCACATGCTGTTGGTGCGCTAGTATATGTTGATGCCGTTCATTATGCACCTCATGAGCTTGTGGATGTACAAGCACTTGATTGCGACTTCTTAGCCTGCTCTGCGTACAAGTTCTTTGGCCCTCACCTTGGTATTGTATATGGCAAACGTGAGCACCTAGAAGGTTTCACGCCATATAAAGTTGAGCCTGCAAAAGATGTTGCGCCAGGTCGCTGGGAAACTGGAACACAAAGCTTTGAAGCATTGGCTGGCTTAATTGCTGCTGTGGACTACATTGCTGCAATTAGTGAGCTTGATGATAGTCACTCACGCCGAGATAAATTAGCTGCTGCATTTGCTATCACTAAACAACACGAAATGGCATTAAGTAAGCATTTCTTAACGCGTTTGGCTGATTATCCGCGTATCAAGTTGTTCGGTATTGATGCTTTAGATCGTTTATCTGAGCGTACACCGACTTTTGCACTAACTTTTGCAGGCATTGAGCCACGTATTGTTTCTGAGTTTTTAGGTAAGCAGCACATTTGTGTGTGGGATGGTAACTTCTATGCCCAAGGCTTATGTAAGCAGCTAGGGGTATTAGAAACCGGCGGCGTAGTTCGCATTGGTTGTATGCACTACAACACTATAGAAGAGCTCGATAAAGTTTTTGATTTATTTGATCAATTACTAGCAGAGTAAGTTGCTAGCTTTAAGCCCTAAATGATAAGTTTTAAGCAGCCTGACAGGGCTACTTTTTTATGCCAATAAAAAAGCGCGACATCAAATGCCGCGCTTTTCATAATTTTTAGCAACTTACATCGCTTTAAATCGAATCGCTGTGCCGCCACTGGTAGCAAGCTTTAACGTCAACTTATCATCAGCAGTAACAATGCGTTTTTCTACTTTTAAGTCGTAAGGGTTATTAACCCACTGTGCTTTATCACCGTCACGGTAGATTTGCGCTTCAAACTTTTTGCCTTTATCTAAGAAGTCTAATTTCACTTCTAAAGTGCGGGCTTTTTCGTCTGTGACAGCGCCTAGATACCAGTCGTTACCTGAGTATTGCTCACGCTTGCGCTCTTTACGTGCAAATACAACGTAATCGCCAACTTCGCCTTGTAGTGCAATACTTTGTTGCCAATCAGTTGGTACGTCCTGAATAAACTGAAATGCATCTGGCTTGGCCAAGTAATTACGTGGTAAATCAGCGGCCATTTGAATTGGGCTGTACATTACAACATATAGCGCTAATTGCTTCGCTAGAGTTGTTTGTGGGCGATTGGTATCGGCACCTAGACCGTTAAAGCCCATATCAAAAATACCTGGTGTGAAGTCCATTGGGCCGGCAAGCATACGGGTGAAAGCAAGCATTGGAATGTGCTCAGGTGGGTTCGGCGGTGTACCCCATGCGTTAAACTCTTGGCCACGAGCACCTTCACGAGCAATCCAGTTCGGGTATGTACGACGTAGGCCAGTATCTTTTACTGGCTCATGCGTATTGATACTAATCTTATGCTTAGCAGCAAGTTTCACGTTGTATAGGTACTCGTTTACCATGAACTGACCATCGTGCCATTCTTTACGCACAATGCCGTTTTCATCGATACGCTTGATGTTACCACCGTCAGCTACATAACCTGTTTTAACTTGGCTTACATTTGATTTTTCATATAACGCAAATGCAGCTTCCATTTGGTTACGGTAGTTAGTCACGTTACCTGAAGTTTCGTGGTGACCAATTAATTGCACGCCTTTTTCTTTGCCGTAACGTGTTAGCTCTTCAATATCAAAGTCGTCATAAGGTTGAGTAAAGCTAAATACATCACCGTTATAAAACCAGTCGCCATCCCAGCCAATATTCCAGCCTTCGACTAGCACGCCATCAAAGCCATATTTAGCAGCAAAATCCATATAATATTTAGTGTTTGCAGTGGTTGCACCATGAATTTTACCGCTACCCCAAGTATTTTCATTGATGTGCATACCCCACCAAATACCTACGTATTTACCCGGTTTAACCCAAGATACATCACCGAGTTTATTCGGCTCGTTTAGGTTTAAGATGATATCAGAATTGATTAAATCAACGGCTTCATCACCAATTTGAATTGTACGCCAAGGTGTATTGAATGCGCCGTGCTTTTTAACTGCTACACCGTCTGACCAAGGTGTTAAATCTGCTTGGAAAGTACCATCACGACGTTGATTTAAAACCATGCCTGCATAATCAACAAGGGCAGCTTCGTGAATACTGATATGCACACCCTCTTTATTTTTTAAAGTAAATGGTGTGTGCACAAGTGCGGCTTTATGAAGTGGGGTAGTGTTATAAACATACTCATAACGGTTCCAACCTCGGGCGGGGATCCACCAAGCTGTTGCATCTGATGAATCTGTAATAGCAAACTCTGTAAGCTCTTTAGTGATTTCTACATCATCATAGCCAGCTTGTTTTGGTAATTCGTATCGAAAACCTACACCATCATTAAAAGCGCGAAAACGTACTGTAAACGTGCCACCTTGTGGTTGTGGCTTTTTAAAGGTAACAGCGACTTCGTTATGGTTATCAACTACCGTTTGGCGTTCACCCCAAGGTTGCTCCCAGCTGCTTTTTACCGAATCAGTGGTTTGGCTGCTAATTTTGTAACCTTCGCTCATTGCTGGTTGTTGTTTAAAAACAAGGCCTAACGAAGAGTTAGCAATGACTTGTTTACCTGCAAAGCTGATTTCGTAGCTAGGTGTGTGTTGCTCATCTGAGATAGTTACTTTGATCTGCCCATCAGGTGAACTGACGGTTGTGGTTTGTGCTAGGCAAGTACCTGAAAAGGCTGCTAACATTAAGGCAGTTAATCGCATTGTTGTTCCTTGGCGGCTTATGGTTATGGATTGTTGTCACGTATTCACATACATCCTTAAAGCATAAAGTGACTTGCCGGTTAATACGAGAGATCTGCATACGTATTCAACAAAGTGAACGTTGCGATACCAAGTCCAGCACCTAAAAAGGTTTAGCAAAAATGACAAGAATAACCCTGTTGCTACTACTATTGTTTAGTCAATGTTTATTGGCACAGCAAATACAGATAGTTGATAAGCAGAATCAACCTCTCAAAAATGCCGTGGTTTGGCTTAAAGGTTCAAAACAAGTTACAGCTCTTGATAGTCATTACACTATGAGTCAAAAAAAACGTGCCTTTGTGCCTCATGTGCTGGCAGTGCCACAAGGGGCTAATGTTGAGTTTCCTAACCTTGATTCAATTATGCACCACGTTTATTCATTTTCTAAAACAAAGCAATTTGAGTTAAAGCTTTACCACGATAAACCAGAAAAACCGATTAACTTTGCACAAACAGGCGTTGTCGAGCTTGGCTGTAACATTCATGACTGGATGCTGGGTTATATTGTAGTCGTTGATGGCGGTATTTATGGGCAAACCGATGAGCAAGGTATGGTTGAACTAAGCTTACCTAAAGGTAAGTTTACTTTGGCTGTTTGGCATGACCGATTTAATGATATCAGCACACCAGAAACCATCGAGATCAAAAACACGGCTAAGCAATTAAGTTATCAGTTAAAACAAACTTTATTACCAAAATTAGAACTAAGCAGCGACGAATTTGATGATTATTAATAAATGGCACGCCTTGGCATTATTTAGTGTTGTGGGGTTACCTATACAGGCCTTTGCCGAGCATGATGGGCAGCTAACCGTAACGGCTGTGCGTGGCGACCAACTGTCGAGTTATCAGCGTAAGGGAATCGGCTTATACCGTTATGACCAAGAGCATGATGGTGTCGTAATATCACAAGCTATGCTAAGTAGTCGTTTTGAATTAAATAGCGATTGGTCTGCGCATACTGTGCTTAACGCTCATCCAGATCCTGAACTGACAGTAGGCTTTACTCAGGCTTATTTACAATATCAGCCTCTCACTGCAAGTCGCTACAAATGGGCTGTTAAAGCTGGTGGCTTTTATCCAAAAATGTCACTAGAGAATCCACAAAGTGGCTGGATGTCACCTTATAACTATACTAATTCTGCGATTAATACATGGATTGGTGAAGAGGTACGTGCTTTTGGTTTAGAGGCAAGCATTAAGCGCCCAGGTCGACAGTTTAGAAGTAACCACAGCTTTGAAGGGGTTGCGTCGGTGTTTAAAGGCAATGATCCCGCCGGTACTTTATTGTCATGGCGGGGCTTTGCTATGCATGATAGGCAAACTACCTTTAATGAACGTATTGATTTTGCAACCCCTAATTCATTTAATTGGTATCAGTTAAGTAAGCAAGCTGAGCATGTTGAGCCTTTCGAAGAAGTTGATGGCCGCTTTGGTTATTACGTTGGCGTGCATTGGGATTATCAGAAGCGATCGCAATTACGTGTTTATTATTATGATAACAATGGCGATCCAGGTGCTTTGAATACCGATACTGGTCAATACGCATGGGATACTCGCTTTTTAAGCGTTGCTTGGCTATATAAAGTTAATAAGCAAACACGCATTATTGCGCAATTGTTAGATGGTAAAACTTCAATGGGCCCTCACCGTGGGGTAGATAATGATTTTTATAGTCATTTTGTTTTATTAAGCCACAAGTTAGACCAGCATCGTCTCACAATTAGGTATGATTATTTCAAGGTTAGCGATCATGATGATTGGCAATTTGATCCTAACCAAAGTCGTGGAGAAGCTTTAACCGCAAGTTGGCGTTATCAACTGTCAACTCAGTGGCAAGTAGGTGCTGAATATTCAGTGCTGAGCAGTGACGCTCAAAACAGACCCGGTATGGGATTTAATGAGCATAACTCGCAGCAGCAATTGCAATTTTCAGCGAGTTGGTTTTTTTAATTTCATACACTTTTTTAGTTTTTCTACTAACATTCTAATGAACGTGCTGATTAGAATTTGAATTGGGATAATGTATGAAGTTACAAAGCATTCGCGTCAAAAGCTCTTTACCAATTGTGCTACTTGGCATTGCTGTCGTCATTTTAATTGCCGGCTATACCTATCTAATTAACCTTCAAAAAGAAGCGATTGATGCACAGTCAGAACGTTTCTTAAATGCGGTTTCTGTGGTTGTTAATGCTGACCGAGACCTGTACCAAGCTAAAGTGGCAGAGTTGCATCTTGTTACTCAAATGAAAGGTGATAAAGAGCAACTAACAGATCACCAAGAAAATGCCGAGCAAGTTAAAGAACGATTTAAGCAATATCTATCTTATATGTCGCCATACTCTGAGATTACGAGTCAATTCCGTAACTTTGATAGCGCATTTGATGCATGGTACACAGCATCAACAAGTTACATAAATAACCCTGCTGATGCTTCGCAAAGACAAGCTGCAGAGCAATCCTTTTCGGCACTACGTGATATTTTAGATAAAGCCGGTGAAGCGGCAGATAAAACCTCTCAAGCAGAAACAGAAAAGCTGATGGATAAAGTAATGGGCTTTAAAGTGATGCTTATGCTGATGATTGCAGTTGTTCTGGCAGTTGCTGGTTGGTTTAGTTATTTTGTGCCACGCCAGCTTACAAAACAAATTAACTTTGTCACAGAACGAATTAACGAAATTGCCTCTGGAGATGGAGATTTAACAGGTCGTATTAATGTTAAAACGCAAGATGAATTTGCTGAGTTGGCTACTGCATTCAACCGCTTTTTAGATAACTTACAACAGTTAATCAAAGATATTTTAGAACAAGCGAAAGAGCTACATAATCTTGGTAATGATTTAGACAACTTTGCTAATCAAAACCACCAAGTAAATCAAAAGCTCAGCCAAGCGTCTGAGTCGATAGTCAGTGCTGTACACGAAATGAGTGTAGCAAGTCGCGAAGTGGCCAATGTGGCGCAAAACTCATCTCATGAAGCCGATAATTCACAACAGCTAGCTAAACAAGGCTTAGCTGCGGTTGATAATTCAAGCCGTAAAATTATTGCGCTGTCAGACAACATGGAGCATGCCAGCCAGCGTTCAACAGAATTGCAGCAAAGCTCAGACAACATCGCCAAAGTGCTTGAAGTAATTCGAGCAATAGCTGAACAAACAAATTTGCTTGCTCTGAATGCTGCAATTGAAGCCGCGCGCGCCGGTGAGCAAGGTCGCGGTTTTGCGGTCGTTGCTGATGAGGTTCGTACCCTAGCAACTCGCACACAAGAAAGTACTAATGACATTCAAACTATGGTTGAACAGTTTGCTACAAGCGTTGAGCAGTCACTGCAAGCTATTAATAGTGGTAAGCGCTATGCCGATGAAGCGGTTGAGTCATTTACACAAACCAATGATGTGCTTAACTCAATGCAAGAGTCATCAGTTAAGGTAAATGATATGGCGATGCAGACAGCGCAAGCGACGGAAGAGCAAACTGCTGTGGCAGATGAAATTAGCCAAAATTTATCAGACTTAAACGATCAAACCCAACAAGGGGGCGGCTTAGCAAGTTCAACACAAGAAGTAGCTAATCGTATGAACCAACTCACTGATGAGCTCAATCATTTAGTAAATCGATTTAAAGTCTAATCATAAGCCAACAAAAAAGGGCTCAATGAGCCCTTTTTTACATCTAGCTAAAACGCTTACTTTTTCTCAAAAGCACGCTTCATATAATTTGGTGTCGCTAATGCGCCGTGGTGAATACCTGCATTATAGTACTCTGTGCTTTGCGCCAGTGTATTTGCATCATCTTCACGAAACCCTGCGAATGCTTCTGACTTACGAGCAAGGGTTACTGACCATAAGCCACTTGGGTAAATTGGCTGTGGGAAAGGCAGAGTTTGTAGATCAACAAAGCCCACTTCTGTCATCGCATCGCGCATTTCTACTAATAGTGGCATATGCATAAGTGGTGATTCACTTTGCTGAATTAAGATACCGCCAGGGCGAAGTGCAGTTAAACAGCTCGTATAGAAAGCATGGTTGAATAAACCTTCGCCTGGACCAACAGGATCTGTACCATCGACAATCACTACATCGATTGATTCAGGCGCTGCTTCACGCATGTACTTGATGCCGTCGTCAAACATCACTGTAGCGCGAGGATCTTGATTTGATTCACACAGCTCAGGGAAGTATTTAAGTGACATTTGTGTCACGACTTCATCGATATCAATTTGTGTTACGCTTTCAACACCTGGGTGCTTTAATACTTCGCGCAATGTACCGCAGTCACCACCACCAATGATCACAACATTTTTTGGATTTGGGTGTGCAAGCAATGCCGGATGGCTGATCATCTCGTGATAAAAAAAGTTTTCACGGCTACTTACCATAGTACAACCGTCAATAATCATCAGATTACCGAAGTCAGTTGTTTCGTACATTTCTACTTTTTGAAATGGCGACTGTTGTTCATCAAGCTTTTTAGTAATGCGTAGTGAAAAGGCACTACCATCACGGTCACTAATTTCAGTGAACCAGTTGTTTTGATCTAAATTAGCCATCTTGCTCATACACTTTTGGTTAATGGTAAAAAAGGGGGGCAATTTTGCCAGTGCTTGACCAATTGCTCAATCAAATTTTAATCAGTATAGCGAATATTTTTTATCACTTTGGCATATAGCGCAATTTTTGTTAGCGTGGTCAGCCCTAGCGTATTAAAATGTGCGTTTATATTTAATGAAATTACAGAAGATATTGCCATGACTTGGGGTTTAGACAAAGCACGCGATACATACAATGTTGCTCACTGGAGTGACGGTTACTTTGACATTAACGCGCAAGGTGAGCTGGTGGCTTACCCTGATGGTGATCAAACTAAAGCTGCGGTGTCTTTATCTGAACTGACCGAGCAATTCAAAAAGCAAGGTCTTACTTTACCTGTACTAGTACGCTTTACTGACATTCTACAAAATCGTGTTGATACTCTGACGAGTGCTTTTACCAAAGCGTGTAACGCCCGTGAATATCAAGGTAGTTATACTTGTGTTTATCCAATTAAGGTTAATCAACAGCGCTCTGTTGTGAGTAAACTACTCGCTCATCCAAGTGGTTTAGTAGGCCTTGAGGCCGGCTCAAAGCCTGAGCTTATGGCGATTTTAGGTGTAGCGAAAGAGCCAATTACCATTGTATGTAATGGCTACAAAGACAGTGAATTTTTGCGCTTGGCCTGTATTGGTCAAGGCATGGGGCACAAGGTTCACATTGTTGTTGAAAAACTCTCTGAACTGACTACCTTGTTAGCTGAAATTGATGACTTAGGAATTGAGCCATCAATCGGTATCCGTATTCGCTTAAACTCGGTAGGTAAAGGTAAATGGCAAAATACCGGTGGTGAAAAAGGCAAGTTTGGTTTAACTGCAGGCCAAGTACTTTCTGCGGTTGAGCTACTTAAGTCGCGTAATAAACTTCATTTAATGCAACTAGTGCATTTCCATATTGGCTCTCAGATTGCCAATATCCGTGATATTCATCGGGCACTGCGTGAATGTGCTCGCCATTTTGCTGAGTTAACTCAGTTAGGCGTGCCACTTAATACAGTTGATGTAGGTGGCGGTTTAGGTGTTGATTATGAAGGGTCTGGTTCACGTAGTTCGTGTTCAATGAACTACAGTGTTGATGAATATGCACGTAATGTAGTGAATGCGTTTGCTGAAGTGTGCCAACAACATGACCTTAAACACCCAGCCATTATTACCGAATCAGGTCGTGCGTTAACAGCGCATCATGCGGTATTAATTACTGATGTTATCGATGTCGAGCGTGCGCCAAATCATGAAAACCCAACAGCGCCTGAGGCCGGTAGCGTATTGGTACTAGATGAAATGTGGCAGTGTTTACAGCGTTTAACACCGCGTATGGCGCTGGAAATTTATCATGATGCAATGCATCTATTTAGTGAAGCTCATGATCAGTATGTGCATGGCTTACTCACTATGCTTGAATGGGCGAAGCTTGAGCAGCTGTATTTCACCATTTTACACCGCGTTCGAGCATCCCTCAGCGAAAATGCCCGTGCCCACCGTGAAGTGTTAGATGATTTAAACGAAAAACTGGCCGACAAGCTATTCGTTAATTTCTCATTATTCCAATCACTGCCTGATGTTTGGGGTATTCAGCAATTATTCCCTGTGATGCCTGTTGAAAACCTACACCAGCCGTTAACGCAACGCGCTATTATTCAAGACATTACCTGTGACTCTGATGGACAAATTCGTAACTATGTTGAAGGTACCGGCATTGAGAGCAGCTTACCTATACCTGAGTACAAGCAAGGCCAGCAATATCACATTGCGATGTTCTTAGTGGGCGCGTATCAAGAAATTTTAGGTGATTTACATAACCTATTCGGCGACACAGATTCAGTGCATGTTGAACTTACTGAAGCTGGTTATCAGCTGACTAACGCGATTAAAGGTGACAGCGTTAAGGACGTATTAAAGTTTGTTGATTATGATAGTGACATTCTTGCTGAAAACTTTGCAAAACGGGTTAACTCACTGGCAATTGATGAGCAATCTAAGGCACAATATTTGTCAGAACTAAATGCTGGCCTTTCTGGCTACACGTATTTTGAAGATTAAGCATTAAAGGAATAAGTAGTAATGTCCATGATCCGTTGTGTGTTCAGTTTTTTATTCTACACCCTCAATACACTTTTTTGGTTCGTGCCCATCTTTATTTGTGGCGTGATTAAACTGATCCCAATTAAACCTCTGCAAAAATTAATGAGTTGGGTTGCTAAGCAATGCGCCACTATGTGGGTGAGTTGTAACAGTATTAACCAAAACTTATTTGCTTCTTATAAGCTAAACGTAACCGGACTTGAGCAGCTCAAAGCAAAAGATTGGTACTTGGTGATCGCTAATCATCAAAGCTGGGTAGATATTGTCGTAATGCAACGCGTGTTTAATCGCCGCATTCCTTTTTTAAACTTTTTCTTAAAAAAAGAACTAATTTACGTGCCTTTCTTAGGTCTTGCGTGGTGGGCATTAGATTTTCCCTTTATGACTCGCACTAGCAAATCACAATTAAAGAAAAACCCTAAATTACGTGGCAAGGACTTAGAAACAACGCGCAAAGCTTGCGAAAAGTTCAAAGAAATGCCGGTAAGTATCGTTAACTTTGTTGAAGGCACACGTTTTACTGCCGAAAAACATTCACGCCAAAACAGCCCTTTTGAACACTTGTTAAAGCCAAAAGCGGGCGGGGTTGCGTTTGTTATGCAAGCTATGGGTGAACAAATTTCAAAAGTGGTCAATGTAACCATTCATTATCCTGATGGTATTCCGAGCTTTGTTGATTTTGCCAGTGGTCGTGTTACGCAAGTTGATTTGCGAGTAGAAGTGATGGAAGTGAGCCCTAATTTAATCGGTGATTACACCGGTGATGCTGACTTTAGAGTTAACTTTCAAGCTGAGTTAAATCGCATTTGGAATGAAAAAAATCAGCAGCTAGCCGAGTTAGAAGCAAAAACGCAGTAGTATTGCTAACGCAGTCGAGAGCACATATATGTTAAAGAAATTTTTACCAAATTGGTTAACAGGCATCCTAGTCAGCATTGTTTTGTTTGCTAATGTGATTATTTGGGGCACGCTAGTGCTGCTGTTCGGTGTGCTTAAATTATTACTACCGTTTAAAGTGGTTAGCGATATTCTCCATGTAGCTTATCGTGGTTGGTGCAAAGGTAACCGTTTCGCTTTGTGGTTAGGTTGCCCAACGATTGATATCGATATTAAAGGCAATATCAGTAAAGATGGTTGGTACTTACTTATTTCTAATCATATGAGTTGGCTCGACATTGTTGTGTTAAGTGCGATTGATGTGTTACCTGCGCCAAAATTCTTCTTAAAAGACGAGCTGAAGTATGTGCCGTTCATTGGCACCGGCGCTTGGGCTATGGGTATGCCTTTTATGAAGCGCGTTAGCAAAGCGCAGCTGGCAAAAAATCCCAAGCTGAAAGGACTTGATGTAGAGCGTACCAAACGCAGTTGCCGCGATTTTCGTAATCACCCAACGACTATAATTAACTTTGTTGAAGGCACTCGCTTTACTTGTCAAAAACACAGTAAACAGAATAGCCCGTTTACTTACCTCTTAAAGCCAAAAGCGGGTGGTACTGCATTTGCCCTTGAGGTATTAGGTGAGCAGTTTGATGCATTATTAAATACCTCGATTATTTACCAGGGGGAAGGCGAGCATATTTGCCGAAATCTGATGCGTGGTCGTCTTAATGTCATAAAAGTTGAGATGCATGTGCAAGCAATTAGCGCAGATATGATTGGTGATTATCAGCATGACAGAGCTTTTAGAACAGCTTTTCAACAACATATTAATGAGTTATGGTTGCAAAAAGACGCTCAGCTACTAACTTATCATCAAGCCCAGCAAGCTGAGTACCTTGCCAACATCAATAAAGAGGTTGAAGCGCCATGAAGCAAACTCACCTGCAAGAATTGGTGATGCCTTGGTTTGAATCAATGCCAGACGCGACGCTGTTAAGCGCATTAACGGCGACAGCTATCGGCGTTGGCTCATTACTAATAATCTATACGTTTACCCGCCGCCTGCTACTGCCGGGCATCCAAAAGGTTGTTACTCGTCTTTCACCAGAGCGCATTGGCGCGCTGACACCTATGCTCAATAAGCTCAATCGTCGCTTTGCTGGAGCATTGTGTTGCGTTCTTTATTTGGCAACTTTTGATTACGTATATCCTGTCCATGATGTTGCCTCGTTGGTCCTTAAAACCGTGGGGCAAGTTGCCCTGATCATTTATGGTGGTTTCATTTTAAGTAGTGTGGTGAGTATTGCAGGTGGTATTTATAACCAACTTGACTTTGCCCGTGATATTCCGATTCAGGGTTTGATACAGGTAGTAAAACTTATCACTTTTATGGTTTGTGCCATCCTTATTGTGAGCATTTTACTAGAGAAGTCACCGACATATATTCTCTCAGGTTTTGGTGCGATAGCTGCGGTCACCTTACTGGTGTTCAAAGATACTATTTTGGGTTTTGTAGCCAGTATACAAATTGCAGCTAATCGTTTAGTGACCTATGGTGATTGGATCCAAGTGGATAGCTATGGCGCAGACGGTGAGGTTATCGACCTTGGCTTAAATACCGTAAAAGTACGAAACTGGGATAACACCATTACAACTATCCCAACTTATATGCTGGTTGCTGGATCATTTAAAAACTGGCGAGGTATGCAAGAGTCAGGTGGTCGTCGTATCAAGCGTGCTTTAAATATTGATATGAATAGTATACGTTTAGTCGATGATGCGTTTCGTGAACAAATTGATGCTGCTATCCCACTTAACGATTATATTCGTGTTTCAAGCTTGCCTGATCCGGTGACAAACCTTGGTTTATTCCGTCGTTATGCTGAAGGTTACTTAAAACAGCACGAAAAAATTAATCGTGATTTAACCTTAATGGTGCGTGAGTTACAACCGATGAATCATGGTTTACCCATTGAGTTTTACTGCTTTAGTGAAGATAAGCGCTGGATTTCGTATGAGCACTTGCAAGCAGAGATTATGGATCATCTACTTGCTGTGTTGCCTATATTTGGACTTAGACCTTATCAAAGTGTTACTGGGCAGTTAAGTACAAGCGAATCCCAAACAGGGCTAAAACCAAGTATCAAGGTTGCTAACACTGTGCGTGAAAAAGCTTAAAACTGACTAATCAGTACGCTGATAGCAATAAATCCTAACAATAGCCACCAAATTGGTGGCTTTGCTATTCTTAGCCAAGTAAATGCCGCAATAACTAAAGCTACTTGCCACAGATTTTGCACGGCCGATTGCCAAATAGGTGAATAAAGGGCGGCAGCTAAAAAGCCTACCACGGCGGCATTTAATGCTGAAATACTGCCTGCAAAGCGAGGCTTATCAGCCAGTTGTAGCCAGCTTTTCATAAAAGCTAACATCAATAAAAATCCCGGCAAGAAAATCATGATGGTCGCGACAATTGCACCTATAAGTGGCGTATTTGGAGACACTTGTGCGCCTAGGTATGTTGCTATGGTAAACATTGGTCCTGGAATGGCCTGAGCACTGGCATAAGCAGATAAAAACTGCTCGGTTTCAAGACTCGGCACACCAGCTTGTAAAATGGGTAATACAACATGGCCGCCGCCAAAGACCATAGCGCCTGTTTGGTAAAATGGTGCAAACAAAGAGAACCACTCGCCTAAAGGTAAAAAGCTCATCAGTAACAAGGCGGTAAATAAACCAAGCGGTAACCAAGCAATTTTCACAGGTTTATGTTCTTGGTTCTCTGGCAGTTTAAGCTGAGGATAAAACCAACCTATGGCTGCAGCCGCAATAAGTACTAAAATTTGACTTGATAACTGTGAAAATACAATCAGCGCAACAGTACTCAGTACTGCTATGAGTTTATGTAAGTGGCTTTTGCAAAAGCTCATTGCCATGCTGTAGGTTGCATCGGCAACGATCACTACAGCAAATAGTTTAAGTCCAGCAATGACTGCAAAGTAAATATCACCAAATTGGTGAGCACTGAGAGCCAGAAAAAACATGATTAAAAATGAGGGCAGGGTAAAGCCTACAAAAGCACAAAGACCTCCCAGTAGCCCACCTTTTTCAACCCCCATTGCAAAGCTAACTTGGCTCGACCCCGGGCCTGGTAACGCTTGGCTCAGGCTAATTAGTTGAGCATAACGTTCTGCTGAAAGCCATTTTAAATTATCAACAAAGTGGCGCTTAAAATAACCAAGGTGTGCTGCAGGACCACCAAAGCTCATACAGCCTAATAAAAAGAATTGTTTAAAGATGATAAATAACATTACTTTTGCCGTTCCAGGGTGAATGTTTCTATTATGACAAAATTGTATGACATTTTTGTGGTTTTTATGACACAAGGCCGTCTACAATATAGAGAACGAGTGAACGTAGTTATGAGTATCACTATGAAACGCTATATTACCTGTTTATTGTTATCGCTATGCAGCAGCTTTGCACTTGCAACTTCTTTTGAGAAGGTTGTGGTGGCTGTTGATCATGCGCCTCCTTATGGCATGGTCACTGAAGATGGTAAAGTGAGCGGCGCGATTGTTGATATTATGCGTGAGGTGCGGCGTACTTTACCAATCAAACTTGAGTATGTTGCTTGCCCGTTTTCTCGTTGTCTGAAAATGCTCGAACAAAATGAACTAGATGTGATGGGCGGACTCATTCGCACCAAAGCACGTGAACAAAAAATGCAGTTTCTCACCCCTCCATACATGATGTTGTCGTCTTCTTTTGTGTTTTATGCAAGAACTGATAGCGAGCTTGAAATAAATAGCTATCAAGATTTAGCCGGTAAACGTATTGCTGTAATGCGAGGTGCAGCACACTTTCCTCGTTTCGATAACGATAAAACACTTATAAAAGTTGAGGCTTTAAGTGAAAATAATGCATTTGAAATGCTATTAAAAAATCGTGTTGAGCTAGTGATTGCTGTTGAGAGCACAGCTGATCATGCCTCTGTATTTCTGCAGCGACCTTCACAAGAAATCGTAAAAATGCCGTATCGCCATAAAGATGTCATATATGGTCACATTGCGTTAAGTAAACAATTCGCACGCTCAGATTTGGCCGAAAAAATTCAAGAGCGCCTCAATACGTTAGTCCTCAATGGCCGCTTAACAGAATTGGTCAAAAGATATAACTTACCTCCGATTACTACTGTAACACTTGATAAGTAACCCACTCTTCATCGTTTGTTCATAGAAACTCATTCATAATTGTTAACAATTCAATTTGAATAATTGCCATGGAGAGACACATGACTTTTACAAAATCAGTTTTAACAGTGGGCGTTTTAGCCGTTCTTTTAACAGGTTGTGAGACAACTAATACAGGTAAAGGCGCTGCGATTGGCGCCGCAACAGGTGCAGTTCTAGGTAAAGCAACAGGTGATCACGACGATAAACGTATCTTCATTGGTGCAGCTATTGGTGCATTAGCTGGTGCAGCCGTTGGCGATTATATGGATAAGCAAGAAGAAGCATTTCGCGATGAGCTAGCGGGCTCTGGTGTTGAAGTGGTTCGTGAAGGCGATAATATCCGTCTGGTCATGCCATCAAACATTACTTTTGCGACAGATCAGTCATATATTTCATCAGGTTTCCACAGCACGCTAGACGCGATTGCTAACGTGATGAATAAGTACGAAAAAACGTATTTAAGTGTTGAAGGTCATACAGATAGCACAGGTAAAGATAGCTACAATATGACGTTGTCTCAGCAGCGTGCACAAAGCGTAAAAGATTACCTAGTTAATCATCAGATCATGTCTGCGCGCATTAGCACAAAAGGTTATGGTGAAACGCGTCCTGTAGCGAGCAATGACTCAGCAAATGGTCGTGCTTTAAACCGTCGCGTAGAAATTCAGATCGTACCAAATACACAAGGTTAGATTTTATACCAATCCGCAATAATACTTAGTCATTTTGAGGGATTAAACCTGTCGCTAACTGCGTTAAAAATTTCTGATTTAGAACAACTAAATAACGAAATTTTTGCCTTGTTATCAACGAGGTTTTATTGCCTCAAAATAGACTACTTAATTAAGCTAATTGGTATTACATCTAAAGTTGTGGTCAGGTTTGATATGCCCTTTCAAACCTGACATTCCTCTTTTTTAATCTCGATTAAACTGTAATTCGCACAATTGTTTATACAATGGGTTAGTCTCAAACAATTGCTGATGTGTACCAGTTGCAATTATTTCCCCTTTATCCATTACAACAATTACATCGGCATGTTTAACCGTTGCTAAACGATGGGCAATAATGAGTGTTGTTCTGTCTTTCATTAGATGCTTTAACGCAGCTTGTACATGAAACTCACTTTGTGCATCGAGTGCACTGGTTGCTTCATCAAGCAATAAGATAGCTGGGTCTTTTAATATTGCTCGCGCGAGGACTATGCGTTGTTTTTGCCCACCAGAAAGCCTGACACCTTGCTCCCCTAAAAAGCTGTGATAGCCATCAGGTAGTTGATTAATAAACTCATCGGCATGGGCATATTTAGCCGCAGCATATACTTGTTCGTCGGTGGCGCTTGGGTTGCCATAGCGTATGTTATGCATTACGTCCGAGCTAAATAAAATAGGGTTTTGTGCCACCATACCCATTTGCTGGCGTAAGCAATCAAGGGAAAGCGCTTTTATGTCAATGCCTGCCAGCGAAATACTTCCTGAACTTGGGTCGTAAAAACGTTGCAGTAATTCAAACAGTGTGGTTTTACCAGCGCCTGACGGGCCAACTATAGCGACAGTTTGCCCCCGCTTTACCTGTAAATTCAGTGTATTTAAAGCGGCTTTATCAGGCCTTGAAGGGTAATGGAAAGACACATCATTAAATTGGATAGCAGGGTGGGTGAGCTTGTTTGCTTCAAATTGTGCATCGTTATTCGTATCCGGATTTTGGATCATGCTTTCAACGGCTAGTAGCTCTAACAATCGTGCTGCTGCCCCTGCGGCTCTTTGTAGTTCCCCATATACTTCTGCAACTGTTGCTACAGACATGGCCACCATAATTGCGTAAAACACGAAAGCGCCTAGTTCACCACCTGTCATGGTGCCAGCTAATACGTCACTGCCGCCAACCCAAAGCATCACACTAATGGCACTAAAGGTTAGGAATATAACCGCAGCAATTAAAAACGAGCGCTGTTTGATGCGGCTCTTCGCTACTTGAAACGCTTTGTTTGTCTCTTCGCTAAATGCCGCTTTTTCACGCTCTTCATGGCTATAACTTTGCACGACTTTGATATTTTGAATGATCTCACCTGCATAGGTGCTGATATCGGCAATAGCATCTTGGCTGTAACTTGCGAGCTTTCGTACTTTGCGACCAAAAATCATCATCGGTAGTAATACCACAGGCACGCAGGCAACAACCACAAGGGTTAGCTTTAAGTTGGTGATAAGTAGCATAGCTAGACCACCAATGAGCATTAAGCTACTGCGTAGTGCCATTGAAAAAGATGAGCCGATGATAGATTGCAACAAGGTGGTATCGGTGGTGAGACGCGACATTAGCTCGCCGCTGCGGTTTTCTTCAAAGTAGCTGGGGTGCAACGTAACAATACGATCAAACACAGCTTTACGCATATCGTTACTGACTCGCTCGCCAATCCACGACATTAAATAAAAGCGACAGAAAGTACCTACCGCTAATAAGCTAATCAAACCAATCAGTGCCATTACTGCTTGTTGGAGCTGAGCTTGTGAGCCAGCAATAAAGCCATGATCAATAACAAATTTAACGCCTTGCCCAAGTGATAAGTTCACACCAGCGGTGAGCAACAAGGCGCCAAGCGCTGCAAACACCACCCATTTATAGGGTTTTATAAAAGCTAAAATTGGTAACAGGCTGCTAAATGCCGCCTTTTCTTTATTGTTAGGCATGCTAGATTCTTATTGGTGAATAGGGTATAGATATGGTTATCAACGCTCTAAAAATCAACAGTTATTAAGGGATTAGTATGGAATCTACAACGATCAGTGGTCAATTCAGCGTAAAATTAAACCCAATTGGCGGATATGCCACAGGCCAAGATGGCGTTAATTTAGGACGCATGTCGATTGATAAACAGTTCTCAGGCCCATTAGAGGCAACAAGCCAAGGCGAAATGCTCAGTGCCATGACTGCAACTCAAGGCAGTGCAGGCTATGTAGCAATTGAGCAAGTTGTTGGTAGCTTAGAAGGTAAGCAAGGTAGTTTTGTACTGCAACATTTTGGCACTATGGATAAAGGGACTGACCGATTAACTTTAGAAGTGGTGCCTGACTCCGGTGCTGGAGAGCTTGAAGGTATTTCAGGTAAAATGGCAATTCGAATTGAATCGGGTATTCATTATTATGACTTTGAATACCAACTGATGGACTAACATTACATCAGTTTTATTGTTAATAGAGAATAAAGAATAATGACACTAACTGAGTGGTTGAGTTTAGTTTTAATTTGCGTGATGGGTGCTATGTCTCCGGGGCCAAGTTTAGCTGTGGTTTTAAAGCACAGTCTACATGGAGGTGTGAAGAACGGCATGTTAGCGGCGTTAAGCCATGGTATTGGGGTTGGTTTTTATGCGTGTGCCTCGTTACTTGGCTTAGGCGCGCTGATGACTCAGTTACCAACGCTTTATCAAGTGCTGGTCTATGGCGGTGCAGCATATCTCGCCTATTTGGGGATTCGTATTCTGTTAGCTAAACCTAGCCCGCAAACACTGAATGTTGAGCAGACTAAGCCAAGTCCTCGCATCGCTTTGCAAGATGGTTTTGCCATTGCTTTTTTAAATCCAAAGCTTGCGGTATTCTTTCTAGCCCTATTTTCGCAGTTTATTGACCCAGAGAATCTGACTTTGCAAGTCGGGTTGATCATGTGTTTAACCGTGTTTGTACTCGATACAGGCTGGTATCTACTTGTTGCACTGTTAACCGAAATATCAAAAAAGCGTTTTGGTTTTACTAAGGCGAATCCATGGTTTGAAAAATTGCTAGGGGTAATTTTTATTACCTTAGCAGTTCGCGTCGTTATTACCCTATAAATCTCTCTTTGTTGCGATTACACCACTAATAAAAAGGGAGGTGATCGCAGCTCTCCCCAGTAAGCTCCTATTGCATACGTATTCATCACACAATATTCACCTTTTGGTTACACTTTATTGGTTGTTTTTTGACAACAACAATAACCACAAATACAACACCTCCAACGACAACAGGGTGGGAATCCAATGGGGAAATTCAAGCTAAGTGCGCTTATGCTGGCCTTGGTGGCAGCAAATAGTGCAATGGCGGCGACGGAAGAAGAACGCACATCGGCAAAGGAAGTAGATCCTGAGCTTGAAGTAATTGAAGTGCGCGGCTTCAGTCGCAGCTTAATTCAATCATTAAATCAAAAACGTTTTAGCGACACAGTCTCTGAGCAACTATCAGCTGATGACTTAGGAGCATTACCTGATGTGTCGATGGCTGATGCATTAACACGGCTACCGGGGATCTCAGCGGTACGTACCGGTGGCCAAGCTGCCGAAATAAACATCCGCGGTTTATCCGGTGGATTTGTTTTTTCGACATTAAATGGTCGTGAGCAAGTATCTACCAGTGGTAGCCGTAGTATTGAGTTTGACCAATATCCGTCTGAGTTAATCAGTTCGGCGGCGGTGTATAAGTCACCCAAAGCATCACTTATAGAAGGGGGCGTAGCGGGTACAGTAGAGTTACAAACAGCCAGCCCATTGGATAATGACCAGCAACACAAATTTACCGCTAATGTGCGGGGTATGTATAACGACCGTGCTTCAGAGGTATTCGATGCTACCGAATACGGCGATCGTATTAGCTTCTCTTACCAAGGTAAGTTTCTTGACGATACATTAGGTGTCGCATTGGGTTACGCACGTTTATTCCAGCCAAGTGTGGCGACTCAGTTTATCGGCTTTGCATATAACGGCAATAAAGATGTTGATGGGTTAGCAAATGATACCGATGGCCCTGCAGATAACCCTGCTAATGAATACATCAGCGAGGGTTTTGAGCTTCAGCATTTAGGCGGTGAAGAAACCCGTAATGGCTATTTAACCTCGATTGAATGGGCGCCAACCGATAGCTTTAAATTAAAAGGTGATGCGTTTTTATCTCGTTTTGATAGCGAGTCATTTGCCCGTGGTTTCCGGGTTAAGTTCGGTGGCCCATCTGCTGTATATGCTAACCCAGTACTTGATGGTAATGCGGTTATTGGTGGTGCGATTAACCGCACATCAAATAGCTTTACTCGCGTTGAAATCGTTAATGATGATAACCAAGACTTCGATGAAGTAGATAGCTACGGTATTAATGCAGATTGGCAAATTACCGAGCGTTTAAACATGAACGCTGACGTGTCGCTATCACGTGCTAAGAGTAACTTCCGAAATGGTTTACTTTGGGCATTGGTTGCAGAAGATGCTACCGTTGAAAACCCTGTGTTTGATACCAATGTATCACTTAACTATCAATTGAACGGCTTAAACTTACCTGATATTGGCTTTAATCAAGCCGACGCATTTAGCGATATCGACCGAGTTATGGTGAGTAAATACGGTATTTATCCGTATGAAAATGAAGATGAAGTAAAAGCATTTCGACTCGATTTTAAATATGAGTTAGAGAACAATTGGTTTAGCTCAATTGAATTTGGCGCTCGTTATTCAGACCGTGAGTACAGTAATAATCGCTCTGTATTTGAATACGGTAACGATGGCGCATTCTCTTCGACACAGCCGCCACTTCGTCTAACTGACGATATGACTACAGTAGTTGATTGGCAAGGTGAATTTAGTTATTTCCCATCATACTTAGCGATAGATTTAGATAAAGCGCTCAATGCGTGGTTCCCTGATGGTATTCCACAGCCAGTACAAACTTGGGGTAATGCTGATGGTGTTGTTGATTTAGATGGTGATGGTGAGCCAAATGCACAAGGCTATACTACTAACTATTCATGGACCATGCTACAAAGCGGATCAGTTTACGAAGAAGTGGTATCAGCGTATCTTATGCTTAATATTGATACCGAAATTGGTACTCTACCAGTCACAGGTAACCTTGGTATTCGCAGAGTTGATACAGACCAGTCAGCGACAGTACTTGAAAATGTCGGTGGCGATCCGCAGCTTGGTGCGCAATATATTGTCGATGACAATGGCATTGTTAATGACCTTTATGCGCCTAGCGTGTTAGGTATTAAATACACTGATTACTTACCATCGTTAAACCTGAATTTTAAAGTAAGTGACGCGACACAAATTCGTTTTGCTGCGGCAAAAGTGATGGCGCGTGCTCCAATTAACCGTTTAGCAGGTGATGCTAGTGCATCGGTTAACAATGACGGCGAAATTAACGGTTCAAGTACCAATAATCCATTCTTAAAACCTTTCTATGCGGACCAGTACGATATCTCATACGAGCAATACTTTGAAGACACAGATGGTGCTCTGGTTGTTGCTGCGTTTTATAAGAATATTGACTCATTCATAGATACGGTAGCCATAGAGAACTTTGACTTCAAAGGTAATGGTTTTAACGTACCAGAATACATTGTGGACCCTGTCAGCGGTGAGCAAATCGAAACTACTAATGGTGTGTACACTACTGCGGTTAATAATGCCAAAGGTGGTTATATTCGTGGGATTGAGCTTGCCTATACGCAAGTTTTCTCTTTCTTACCATCACCGTTTGAAGGTCTAGGCATTAACGCTAGTTACTCATATACCGAGAGCGAAGTGCAATCTATTACTGATTTAGGTGGCGATTCTGTGTCGCAAGATTTGCCTGGCCTTTCAAACAATGTCTTTAACGGCATACTTTTTTACAGCTATGAAAACTTTGAAACACGTTTGAATGTGCGTTATCGCGATGACTTTGTTTCAGAGCAAGTTGCTGTCAATGAGCAAGTGGTGAATTTTGATGCGGAAACGGTTGTCGATTTCCAAACATCGTATCAGTTCACAGATTCATTCGGCATGTTATTACAAGTGAATAACCTGACTGATGAACCAACACAAAGCTACTTTGGAACAACCAGTAAAACAGGGACCACGCAATTCTTTGGTCGCCAGTTTTATCTAGGTTTTACCTATAACCATTGATCAGTAAGCTGGAGATAAAAACATGAAAATAATAGCTAATTTTAGCCGCTTACTGATTGCATGCAGTATGGTATTGCTAGCTGCATGTGGTGGTGGCGCAAGTAACGATATAGATTCAGGGCAAGTTTTATTGACCTGTAGTGTCCCGCAAGTCCCCAATGAAGCGGGTACTGAGTGTGTTGATCCACCGCCGATTAGTTGTCCGGCACCAACGGTACCAGATGAGAATAATGAGAGCTGTGTAGTTGGTGCTGATCCAACTCTTCCTGACCCTGTGGTTTTCCCCGCAGATGACGAAGCCATCTTATTTTATAACCGCACCAGTGATGATGCCTATGAAGGTTACCGTCTTCACTCATGGAATAATGATGACTGTGATGCGTACGCAGCGCCGTTTGATGCCACTGATTGGGCCAATGGGCATGAATACGATGGTATTGATCCTAACTATGGTGCGTACTGGATTGTAAAACTAAAAGAAGGTTATAACGAGTGTGCTAACTTCATCGTGCATATTGGTACCGAAGGATCTGGCAAAGCGTTTGGTGATGTCGATTTAAAAATGCCATTGATGCAGGACGATGAAAAGTTCCAACGAATGAACTTTACTATTCATGGTGAACCATCAGTATTTGAATACCCAATTGTTAGCTTAGGTGAGCGCCCGGTGAGTATTTCTGGTGCATCAGCGCATTGGATTGATTTATCTACTGTGATTTACCAGCCAAGTAATGAGCTGACAAGCATCATTAAATTACACTCATCAAACAATGCAGATTTAGCTGTCGATGAAGATACTGGTGAGTTAAATGGTCAAGTGGTTGAGCTTACATCGACATCTTTGAGCGATGAACAAATCGCTAAAGTGCCACACCTTGCTGGATGGAATGCATACCAAGGTAGCTGGGATGCAACTGCAGCAAAAGAGCTTATTAAACAACAGTTGGTTGTGGCAGGCTATGATGCTGATGGCAAGCTAATTGAAGCAACCTATGTGCAAACAGCTAAAGCCCTAGATGATTTATATACCAGTGGCGAAAGTGACGCTAATGAAGCACAACTAGGTGTGCATTACACCAATAATGGCATTGATGTGTCGGTATGGGCGCCGACTGCCAGCAATATGAAATTAGCGCTTTATGATGCTGATAAAACAGAGCTTGAACAACTTGCTATGACCTTTGATAGCGCAACGGGTATTTGGTCAAGCAATCTCGATATCAATCACGATCGTCATTACTACCGCTTTATGTTTGATGTTTATCATCCTACGACTAAGAAAATTGAAAGCTTATGGAGCACAGATCCCTATTCATTGAACGTTTCAACCAATGGTTTATACAGCCAACTGGTTAACCTTGATGATGAGGATACTAAACCGACCGGTTGGGATGAGCGTATGGTGCCAACGGTTGATTACCCTGAGCAAGCGGTCATTTACGAAGGTCATGTGCGTGATTTTAGTGTGCGTGATGAAACGGTCAGCGAAGCAAACCGGGGCAAGTATCTAGCGTTTACTGAGCTTGATAGCGCACCAATGCAACATCTTAAAAAGCTAGCAGATAATGGTTTAACACATTTTCATTTACTGCCACTAACAGATATTGGCACCATTGATGAAGATGCCAGTCAGCGTGTTGATATTACCGCAACCTTAGGTGATTTATGTAGCCGCATTGACGACAATGCAGATGCATGTAAAACCGAAGACAAAAACGCATTAATTGTTGACCTTATGGCGTCATACCTACCTGGCTCTGATGATGCACAAGCGCTTGCCAATGCAATGCGTGGTGTTGATAGCTTTAACTGGGGTTATGATCCGCACCACTTTATTGCTCCAGAAGGTTCTTACGCTTCATCGCCAGAAGGTATAGCGCGAGTTAAAGAGACGCGTGCGATGATCCAGTCTTTACAAGAAATTGGTTTGCGTGTTGTGCTTGATGTTGTTTACAACCACACTACATCATCTGGTGTTTGGGACAAATCAGTCTTCGATAAACTGGTACCAGGTTATTACCATAGATATAACGAAACATCGGGTGATATTGAGCGCTCAACGTGTTGTGAAAATACTGCAACAGAACATGTCATGATGGATAAGTTTGTTGCTGACTCTATGGTGATTCTAGCTCGTGATTTTGGTTACGATAGCTTCCGCTTTGACGTGATGGGGCATATGCCAAAAGCATCAATTATGACTGCACTTAGTGCAGTGCAAGCAGTTGACCCTGATACCTATTTCTACGGTGAAGGGTGGAACTTTGGTGAAGTGGCAGATAACCGTTTATTTGTGCAAGCGAAACAAATGGATATGGCTGGCACTGAGGTAGGTACCTTTAATGACCGTATCCGTGAAGCAATTCGCGGTGGTGCGTTCTTTAGCAATAATGCCACAGATGGCAATTTATCTGAGCAAGATACGTTGCGTTTATCACTGGCAGGTAACTTACAAAACTACATTCTTAAAGACTTTAAAGGTAATTCAGCAAAAGGCAGCAGCTTTAGCTGGAGTGGTCAGCCAGCGGCTTACGCCCTTGACCCGGCTGACAGCATTAACTATGTCTCTAAGCATGATAACGAAACACTATGGGATCAGCTGCAATACAAGCACGGCACTAACTTAAGTATTGAAGAGCGTGTACGTGTTCACAATATGGCTCTAGCTATGCCACTGATGAGCCAAGGTATTCCATTTATGCAAATGGGTGCGGATATGTTGCGCTCTAAATCAATGGATCGTAACAGCTATGATTCTGGTGATTGGTTCAACTTTGTTGATTTTAGTATGGATACCAATAACTGGAATGTAGGCCTACCGCCTGCGCAAGATAACCAAGCGAAGTGGGGCGAAATTGCGCCTATTTCAGCAAATCCTAACGCACAAGCGATGGCAAGTGACATTGAGTACGCAAGTAATGTATTTACTGAATTCTTGGCAATTCGTAGTGCCAGCCCACTCTTTAGTTTAACCACAGAGCAAGACATTTTAGACCGTGTTGGCTTTCACAATATTGGTAAGCGTCAACAGCAAGGTTTAGTTGTGATGAGTATCGATGATGGCGTTGGGTTGACTGACCTAGATAGCCAATACGATGCCATTGTAGTGGTTATGAACGGTACTGAGCAAAGCTTATCGCATACGGTATCAACGGCTGCGGGTTTTGAGCTACATCCAGTTTTAAAAGCCAGTGTTGACTCAAGTATGTCAGCGGCAAGCTTTATAGCTGGTGAGGGTGAAGGTACCTTTAATGTTCCGCCATATACTGTTGCAGTGTTTGTGAAACCACAAGGTGATGCACAAGGCGAAGGCCTAAGTGCGGATGCTACTGTAGGTGCGCCAGATATCGTGCCATTTGGTAGCACAACGGTTTATGTTCGTGGCTCATTAAACGACTGGGGCACGGCAAATAGCTTTGAATATGTGGGTAATGGCGAGTACAAAATTGCGATTCCTTTAACAGCGGGTAGCTATGAGTTTAAAGTCGCTTCTGAAGATTGGTCTACCGTTGATTTTGGTGCGCTTTCTGCAGATGATGCTGAAGTGATCGAAGGCGAAGATGAGCCATTGACACGCAGTGGTGCCAATATGACCTTTACGGCGGCAATGGATGCTATTTATGTATTCTCATTCGATGCCACAGACACCGATAACCCAATACTTAAGGTATATAACGAAGAGCCATTTGTTAGCACACCGATTTATGTACGCGGTAGCTTAAACGATTGGGGTACCAGTGACGAGTTGATGTATCAAGGTAAAGGTATTTACACCTTCACTAAACAATTATCTGCAGGTAGCTATGAATTCAAAGTGGCCTCTGAGGATTGGAGCACGGTGGATTATGGCTCAGGTGAGAGTAGTGCGGCTGTGACTTTAGGCACAGAAAAACAGCTTGCAGTAAAAGGTGCAAACATGACAATTGATATTACAACCGATGGTCAATATCAGTTTGTATTTGACGCCAGTAATCTCGAAGAGCCTCTTATGGCTGTGTTCAACGCAGAAATGTTTGGGGAAACTCAAGTATACTTACGCGGCAGCGTCAATGGCTGGGGAACGGATAACCCTCTAATTTATGCAGGTGATGCGATGTACAGTACAACCATGACATTAGAAGCTGGTGACTATGAGTTCAAAGTTGCTTCTGAAGATTGGAGTACAGTAGATTATGGCGGCAGTGGTGATGCACCTGTCGCTGTGATTGGTGAAGCGGCCTTACTAGAAGCCGTTGGTGCTAATATCGCCTTGAATATCCCGACAGCGGGTGATTACCGTTTTACCGTGCAAGGACCCGATCTGAGTAAACTAACAGTGACGGTTGAAGCAGTGGAATAGCTTTCCCTGCAGTACCTTTAAGCCGGGCTTAGCTCGGCTTTTTTTGTATTTAATGAAAAGTTTGTATATTGTCATAACTCTTATCAAGGAGTCTATGATGACAGAAACCAGTTTATTGAGTGCCAGTTTTGATCCCAAAGTAAAACGGTATTGGTTATTACTGGGTATTTTTACCTGTATGATTAGTATGGTAGGTATCCCTTTCATTCCCATTGTTGCGTTAATAATCTGGCTGGTGGCAGGGCGTATTTTAGCGGCGATGTCAGCTACTTTGTTAACTCGTAAATTAGTGGTGAAGCGTGGTGTCTTTTTTAAAGAAGAAAAGTCGATCCCACTTGAAAAAATAACCGATGTAGCACTAAGTCAAGGTCCCTTAATGCGTCAATTTGGTCTCTATCGACTGAGCTTTGAAACGGCAGGTCAGTCGGGGCAAGGTGCATTGGTATCATTACTCGGAGTGATTGATGCTGAGAAGTTTCGCGAAGCAATCTTGAAACAAAAAGATGAGATGACTCAAACTAGCAGCGCTAAACCAGAGCATCAACCTGAAGACAGTCAGTTAGAACTGCTACGTTCACTTACTTATAGCGTAAAAAACATTGAGCAAATGTTAGTTACGCTATTAGATGAAAAGCGTTAGGCCATTTGTAAAGTAGGGCTACCAGCTTGTACGCTGAGCGCTTTTTGACGCTCGTTAAGCAGTGTGTAATCGGCTGTTTTGACACTACTTACATAATGCCACTGGGCAACTGCTTGTTGCTGAGTAAAGGTGACAGTTAAGTAGCCGCGTTCAACTAAGTTGTTATAAGCTAAGTCGTTAACCAGCAATGCAATGACTTGCTCAATTTGTGCGACAGCTTCGCTCGATTGTGTATTTAACGCTAAGTAGTTCTCAAGTCCTGGTGAAGAAACCGAAGATGTCGCAAACTCAACACCGGCAGCGGCTTGAGCAGAAACAGGATTGCTGGCATCAGTGACTAATTGTCCTGCCCAGCTGTTATGTGTATCACCCGCTAAAACGACAAGGTTCTTTTGCGCTGCAATTGCTGTCCCAAGTATTACCTCACGTTCATAAGCATAGCCATCCCATGCGTCAAGATTATAGGGCGCTGTCGTTTCTACGCGTGCTCGCTCTTGTGCTGTAACACTTGGATCTCCAGCTAAAATGCGTCCTTTAATTTGCGCAAGCTCATTAAATAACGTGTTTGCTTGAGCGAGTAATGCAGAAGGATCAGCACCGCTAGCTTGAATTACTTGAATATTCATTAGTAATTGCAGAATCTCAAATGGCAAATGCATTTTAGTCATCAGCACTTGTTGTCCAAGTACTTGCCATTGTGTTGTTGCTGTCGTTAAACCATCGGTAAGCCAAGTGAGTTGCTCGTTACCTAATAAAGCACGAGTAGGTGAGCTGATTGCTGCAACAAAGTCAGTTTGCCCTTGGCTAGTGGCCAAATCGAAATCAGCATAGTTAATTTGTTCATCGCGAGCTAAAACACGGGTATCGAGCATGTGTAATGACACTAAATTGCCAAACTCAAAGCGTCGATAAATACGTTCTTTATCGGCGACATTGCGTATTGGCATCCATTCGAAATAAGCTTGTAGCGCATGCATTTTTCGCTCGCTAAATTCACCTTCGCCGTCGTTGTGATTTTCTGCGCCACTGTGCCATGTATCATTTGCTATTTCGTGGTCGTCCCAAACAGTAATAAATGCACAATGACTATGGGCAGCTTGTAGGTTCTCGTCTTTACGATAATGGCCGTAACGTTTGCGGTAATCAGCTAAAGAAATGATTTCATCGCTATTGTCATCAGGTAATAAACGGCCTAGCTCGGCGGCATCTTCAGTGGCATAACCTGTATTACCATATTCATAGATGTAGTCACCTAAGTGCAGTACTGCATCTAAATCGGTTTGTTTTGCAATTTCACCATACACATGGAAGTAGCCTGCAGGGTAGTTAGCGCAAGAGATAACGGCAAATTTTACTTGTTCTATATTGTCAACTGGCAGCGTTTTACCTGCTCCTGTGGGTGAGGTTTTACCATTACTTATGAAGCGGTAGTAATAAGTGGTGTTTGCATCGAGACCTTGCAGATCAACTTTCAAGGTATAGTCGGTTGCATCACTTACTTGAGTTTCGCCATCATGGCTTATAGTTGTGAAGTTAGCATCCGTTGAGGCTTGCCAAACTACGTTAACACTTTTGACGTTTTC
Source organism: Pseudoalteromonas sp. NFXS39 (assembly GCF_040148775.1). Taxonomy (NCBI): domain Bacteria; kingdom Pseudomonadati; phylum Pseudomonadota; class Gammaproteobacteria; order Alteromonadales; family Pseudoalteromonadaceae; genus Pseudoalteromonas; species Pseudoalteromonas sp. NFXS39. The sequence goes on along the minus strand of NZ_JAGDEC010000011.1, from coordinate 27,654 downwards.
AAGTGGGGTTATGCGAGTCCAAATGATGAGGCTATCAGCTAGCGGGTCGCCACTAGCAACACCGTGATCAAAGCTGACAGGGGTCTGCTTTGTGGTTTCCTCATCATCGTCATTAAGACTACAGCCAGTTAAACCGAAAGATAAAACGGCGGCTCCAAAACCAGCCGCCGATGCTTTTAAAAAGCGTCTGCGTGTAAAAGTCATTGCTCTGTACCTACAAATAGAAAAGTACGAGCTTATCCGACCAGTGTTACTATTCTATGAAGCTAAAACACTTGGCAAATTTGTTCTGCATTACAGGTGATTACAGTGACATTTTCGTAGCCAACACGAGTAAGTGCTTCGGCACTAAGTGTGGCACGGGCACTACTTGCACAGTGTAAGTAAATTGGCCTTGCAGGATCTTTTTCAATTTCCATTAATTTCATTTCAAGTACACCGCGCGGGATATTTATAGCACCTGTCGCTGCTTTTGTGGCGTGTTCAGCCGGCTCACGTACGTCTATTAATAAACCGTGATTTTCGCTTAATTCTTGTTTTGCTTGGTCAGCGTTAATGCGGCGCTGGTTTGGGGCAATAATTTTCATTAAGTCAGGAATTGGTGTCAGCATACTAATCCTCCATGCCAAGTTTGCGTAAGATAGTGATCATTGGGCACCACTTAGTGAATGCCGATTGAATTAAGTTTAGAGCAATAAATACCGTAAACCAAATCCACAACGGACTGTGAAACTGTTGTAGCAACAATGAAATACAGATCATTACACCAGCAATTAGGCGAAGCGCGTCATTTAGTTTCATAATAAGACCTCAATAACAGAGTGATGCATTTAATATATTAGAAAAACCTACATTAGTAAATTCTAATATTAGACTTTTCTAATATATCAATCTATACTTTAGCGGTATTTAAGAATATAGAGTAGTGTGATTATGAACATCGATTTTGCGGCTATGGCCGACAATGTGGAACAAGCAGAGCAAATGCTAAAGATATTGGCGAATAAAAATCGCTTGATGATCTTATGTTCGCTGCAAGATGGTGAAATGAGCGTGAGCGAATTAAACGAAGCTGTGCCGTTGGCACAGTCAGCATTATCGCAACACTTAGCGGCGCTGAGAAAAGCGCAGATAGTCTCGACTCGACGTGAAAGCCAAACTATCTATTATCGCGTGGTTGATAAAAACGTGGTATCGATCTTAGCGACCCTACATGGCTTATTTTGCAAAGGTAATTAAGCAATGAATGCTATCGATAATGCAGTAAAAAACAGCTTGAGCGGTCGCCTCCCCGTCATTATTTTTATTATGTCGGTGCTGCTTGGCTTAATGGCATTAAAGCAAACCCCTCGTGAAGAAGAGCCGCAAATTGTGGTTCCTATGCTTGATATATATGTGGCAGCGCCAAACGTTGAAGCGCCAGAAGTAGCCAGGCTGGTAACTGAACCATTGGAGAAGTTATTGGCGCAGTTAACGGGCGTTGAGCATATTTACTCGACTACACAAAGTAATGCTGCTGTTGTTACTCTTCGCTTTGAAGTTGGTCACGACCGTGAGCAAGCCATTCTCGACACTTACGCTAAACTCTATAGCTATCAACACACGATGGCGTCAGTGATCAGTTCATGGCAAATACGCCCGGTTGAAGTGAACGATGTACCCATTGTGATGCTGGGCTTATTTAGTAAAGATCCAAAACTTTACGATGATTACCAACTAACCCGCTTTGCCAACGAAATCGCTAACAGTTTACAGCGCATCGAAAACACCAGCGAAGTGAAAGTGATTGCTGGTAGAACTCGTCAATTAACGATTAACCTTGATGCAAGCGCGCTTGCTGCACATCAAACAACCCTAACCGATGTGTATTATGCGCTTAGCGTATCTAACCAATTAGTCAATGTGGGCAGTGTTGTTGAAGGTAAGCAGCAAATTGCCTTACAAGTGGGTGATGTTTTACGTTCTCAATCTGCGATAGAACGCCTTGTTGTCAACGTGGTTAACGGTAAGAGTGTTTACCTAAGTGATGTGGCCGAGGTGAGTGATGGTCCAAGCGAAGCACAAAGCTATCAATGGTTGGCTCAATCAGATAACCAGCAACAACTTCCTTTAGTTACCATTAGTGTCGCTAAGCAAGCTGGCACTAATGCGGTAGCTGTAGCCAATGAAGTACACAGCATGATGGACAGCTTATCGGCTAATTTGCTGCCAGATGAAGTGGGCTACACCGTACTGCGAGACTATGGCCAAACAGCGAACGAAAAAGTAAATAATCTTACCTCGAGTTTAGTATTTGCGGTGTTTACCGTGGTTATTTTTGTTGGCGTATTTTTAGGCTGGCGACCAGCAATTGTGGTTGGTTTAGCTGTGCCTATTTGTTACGGCATAACCCTGACACTTGATTTTGCCTTTGGTTATACGATTAACCGAGTCACGCTGTTTGCATTAATACTTTCTCTAGGTTTATTGGTTGATGATCCCATCACAGGCATAGATAACATAAGTCGTTTTTTAACGCAAAAAGGTGATAAAAAACAACGCATAGTTGATGCTATGAGCGAAATACGCGTGGCGTTGTTTATGTCAACATTGACTATTATGGTGGCATTTATCCCGCTTGCGTTTATTACTGGCATGATGGGCCCTTATATGGCACCTATGGCATTTAATGTGCCAGTCAGTGTGATGGTTTCTACCATTGTGGCATTTTTTGTAACGCCTTGGTTGGCCATGAAACTGCTGAAAGCGCCCGTTGATGACAGTATGCAACTAGAAGCCAATCCGCATAGTTTGTATGAGCGCATCTTATCGCCATTACTTGAGTCTAAAGGCCGTGCAAAACTCGTTCTATGGACCACATTAGGCCTGTTTGTCGCCAGTGCCATGCTACCCGTCATGCGTGTTGTGCCTTTAAAGTTGCTACCGTTCGATAATAAAAACGAGTTGCAAGTTTTAATCGATATGCCAGAGGGCACGAGCCTTGAGCAAACCGCAGCTTTCACGCGAAAAGTACAAACTGTCACTTGGAAATTAAATGAGGTAAGCGAGGTGGCAGCCTACGTTGGCCAGCCATCGAGTATGGACTTTAATGGTATGGTACGTGGTTATTATCGACGCGAAGCCGCCAATCTTGCTGAGCTAAGAGTATTACTGCTTGATAAAACTGAGCGTGATCATCAATCTCATGCTGTGGTCATGCGCTTGCGTGCAGCATTAGCACCACTGGCAACCGATGGCATTGTTATTAAAGTGGTTGAAGTACCACCAGGCCCGCCTGTTTTAAGTACCTTAGTGGCTGAAGTTTACAGTGAGCCATTTGTTGATACAGACACTCACTATCAAGCAGCTCTTGCAGTTGCGGCAAGGTTAAAGCAAGAGCCGCATGTGGTTGAGGTTGATACCAGTATTGCTGCCAATGCACCCTTACAACGTTTTGTTACCGATAAAAGTAAAGCGTCATTGTCGGCGGTCTCTACGCAAGATATTGCCCAGACCTTAGCCATTGCCTCGCATGGGCAAAATGTTGGGGTGTTATATGTTAGCGGCGAAACAGACCCTGTTGATATTAAACTGCAACTGCCGTATCAAGACCGAAATCAATTTGCTCAATTGCTCGCATTGCAGGTTCGCGGTGACAGAGAACTCGCAAAAACCAGTGATGAATTTGGGCTGCAAAGTGCACCGCGTCCGCTGGTGGCATTATCTGAATTAGGCGAGTTTCAGTATCAAGATGTTGCTAAACCAATTATGCGTAAAGATCAGCGTAATGTTGTGTATGTAATGGCTGAGCTAAACGGTCGTACACCCGCTGAGATCATTGCTGACGTCAATGCCGACTTAGGTATCAGCGCTGACGAATTTAGCCAAACTGATTGGCAAAGTAGGCACTTTTTCAATAATGGTGGTAGCCAAGCTTGGCAATTACCTGCTGGCACTGACGTAACCTTTAGTGGAGAAGGTGAATGGCGAATTACCATTGATGTATTTAGAGATATGGGCATTGCCTTTGCGTTTGCGCTAACTGCAATTTTCATCATCTTACGAATTCAAACAAATTCTGCCAGTTTGTCACTGATCATCATGTCGGCTATTCCATTAACCGTGATAGGTATCATGCCGGGCTTTTGGTTATTAAATCAATTTGGAGAGCGCACCATTGCTGGTGCTCCAGAGCCGGTGTTATTCACTGCAACAGCCATGATAGGCATGATCGCACTTGCCGGTATTGTGGTCCGTAACTCACTTATTTTGGTTGAATTTATTAATCAAGCTCGTAGCCAAGGTATGGCAATTAAACAAGCTTTAATTGCCGCAGGTACAGTGCGTATGCGTCCAGTGTTACTGACTGCAGGAACTACCTTATTAGGTAACTTAGTGATCACCCTAGACCCGGTATTTAGCGGTCTAGCGATTGCAATTATTTTTGGTATTGTGGCATCAACATTGTTCTCATTATTTGTTGTGCCCCTGGTTTATTATTTAGTGTTTGCAAAGGATGCAGCCATAGAGGAACAAGCTCATGCAGGGTAAATCAAAACTTATTGGTTCAATTATCGCGTTATTTGTGATCATTGTGGCGGTACTTTACATGGCGGGCAGTTTTTCTGATAAGCAAGCTGCAGGCATGAAAAACCCATCGGCAAACGATTACAATGGTCAGTTAGTGACAGTGACACTGGCAGATATCGCTCGTGATGAAGTTGTGCCAGGAACCGTGATTGCAAAACAAAATACGCAAATCTCATCGCGAGTTATGGCACAAGTTGAGCGTTTAAATGTACGCGCTGGCGATACTGTAAAACAAGGTGATGTATTGATCACCTTGCAGCAAGATGACTTTAAAGCTGGGCTTGCACAAAGCGAAGCACAAATAAACGCAATTAATGCATCGCTGACTCAAGCAGAGAAACAGCTTAAACGTATCAACGATTTGTACAAACAAGGCTTGGTATCTGTTAGTGAATACGACGATGCTAAAGCAAGGTTCGATAATTTAACTGCGAACCTAGCGATTGCTAAACAACAGCAAACACAAGCACAAGTCGCGTTGAGTTTTACGCAAATTAAAGCGCCGATTTCAGGTGTTGTGGTTGAGCGTTTCGCAGAACCTGGCGATACCGCAACCCCTGGTACGCCATTACTCGCACTGTATAACCCACAGCAATTGCAATTAGCGTTTAATGTCAGAGAACAACAAGCAATTAAATTGAATGTTGGCCAAGCTCTGACAGTCAAATTACCCGCTTTATCAACGTCAATGCCTGCCACTGTGACAGAAATAGTGCCCGTTGCTGATAGTGCTGCGCGCAGTATGGAAATCCGTTTAGAAACAGATGTGCAAACTGGGCTAATGCCTGGGCTTTATGCGCAGTTACAATTACCGCTCGCCACTGAAAAAGGGGTGTTGATTGACTCAAGTTGGGTGCATCAATATGGCCAATTGAGTATGGTCTATTTACTTGAAAATAATCTGATAGTGCGTCGATATGTACGCCTTGGCGAAATGGTTGATGGGCAGCAGCACATCGTTTCAGGTTTAAACCCAGGTGATGTGCTAGCTGTTGATTTTAAAACTAAATAAAGGTCGCTATTTCGTCCAGCGACTTTTTCACTAAGGCATGCTCAGGGATAGTTGCATCTGTGCCTGGGTAGCCTGCAATGAGCAGCATGTAAGGGCGCTCATTATCTTTATCGCGGCCACAAATTTCGGTTAAAAAGCTCATTGGCTTTGGTGTATGCGTGAGGGTAGCAAGGCCTGCTCTGTGTAGTGCTTGAATTAAAAAGCCGGTTGCTAGGCCAACAGATTCATGAACATAGTAATTGGTATTTTTGTCATCGGCAGAAATACCGCCTTTCTTTTGACTAAACACGGCAATTAGCCAAGGTGCATGCTCAAGGTAGGGCTTACTGGCATCTGTGCCAAGTGGTTTTAAAGCATCTAACCATTCTTCACCAGCTCGGCCTTCATAAAATGAGCGCTCTAGCTTTTCGGCTGCTTCACGAATTTGTTTCTTAACATCGCTACTGTGTATTGCCACAAAGTGCCAAGGTTGATGATTGGCACCACTTGGTGCAGTGCCTGCCGCTTTAATACAAGTTTCGATTATTTCTTTTGGCACAGGGCGGTCGCTAAAGCTGCGAATACTATGGCGACGCTGACTAACGGCTAAAAACTCTTCGGCGCGTTTAAGCATTTCGTCATGAGGGTATTCAATAAAGTCGTTGAGTGGTTGATTATTGTGTTCTTGCATGGCTTTTCGCTTCTTGTGTGTTGATGATTTAATTATGAATATGTTGGTTTCGACGGTACTCTTCTAATTCATTGCTCAACCAATCTTTTGCATTGAGTAACGATCCATTGCTGAGTCTTACTTTATAGGGCTTACCGCTCCAAGAGCTTTTGCTCGCTAGGTTTTCGATAAACTTGTCGGCGGTATTTGCATAGCGGGTCGCTTTTCGATATTTCATAGCGAGGTGCTCGGCAGCATCTTGGCTTGAGTGTTCTGTGTCATTGCGTATAAATACGGCATCGCTTTTAGCGACAAAATCAATTAAGTGATTAATTTCTTGCTCTGGAGTGGCTGCAATACAGAATTGACTAATGCTCAAGAACATTAATGCGATAAACCAATATCTTTTCATTGTTATTTTCACTGTTCTTTTTGCTCTATGGTTAAGGTTGCAATTATTGGATTATGATCTGAGCTTGCAAGCTCAGGCACTATAGTTGTTTCTATTTTGACACCTCGCACCCATATTTGGTCAAGTGCTAATCCAAATGTTTTGGTGCGTTTATCATCTAAATAGATAGCCTCGTGTAGGCCTAGTTGGGTCAACGTTTGCTGCAATAAGGCTTGGCGCTCATCACTCCAGGTATTGAGATCACCGGCAAATACGATAGGTCCTTTATGCGTTCGCATAATGGCGGCGGCATCGTCTAGCTGTTGCTTAAAGTCACTTACACCAACCGTAAAGTTAATGGCATGCAGGTTAATACTCAGTAATAACAGTTGTTCAGGCAGCGCATACTCCACAATATTGGTGGCTTTTGGGCTACGTAGCCAAGGCTCTTTGTGAGTGAGTGTGCAATGCACAGTGGCGGGCCAACGGCTGAGTGTCATAACTCCAGATTGCACACTGCCACTCTTATAGCCTTTAGCAAAACGCCAATATGGTTTGAGCTTTGTAAGAGCTGGTTCTTCGATAGCTTCTTGAAGTAACACAATATCAGCATCGTCATTTAGGTTTTGTAAATCTGTGAGTAAGCCATCTATTTGTGCTTTGTAGATATTCCAACTCAATAACTTGAACTGATAGGGCAAAATGTAATGCGCTGCGTAAGTTTGCATGCGACTTTGTGCTAACTGCTGTTGGCAATTAACAAGGTTCACGGCAGTTTTGGTTATACCTTGCTGCTCATCAGAGCTAGGATCGCTTGAAAAGCTATACCAAGACAGCGCGCTCAAACACACAAGTAATAAAAATATACGCAGATATGCCGTCATAATGACCTTTAGTTACTTTCCTTGAGAGTTAGTCGTTGTTAGCCCAGTTTAGTTCAAAGGCTAAATGTTAGAAACTGTAGTATTTCCTACAATTTCTATACGCTTTCTTACCCAAAATGAGTACTCATATTCTTATACTTACTGAGCTTAACAACTCAGACAAAGGAACTACTCATGAAACAAATGGCCTGTATGCTGCTTGCCTTATCGGTGACAGCGTGTTCATCAGTCACCATAGTGCCAGAAAAAACAACCAATAAATTAGCCACTAAAGCCGATTACCAAGATAGCCGTCCATTCTTTTTGTGGGGCCTCGTTGGTGAAGAGCGCGTTGATGTAAAGGCTATTTGCCAAGATAAAAAAGTTGCCCAAATGCAATCGCAACAAACATTCGCTGATGGCGCATTAGGACTAGTTACACTCGGAATTTATGCTCCTCACACAGTAAAAGTATGGTGTGAGCAACAAGCACAGGAGCAACAACTATGAAAAGCTTACTAATAACAGCGGTGTTAGTTGCAACCTTAAGTGGTTGCACAAATATCTACTTCGATAATGGCAGTGCAGCGCAAGGCAATAAAGCGCCTGCAACAGAGCAGTGGCATCATAACTTTGCCGCGGCGCTTTACGAAGGTTCAAAGCCTGTCGACTTATCTGAACAATGCCCTGACTCTGAGTGGCAAACCGTTCACACTTATAAGTCGTTCACCAATGGTCTTGCTGAAATTGCAGTAAACCAAGTTGGGCCTATTTGGTACCCGAAAACAGTTGAAATAAGCTGTGCTCAAGTACCTTATAAGCCAGACTAGTTATTCATAACGCAGTGCATCAATTGGGTTTAAGCGTGCCGCTTTAATAGCGGGCGCTAAGCCAAACACAATACCAATCAATGACGTAAAGCCAAATGACAGCATAATCGCCCAACCCGGTATGTAGGCATCTGGCATGCTCGGCACTGATAACGAAATCAGTGCCGCGGCACCATACCCTATCGCTAAACCAATTAAGCCACCAAAAAGCGATAGCACCACCGCTTCAACTAAAAATTGCAGCATAATAAAGCCAGGTGTTGCCCCTAATGCTTTTAAAGTGCCGATCACACGAGTGCGTTCTGTTACCGAAACCAGCATGATATTCATCACACCGATACCCCCAACCACCAGACTGATACCGACTATCCCCGCGGTAATTGCGGTTGCACTTCCGGTAAATTTATCGATATTAGCACGGGCTTTTTCGGCGGTTTCAAACTCAAAGTCGTCATCTTCGCCGTCTTTTAGTTTATGTAATTGACGCAAGATGCGGCGAATTTTACCCAGTACTTGCGTTTCGTTAGCATCGTCTTTTAAACGAAACATCATTTGCACATTAGTATCAACACTGCCGCCTTCTAGCGCACTCATGGTACTTATTGGAATATTAATGTAATCGTCTTGGTCAAAACCTAATAAGCTACCTTGTTTTTCAGCAACACCAATAATGCGAAACCACTCACCACCGAGTTTGATATATTCGCCTACAGGGTTTTCAGGCAGATTAAGCTTTTCGATAATTGAAGGGCCGATAAACGCCACTCGACGGCGTTTTTCATCATCTTCTGCGCGAATAAACCGGCCGAGTTCAGGGTAGGTGCGGTAAGCTTTTTGGTAGTCTTGCTCGGTACCCATTACCCGTGAAGCATGACTTTTATTGCCGTACTCTGCTGCACCAGAAAAGCGCCAAGTAAACATCAGCGCAGTAAAGGTTTCGGCTTCTTTAACGCGTGCTTTTAGGGTTAAAAAGTCGCTGTAGGTTAGCTTTGCTTGTTGGCCTACCATTTCTTTTTCTACGCTAGTGTAAGGTTTTATATTGGTCACATCAGGAGACATGTCGGCAAGTTGATCATTAATTTGCTTAGTGAAACCTTGCATTACTGCCACTACGGTCACAACCGCTGCAACACCAATGATAATACCTAAGCAGGTAAGGGCACTACGCATCGCGTTTGCTTTAATTGCCATGAGTGCGGCTTTAGTGCCTTCCATAACAGCGATAGCAGATTTAAACATGTTGCCTTGCTCCTTCGCCTTTACGGGTATCACTGACAACCTTGCCATCAACTAAACGAATAACACGTTGGCAGTGATCAGCAATATCTTGTTCGTGAGTAACCAAAATAATGGTGTGCCCTTCGTTATGAAGCTCATCAAACAGTGCCATGATCTCAGTGGTGGTTTTACTATCTAAGTTACCTGTAGGCTCATCACCAAGTAAAATATGCGGTTTAGTAACAAGTGCACGAGCAATCGCGACACGTTGACGTTGCCCACCAGAAAGCTGGCTCGAAAGGTGATTTACCTTATCGCCAAGACCAACCCGCTGTAATGATTCGAGCGCTTGCTGCTTTCGCTCTTTGGCAGAGATAAATCGATACACAAGTGGCTGCATAACATTTTCTAGGGCTGAAGCTCGCGGTAATAAATTGAAACTTTGAAAAATAAAGCCAACACTTTCATTACGCTGATGAGCAAGCTCAGTTTCGGTCATTCGCTTTACCAGCTTATCTTTTAAATAGTAGTCACCACTTGTAGGGGTATCTAAACAGCCAAGCAAGTTCATTAGTGTTGATTTACCTGAACCCGAAGGGCCAATAATGGCAACATACTCATTTTGAGCAATTTCAATATTGATATCATCAAGGGCTTTGAAAACTTGTTCGCCCATTTTATATTGCTTATTGATATTACTGAGTTTTATCACCGCCGACATTAGCTAGCACCTTTTTCAGGGCTGTTTTTAACGGCTACCGTATCACCCTCTTTTAGTGAGCTGAGAGGTCTGGCTGGGCCGATAACAATACGATCCCCCTTTGCAACACCGCTGGTTAGTGCTTGTTCGATATCTGAAGAAATGCCTACCGTTACAGTTGTTTTAGTTACTGTATTATCTGCGTTAAGCTTCCAAACAAAGTAGCTATCATCCTCTTTTTGAATTGCTTCAATGGGGAGTTTTAAGCCGTTTTCGGCAATACTTGTCGCAATTTCAGCACGGCAACTCATTCCGGCATAAAGCTGGCGGTCAGTGGCATCAAGCAGTACTTTGACTTTAAATGATAAGCCCTGAGAACCAGCTTGATTTTTTGCTGATGTGCCAATGTTTATGACTTTGCCAGTAAAAGGTTGATTTGGGTAAGCGGCAGCATAGATATCTGCATGTTGGTCTAATTTGATACCGGCAATATCGGTTTCATCCACGCGAAGTTCGGCTAATATTGCGCTTGGATCTGCTACTAGCATCAGATCTGAGCCAATAATGTTGGTTGTTCCGGCAATTACGGTTTCACCTTCTTTAATATTTACCGATGCAAGTAGCCCACTCATTGGTGCGCGAAATACACTTTTATTTAAACGGTCTTCAGCAATGAGTAATGACGCTTGGGCTTGGTTGTAAGCTTCACGTTTTGCTTCAATATCTATTTTCGCTAAATCGCGGGCATTTTGTAGGTTTTCATACACTTCTTGGCCAGCGAGGCCAACTTCATAAAGCTCTTTTTGGCGGCTTAGCTGGCGTTCGATATTTTTCAGTCGGGTTTCGCTGTGCTTAATATCAATTTCAGTAGCGCGAAGCACGGCTTTGTTGCGTGCAACTTCAGATTCAAACGCTGTAGTATCTAGACGCATAAGAATATCGCCCTCAGTGACACTTTCTCCTTCTTCGACAAACACTTTCGCTACGCGGCCAGTCACTTCAGAGCGCAGCTGCACTTGGGTGTTAAAGACTAGGTTGCCAGAGGCTAAAATTGAATCGGCAATATTGCCTTGTGCAACTTCTGCAATATGCATTTCTGGTGCATCTTTATTGCCTGTGACTTGTTTTGATACTAGTAAAGCGACAAATGCTGTAACAGCGAGGCCAATAATAATGGCTTTTTTCATGTTACTTCCTTGGTAGTTAAGAGCGGCATATCGCCGCTCAAAGCAGAATTAAACGAGAGCGATTACAGTCCAAATACCGTAAATAACAATACTTGGCAGGGCTGCAAAAAGTAGCGCCTTATTGAAAGTGAAATTAGTCCAGCTCTTCAAACCTATAGCTGCGATGAAAATGCCCCAAATAGAAAAGATATTTAGGCTCTCCAATAAGGTGTAGAATGGATGGCCAATTTCTAAGCCAATTAAAAGTTGGTTAATCGAAGCATAGTTAAATAACGTCTGTGAAATTTGGTCGGTACTTGCAGTTAATACTAAAATGAGCAAACCGAGGCTTGATATAATCATTGGCATCATGGTCCACACACCAAAGCCATACCAAGCACCATAACCATAGTTAGCTTCTGGGTCTTGCTTAGATACAAATAAGTAGTAGCCTGCCATCAGAGCATTAATAACAGCCAAACCAATGATGCCACCAAAGATGGCAAACCAAACCTGCATATCTATGGTTTGCTCCATGCTTTGGCGAATCATTTTTTGCTCAGCAATAGTGGCATCAACACTGGCGGCTGCCACTTGTTGATCGATTAAAAATTGCGGGTCAGCTTTATTATAAAAAGCAAACATGCTGGCGGCGAGAATGCCGGCAAGTAAAATAAAGGCAACAAAAGACCAACCTTTTGCTTCTTTTAAACCATTAAAGGCTTTACTCGGGCTGATAAAAATATCAACCAATGCGGTCATTACATTTGATGATTTCATTTTTTATTCCTTGTTTTATAACATTTGTTTTTAGGTACTAAAATATCCTGTTTAGTAACAAATTAGCAATTTGTTTTGTAACTGTATGTTAACAGCTGTGATTAGTAAATCTGTGATATGGTTAAAGGATTAATTTGAATCGAACTTATTAGGAAAAGTAGGTCGTTATGGTGAATAGCAATGGTCGTTGTATTGATGAGTTGGTATTAGGGTTCTGGCGCTTGTTAGATTGGCAGGTAACGCCCCAGCAATGCTTAAGTTTTTTAGAAAATGCAATCGATATGGGAGTTTCACATACCGATCATGCTGACATCTACGGTGAATACGGTTGTGAAGCTGAATTTGGTAAAGCACTTAAACTAAAACCAAGTATTCGTGATGAAATCAAAATCATCACTAAATGTGGTATTAAGCCTGCGTTTGCAAGCCTAGGATTACAAGGCAAAGCAAACCACTATGATTCAAGTGCCGCGCATATTATTGCCTCAGCACAGCAGTCACTAAAAAACTTCAACACTGATCGTTTAGATGTATTACTTATTCATCGCCCTGATTACTTGATGAATGCCGATGAAATGGCACAAGCATTTAATACCCTAAAAGCAAATGGTGATGTGATTGACTTTGGTGTATCTAACTTTACGCCATCACAACTTAGCTTGTTACAGTCGCGTTTAGACTTTGAACTAGTGACCAATCAAATCGAGTTTTCACCCTACGAAATGAAAGCCCTTGATGATGGTAGCTTAGATCAATGCCAGTTGCTTGATATTAAACCTATGCTTTGGTCACCATTGGCAGGGGGGCGTTTATTCTCAAGCGATGATGAAAAAGCAGTGCGTTTACGTGCCGTGTTAGAGCAGGTTGGTGCTGAAATTGGCGCCACAGCAATTGATCAAGTTGTTTATGCTTGGTTGTTAATGCACCCGAGTGCACCGTCTGTGGTACTTGGTACGGGTAACATTGAACGTGTTAAATCAGCGGTTGAAGCTAAGCAGCTCTCTATGAGCCGTGAACAATGGTATCGCATTTGGCAAGGCTCAACTGGTCATAGTGTGCCTTAACGAATAGCCCTAAACGAGAAAAGGGCCTTACGGCCCTTCGTGTTGCAGCAAGTAACACATTCTTTATAAAGTGAAGTCAACCGCGTAAGCGACGTACACTTTTACATCTGAACCATCGATGTCATTGTCTGAAAGACCGAAAGTAAAGCCGTCTTTCGACACTGAAACGCCGTAGTCGATGATGTCATCATCACCAATGAAATCCCCTGAGTAATGACCTAAATGAAGGGCCATTTCTGCACCGGTACTGCCAACTGGGAAGCTGTAGTCAGCATTTAAATAAAGTGAATCACCAAAGTCTGTACCGTCACCGCTAGCTGCTGATGTTGCTAGTACTGCTGCACCAAAGGTGAAGCTACCCATGCTAATGCTACCGTAGATTTCTGAGAAATCTGCATCTGTGTAAGATGCTGCATCTGGGTATGCATAATAAATGTAGCCAACATCGTAGCTAAAGGTTTCATTGATTTCACCGCCAAAACCAGCATAAAGGTCTAGCTCGTAAGTCATGTCGTCAGCCCAGCTAGCATTCGATACCCAAGTACCCGCATAAAAGCCAGATTCACTTGCGTAGTCGATACCACCTTGGATTGCAGCATCACCGCCAGTTTGCTCTTGACCACGCCATAAGTAATTTGACGTTGCCGCAGCGTTTGCTGTGACTTCTGCATAACTATATGTCGAGCTCAAAGTTAATAGCGCAAGAGCGCTTGCTGCGACCGTTTTTTTTAGTTTTAGCATGTTTCTGTATCCTGTTGTTATGTTGATTTTGTCCCATTTCAGATTGCAGTCTGGTTATTATTCGAGGACATTTATTATGTGTTGTCTGGATACGATATTGCACTGGTTGTGCCAAGTTCATTTTGAATAGGATATTTTATGCTTAAATGCTTTAAAAACAGACTTCTAAGATGGCTTAATTGAAAAAATAGTGGATATTTGAATTGTTCATGCGCACTTGTGTGGTGCAAAAAATAACCCGGTTGCACAATTGCGAAGCACCCGGGTTTCTCTTATTTGAGAGTGACTTAGCCGAAAATCGCTCGCATCAGACTAATAGTCTCTTCAACACTTCGGCCTTTTTCAACTTCACTGATGATTGAATCGCGCTTTGCTTTGATATGTTCAGGGATATCATCACTTGCTAATGCACGGTCTACCAGTATCTCAGCTGATTCTTTGCCACGGCGTACGGTCTTTTTACCTGCTGAGCTCGTGGTACTCTTAGGTTTGTTTAACAACTTAATATAGTTTGAGTTATCGGCGGTACTTTTATCTGCATAATAAAAGAAGCTAGGTAATAGGGCTTTAATTTCAACTAAAGATTGCTCAAGTTCATTTGCGGCGCTAGCCATTTTGAACCAAGGCATATTATGGATTGCTTCTACAATATCTTGCCAGTAGCGCTCAAAATCACGGTTATTTAATTTGGTAATACCTAGTGCCCCACAAAGGGCATCAAGTTTACTATTTACGATTGGTGTAAACACATCAGGTCGGCGCATCGCAAGTAAGCGAGTTGCAGGAGCAAGCGTTGGCTTTTCATCGCTACCATTAAATGCCATCAAGTATGCAACCATAAAGTGTTGATAATGCTCTTGGGTTATTTCGCCTTCAAGTGGAATGTGCGCTAAGGCTTCATCGAATGCACCAGGCAAATCACTCAACATTTGGTGAAAGCCTTTTGCGTTCTTCGTAGAAGCAAACCATTCAACATCGAAGTTATAGCTGCTTGGATCAAGCGACGCACTGTGTTTACCTGAAAACGCTAAACGGTCTTCAGGGATCATCTCTTTTAATGATTGTGATTTAATCGCTGCAATGTAATTAGCTAAACGTAGTTGCTCATCAAGTGCCACAAGCTCTTTATGCTGTTCGATGAAGCCTGCGATAACTGGCCATGGTGCAACTCTTAAGGTTTTTAATTGCAAAAAGCTGATGGCAGAAATTAATAAGTCATGAAGTTTCTTAAGTGTCGGTAATTGCTTATCTTCTAATAGATCGTAGTTAATGCGATCGCGGCTTGCACTTAATAGCTCATAGCACCAGCCTAAAAAGTCTTCAGGGTGGTTTTCTACTTTAACTGCCATTAGGTTTAAGCTGATATCAGAGGCCTGCTTGAGGATGTTTTGATAAATTTGACTTTCTTGCTCGCCAAGCGCCATTTTTGACGGTGAAATAAGCAGTTTCTTCATGCTTAATCGATACTCCAGTTTTGACCAAATTAGGTTGTTTGATTTTAGTACACAGGGTGCAAAAACAACAGGGTCGTGCATCATACCGAAGTAATGAAATGATGCAATCTTACTGATAGAGCAAGATTGCGATTGACTTGATTAATTAATCATTATCATCAAGTGTAAATAATTGCTCAACGGTAAGTTCAAAGTGGGTTGCAATTTTTAACGCGATAATAACCGAAGGTATAAAGCGGCCTGTTTCGACTGTGCTAATGGTTTTACGTGATACTGCAATGGCATCAGCGAGTTCTTGCTGCGATAAACCCTTCTCTTTACGGAATTTAGCGATATTATTTTCCACTATTATACCTAGTCTCTACTCTGCCAAAGAATTGATACGCCGTATACTAAACACATTTGAGCGAGGTAAAATGTGGCCATCATGCTATGAGATACATTTAAAGCAAGGTCATCAGACAATAAAAAAATAACCCCCATGCTAAAAAGTAATCCAAGAACCACATGTTTATAAGCGATGGTATCAATTGTCTTTAAAAATTCATCGGTATACATAAGGCGATACCCAAGTTTCCATGTAAACCCACCTCTAATCACAAACATAAAAAATGAACCTAAAAAAGCGGCAGCGCCGATAAACAGTAAAGGTGCTGATGTTTGCTTAAGCATTGGGTAAACACTAATGATTAATAACGTAATTCCCATGAATATTGAAAACCATGCGTTATGGCTCATAAACTTTTCTTCCGTTTGTATATCTTGCTTAGACATAATCTTTTCCTTTTGATTTAAATGTAACCTCTAGGTATCAATGTAACCCTAGGGTATCATTCGGTCAAGATTTATTTGTAACCTAAAGGTATCAAAATATTTCAGCGCTGATTCATGTTCTTATACCTAAGCTTGTTTACAAACCTTTTTGTGGATTGGGCAATGCATTTGCGCCTAACTCCCGCTATGATATGAACATTGTTTGCCCATTTTTAAGGATGATTATGAAAACCTTACTGAAAGTTGTTGGTGTCATTTTCTTATTACTAATTGCATTAGTAGTCGCAGCACCATTCCTCATTCCTACAGACGCGATATTTAATAAAGTATCGGAGCAAGTAGAACAAACCACAGGTCGTAGTCTGACTATTAATGGCGATAAAAAGCTGTCGGTATTTCCATCATTAAAGCTAGAACTGAATGATGTAAACTTTGCCAATATGCAAACTGGTTCGCAAAAAAATATGGCAAGTATGCAGCAACTTGCTATCCGTATTCCTTGGATGTCGTTATTTGGCGGTGAGTTTAAGCTAGATAAATTTGTTATTAACGAACCAACGATTTTGTTAGAAACCGATAAAAATGGTAAAGCAAACTGGCAGCTATTTGATGCGGTTGCAGAGCAACCACAGACTGATCAGCAAAAGAGTTCTGGTGCCGTTAACTTACCAGATAACTTTGATATTGAGCTTGGCGAAGTGGCAATTTATGGTGGTACCTTTACTTATCTAGACGGTAAAACTGGGGCAAAACAACAGATAAGTGATTTAGAGTTAGCCATTTTATTACCTTCTCTTCGTAAAACCCTTGAGTTAAAAGGCGGTATTACCTATATGGGTGAGCGTTTTGATTTGGATGTAACGCTAGATACACCCGTAAAAGCGATTGAGGGCGAAACCTTTAATGTCAGCACTGAGGTTGATTCACGCTTGATCGATTTGAATTTCAAAGGGGCAATTGCAGAAATGGGTAATGATGTGCAAGGGCTTCTATCTGTCAGTGGTGACTCAGTTAAAAACATTGCGAATTGGCAGGGTGTTGAGCTTAATGCTAAAGAGAATGCTTTCAATGCGTTTAATGTAAAAGGTTCAATGCATTTAAAAGGTGAGCAGTTTAAACTGGCTGAGCTACTTGCCACCCTAGATGAGCTACAAATTAAAGGTAAAAGCGATATTAAGCTTGGCGACCGTTTAGTTGTTAATGCCGATATTGATTTAGGCATGCTTGATTTAAACCCTTACTTACCTGAGGGGGTAGCTAAAGAAGAGCAAGCAGAACCAGCCTCAGATGCGCCAGCGCAGCCAATTGTTTGGGATGATACAACAATTGATATGAGCGGCCTAAATGCACTTGATGCAAATGTTGTTGTGCGTTCAAGTGGTTTAAAAGCAAATGATATTACACTTGGCGAAAACCAGTTAACAGTGAACCTTAAAAATGCAGTAGCTAACATCAGCTTAGATAAGTTTGTTGCATACGAAGGTAATGGCAAAGGTGTAATCACCGTTAACGCTAAGCAAACACCTTATAAAATTAGCACTAACTTTTCTTTAGATAAAATCGATGCACAGCCATTACTTACTGATGCGGCCGGTTTCGATAAGTTAATGGGTAAAGGCTCTTTAAACTGGGATCTAACGACCACAGGTCAAAGTCAAAAAAGCTTTATTAATGCCCTTAACGGCAAGGTGGGCTTTGAGTTTGCAGATGGTGCAGTGAAAGGAGCCAACATTGCAGAGATGGTTCGTAAAGCAAAAGAGCTTATAAAAGGTAACTTAAGTGCAGTATCAGAAGGTTTAGATACTGGCTTTGATAACTCACAACAGACAGACTTCTCAGCACTTAAAGGTAGTTTTGTATTCACAAATGGTATTGGTGAAAATACAGACTTATCTCTATTAAGCCCGCTTATTCGTATTACCGGCTCAGGTAAGATTGATTTACCAATGACCACTGTAGACTACCGTTTAGTGACGGGGATTGTTGATTCAATCGAAGGGCAGGGTACGACAGATGACAGCACTGGGTTTAAAATTCCTCTGCGTATAAAAGGCCCATTCCATGATGTAGGTTATAGCTTAGATGTGAGTGAGGCTGCTAAAGAAGAAGTGAAAGAAAAAGCCAAAGATAAAATAAAAGACAAATTAAAAGGTCTATTTGGAAATTAATAAAATTTAATTAAAGTCAAAAACAGGGCGCATTAGCGCCCTGTTTGTTTTATAATCAATAACAAACCAGCAAGTCGCTGTAATTCCTTAATGCAAGCAGCACGATTAATTCCAAATTAATTAAAAAATAACCTACCACTTCCTTGTCATTGCTGCTACAATTGCCCGCCCTTAAGAGACAACTTGCTTGTTTTTTGAGTGGAATTTAACCGAAATGTCTTGATTTTAAACAGAATTAAGGCGTGTTGTAATTTCTACACCGGAGGTCATTAACATGATCCAAATGCAAACTCAGCTGGACGTTGCTGATAACAGCGGCGCTCGCAAAGTGCAGTGTATTAAAGTCCTTGGCGGTTCGCACCGTCGCTATGCAGCGGTTGGCGATATCATCAAAGTTTCTGTAAAAGAAGCTATTCCTCGCGGTAAAGTGAAGAAAGGTGATGTTAAAAACGCGGTAGTTGTGCGTACTAAAAAAGGCGTTCGTCGTCCGGACGGTTCTTTGATCCGTTTCGATAGCAATGCGGCTGTTATCTTAAATGATAACTTACAGCCAATTGGTACTCGTATCTTCGGCCCTGTGACTCGTGAACTTCGTACTGAAAAGTTCATGAAAATCGTTTCACTAGCACCAGAAGTACTATAAGGAGTCTATCATGGCAGCAAAAATCCGTCGTGATGACGAAGTAATCGTACTAGCCGGTAAAGACAAAGGTAAGCGCGGTAAAGTGCTTTCAGTTGTTACTGAGTCTGGTCGAGTATTTGTCGAAGGCATCAACTTAATCAAGAAGCACCAAAAGCCGGTTCCACAGTTGAACCAAGCTGGCGGTATTGTTGAGAAAGAAGCGTCTATCGACGTATCAAACGTTGCGATCTACAACTCGGAAACGGGTAAAGCAGATCGTGTAGGTTTCAAGATTGAAGATGGTAAGAAATTACGTATCTTTAAATCTACTGGTAAAACTATCTAATAGTTGGAGTAGAATGATGGCGAAACTGCATGAAGTATATAAAGACAAAGTAGTCGCTGAACTTCAAGAGAAGTTTGGTTTCAGCTCTGTCATGCAAGTCCCTCAGATCGAAAAGATCACATTAAACATGGGTGTGGGCGAAGCTCTAGCTGACAAGAAGATCTTAGATAACGCTGTTGCGGATCTAGAAGCAATCTCTGGTCAGAAACCTCTAATCACTAAAGCACGCAAATCAGTTGCAGGCTTCAAAGTGCGTGAAGGTTACCCAATTGGTTGTAAAGTAACCCTACGTGGCGAGCGTATGTGGGACTTTTTTGAGCGTTTGGTTTCAATCGCTATCCCGCGTATCCGTGACTTCCGTGGTGTAAGTGCTAAGTCTTTTGATGGACGTGGTAACTACAGCATGGGCGTACGTGAGCAAATCATCTTCCCAGAAATTGATTATGATAAAGTAGACCGTGTTCGCGGTATGGATATCACAATCACTACTTCTGCGAAAACAGATGATGAAGGCCGTGCGTTGTTAGAAGCGTTTAACTTCCCATTCAAGAAATAAGGGTAGGGTTATGGCAAAGAATTCTATGAAAGCGCGCGAAGCAAAGCGCACTAAATTAGTTGCTCAGTATGCTGAAAAGCGTGCGGCACTAAAAGCTATCATCAGTGATGTAAATACATCTGACGATGATCGTTGGGACGCGGTATTAAAGCTACAAGCTTTACCACGTGATTCTAGCTCTTCACGTCAACGTAATCGTTGTAACGTTACGGGCCGCCCACATGGTTACCTTCGCAAATTCGGCATGAGCCGTATCAAAGTTCGCGAAGCAGCTATGCGCGGTGAAATTCCTGGCCTTAAAAAGGCTAGCTGGTAATAGTATCACGGGAGTAAGACTATGAGCTTGCAAGATCCTATTGCGGATTTGTTTACACGTATCCGTAACGGTCAGTCAGCGAAGAAAGTATCAGTAACGATGCCAACTTCAAAACTGAAAGTAGCAGTAGCTAAAGTATTAAAAGATGAAGGTTATATCGCAGATTACGCTGTAAGCGGTGAAGCGAAGCCTGAGCTTTCTATCGATTTAAAATATTTCGAAGGCAAAGCTGTTATTGAAAATATCCAGCGTGTTAGCCGCCCTGGTCTACGTATCTATAAGAAACGTGACGAATTACCAAAGGTAATGGGTGGTCTTGGTATCGCTATCGTATCAACTTCTAAAGGCCTAATGACAGACCGCGCAGCACGTAGTGCCGGCGTTGGTGGTGAGATCATTGGCTTTGTAGCTTAATCGGAGGGGAACTATGTCTCGCATAGCAAAGGCACCAATCAATGTTCCTGCCGGTGTAGAAGTTACATTAAAAGGCCAGGACATCACAGTTAAAGGCAAAAACGGTGAATTAACTCGTACTATCAACGACGCTGTTGAAGTACAAGTTAACGACAACGTTATTACAACTTTACCTCGTGAAGGCGTAGCTAATGCATGGGCACAAGCAGGTACTGCTCGCGCTCTAATCAACAACATGGTTGTTGGTACGCATGAAGGTTACGAGAAGAAACTTCAGTTAGTAGGTGTTGGTTACCGTGCAGCAGCTAAGGGCAAAGTATTAGACTTAACTCTTGGTTTCTCACACCCAGTGAATTTCGAAGTACCAGAAGGTATTACGATTGAAACACCAAGCCAAACAGAAGTTCTAGTTAAGGGCGTAGACAAGCAGTTAGTTGGTCAAACAGCTGCTAACATCCGTGCATACCGTAAACCTGAGCCTTATAAAGGTAAAGGTGTTCGTTACGCGGACGAGAATGTACGCCGTAAAGAGGCTAAGAAGAAGTAAGGTAAGACGATGGATAAAAAAACAGCTCGTCTACGTCGTGCTAAACGCACTCGTAGAAATTATATTGAACAAGGCACAACGCGTCTTGTTATCCACCGCACGCCACGTCACATTTACGCTCAAGTAGTTACTGCTGAGGGTAATGTACTGGCTGCTGCTTCTACTGTTGAAAAAGCAATTAGCGAAACAGTTAAAGGCACAGGTAACGTTGCAGCTGCTCAAGCAGTTGGTAAAGCGGTTGCTGAACGTGCAGCTGACAAAGGCATCGAAAAGATTGCTTTTGATCGCAGTGGCTTTAAATATCACGGCCGTGTGAAGGCGCTTGCTGATGCAGCGCGTGAAGCCGGTCTGCAATTCTAGGAGTAGACAATGGCTAACGTAGAAGCAAAGCAACAACAGCCTGATTTGGCTGAAAAGCTAATCGCGGTAAACCGTGTGTCTAAAGTAGTTAAAGGTGGTCGTATCTTTAGCTTTACTGCACTAACAGTAGTTGGTGACGGCGCAGGTAAAGTAGGTTTTGGTTATGGTAAAGCACGTGAAGTTCCAGCTGCTATTCAAAAAGCAATGGAAAAAGCACGTCGCAACATGATCAGTGTAGACCTTAACGGTAACACGCTACAGCACCCAATCAAGGGTCGCCACGCGGGTTCTAAAGTATACATGCAGCCTGCTTCTGAAGGTACAGGTATCATCGCCGGTGGTGCGATGCGTGCAGTACTAGAAGTAACTGGTGTACAGAACGTATTGTCAAAAGCATACGGTTCAACTAACCCGATCAACATCGTTCGTGCAACGATTGCTGCTCTAGAGAACATGAATTCTCCAGAGTCAATCGCTGCTAAACGTGGTCTTAGCGTTGACGAAATCACGGGGTAAACCATGGCTAATAAAACTGTAAAAGTAACACAAG
This sequence comes from Pseudoalteromonas sp. NFXS39, assembly GCF_040148775.1. NCBI lineage: Bacteria > Pseudomonadati > Pseudomonadota > Gammaproteobacteria > Alteromonadales > Pseudoalteromonadaceae > Pseudoalteromonas > Pseudoalteromonas sp. NFXS39. The sequence goes on along the minus strand of NZ_JAGDEC010000011.1, from coordinate 5,564 downwards.
TAAAGAGCTCTATCGGTCGTTTACCGAAGCATAAAGCTACATTACGTGGTCTTGGTCTACGTCGTATCAATCACACTGTTGAGTTAGAAGACACAGCATGTGTGCGTGGTATGATTAACCAAGTTTCTTACATGGTAAAGGTTGAGGGTTAATTCGATGCATTTGAATACACTTTCACCTGCTGCTGGTGCAAAAACTGAAAAGAAACGTCTAGGTCGTGGTATTGGTTCTGGTCTTGGTAAGACTGGTGGCCGTGGTCATAAAGGCCAAAAATCACGTTCTGGCGGTAAAGTTCGCGTTGGTTTCGAAGGCGGTCAAATGCCTATGCAACGTCGTCTACCTAAATTTGGTTTCACTTCACGTAAATCATTAGTATCTACTGAAGTTAACCTTTTTGAAATCGCTAAAGTTGAAGGCGATGTAGTAGACGTAAACGCGTTACAAGCAGCTGGTCTAGTTAAAAAGAACATCCAGTTCGTTAAAGTAGTTAAATCTGGCGAAGTTTCACGCGCAGTTACCGTTAAAGGTCTTAAAGTGACTAAAGGTGCTCGCGAAGCTATCGAAGCTGCCGGAGGCAAGGTAGAAGACTAAGGAAGTACTAATGGCTAAACCAGGTCAAGATATGAAAAGTGCACAAAGTGGGCTTTCGGAATTGAAGCGTCGATTACTATTTGTATTAGGTGCTATCATTATTTACCGTCTAGGTTCATTCGTGCCGATCCCTGGGATTGACGCCGCTGTACTTGCCGATTTCTTCGAGCAACAAAAGGGCACCATTGTTGAAATGTTTAACATGTTCAGCGGTGGTGCGCTTGAGCGCGCTTCAGTGTTAGCACTGGGTATTATGCCGTACATCTCGGCTTCGATTATTACGCAACTATTAACGCATATGTATCCGCCGTTTATAGAGCTTAAGAAAGAAGGTGAGCAAGGGCGTAAGAAAATTAGCCAGTACACACGCTACGGCACGCTTGTGCTTGCTACTATCCAATCAATCGGTATTGCTACAAGCTTACCGGGCATGATGGACGGGTTAGTTGTTAACCCTGGTATCGGTTTCTACTTCACTGCTGTAGTGAGTTTAGTAACTGGTACTATGTTCCTAATGTGGTTGGGCGAGCAAATTACAGAACGTGGTATCGGTAACGGTATTTCTGTTCTGATTTTTGTTGGTATCGTAGCTAACCTGCCGTCTGCTATTGGTTCGACAGCCGAAATGGCGCGCCAAGGTGATCTGAATGTACTTGTACTGTTATTGATTGCTGTAATCGTATTCGCTGTTACTTACCTAGTTGTATTCTTTGAGCGTGGTCAACGTCGTATCGTCGTTAACTATGCGAAGCGTCAACAAGGTCGTCAGGTATTTGCTGCTCAAAGCACGCACTTACCACTGAAAGTAAACATGGCGGGTGTTATTCCACCAATCTTTGCTAGCAGTATAATTCTGTTCCCTGGTACAATTGCAAGCTGGTTCGGCCAGGGTGAAGGTCCGGTCGCTGATGTGCTACAAGCAATCGCTACAACGTTGACTCCAGGTCAACCTTTATATGCGATGGTTTTAGCTGCGGCTATTATCTTCTTCTGCTTTTTCTACACCGCGTTGGTATTTAACCCGCGTGAAACAGCAGATAACCTGAAAAAATCTGGCGCATTTATCCCAGGTATTCGTCCAGGTGAGCAGACATCTAAATACATTGATAAAGTGATGACACGCCTGACATTGGCAGGTGCTTTGTATATAACCTTTATCTGTCTGGTGCCCGAATTCATGACTATGGCATGGCAAACGCCATTCTATTTCGGCGGTACATCAATTTTGATTATCGTTGTTGTAATCATGGACTTTATGGCACAAGTACAGACGCATCTGATGTCACATCAGTATGATTCTGTGCTGAAAAAAGCAAACCTTAAAGGCTACGGTCGATAAGGTCATTTTACGGAGTTGAGCAATGAAAGTACGTGCTTCCGTTAAGAAAATATGCCGTAACTGTAAAGTTATTAAACGTGCTGGTGTAGTACGCGTAATTTGCAGTGAGCCTAAGCACAAGCAAAGGCAAGGCTAATTAAACAGTCGTGCAGGCTGAGTTATTTACTCGGCCTGTGTTTTTAGTTGTGATTTGGTCTTCGTTTGAGTATCCTTACGGGCTTTTCAAACAGATGATTACCAAATTCAAATATAGGAGATGTGTTAGTGGCCCGTATCGCTGGCATTAACGTCCCTGATCATAAACATGCAGTTATCGGTTTAACTGCTATTTATGGCATAGGTAAGACTCGCTCTAAGGCTATCTTAGCAGCGACTGGTATCGCCGAGACCACAAAAATCGGTGAACTTTCAGACGAAACACTTGACGTATTGCGTGAAGCAGTTGGCAAGTACACTGTAGAAGGTGACCTTCGTCGTGAAGTTACATTAAATATCAAGCGCCTTATGGACCTTGGTTGTTTCCGTGGCCTACGTCACCGTCGTTCGTTACCACTACGTGGTCAACGTACTAAGACTAACGCGCGTACTCGTAAGGGTCCTCGCAAGCCTATCAAGAAATAAGGTGGGGTAGATTATGGCTAAAGCACCAATTCGTCGTAAGAAGGTTAAAAAGCAAGTTGCTGATGGTATGGCTCACGTTCATGCTTCTTTCAACAACACTATTGTAACAATTACCGACCGTCAAGGTAATGCACTATCTTGGGCAACAGCAGGTGGTTCAGGTTTCCGTGGTTCACGTAAATCTACTCCATTCGCGGCTCAGGTTGCTGCAGAGCGTGCAGGTACTGCTGCTCAAGAATACGGTTTAAAAAATCTAGAAGTTTTCATCAAAGGTCCAGGTCCAGGTCGTGAATCTGCTGTACGTGCTTTGAATGCTGCTGGTTACCGTATCACCAACATCACTGACGTGACGCCAATCCCTCATAATGGTTGTCGTCCACCGAAGAAACGTCGCGTTTAACAATAGGTTAGGAGAAATAACATGGCAAGATATTTGGGCCCTAAGCTCAAGCTGAGTCGTCGTGAAGGTACTGACCTGTTCCTTAAGAGCGGCGTAAGAGCTATCGACTCTAAGTGTAAACTTGAGACTGCACCTGGTCAGCACGGCGCTCGTAAAGGTCGCTTATCTGATTACGGTTTACAGCTACGTGAAAAGCAAAAAGTTCGTCGTATCTACGGTGTACTAGAAAAGCAATTCCGTAACTACTACAAAGAAGCTGCTCGCCTTAAAGGTAATACAGGTGAAAACTTGTTACAGCTTTTAGAGCAACGTTTAGACAATGTTGTATATCGCATGGGTTTTGCTAGCACACGCGCTGAAGCACGTCAGTTAGTAAGCCACAAAGCGATTTTAGTTAATGGTCGTGTAGTGAATATCCCTTCATACGTAATTACTCCAGAAGATACTGTTGTAATTCGTGAGAAGTCGAAAACACAAGCACGTATCATCGCTGCTCTAGAGTTGGCTGAGCAACGTGAAAAGCCGACTTGGGTTGAAGTTGACGGTAAGAAAATGGAAGGCAGCTTCAAGCGCCTACCTGAGCGTTCAGATCTGTCTGCGGACATTAACGAACAACTAATCGTCGAACTTTACTCTAAGTAAAGTTAAGAGTTAAGAGAGGATAAAATGCAGGGTTCTGTTACCGAATTCCTAAAACCAAGGTTAGTCGATATCGACGCTATCAACCCAACGCGTTCTAAAGTAGTTTTAGAGCCATTAGAGCGTGGCTTCGGTCACACTTTGGGTAATGCCTTACGCCGTATACTGTTATCATCTATGCCTGGATGTGCAGTAACTGAAGTAGAAATCGACGGTGTATTGCATGAGTACAGCGCGAAAGAGGGCGTACAAGAAGACATCATTGAAATTCTGTTAAACCTTAAAGGTCTAGCAGTAACTTTAGAAGGCAAAGATGAAGTTTTTCTGACCCTGACTAAATCTGGTGTAGGCCCTGTGACTGCGGCTGATATTCAGCACGATGGTGATGTAACTATCGCCAACCCAGATCACGTTATCTGTCACCTTACGACAGCTAACAGCGAGATCAGCATGCGTATTCGTGTTGAGCGCGGTCGCGGTTATGTGCCGGCATCTAGTCGTTTATCCTCTGATGACGATGAGCGTCCAATTGGTCGTCTGCTGCTTGATGCATCATTCAGCCCAGTTGAACGTATTGCGTACTCGGTTGAATCAGCCCGTGTTGAGCAACGTACAGACTTAGACAAGTTAATCATTGATATGGAAACAAACGGCACTTTAGATCCTGAAGAAGCGATCCGCCGTGCGTCTACTATCTTAGCTGAGCAATTAGATGCATTCGTAGATTTACGTGATGTAACTGAGCCAGAAGAGAAAGAAGAGAAGCCAGAATTCGATCCTATTCTACTTCGTCCAGTTGATGATCTTGAGCTAACAGTACGTTCAGCAAACTGTTTGAAAGCCGAGCAAATTCAATATATCGGTGATTTAGTTCAGCGCACTGAAGTTGAGCTTCTTAAAACGCCTAACTTAGGTAAGAAGTCTCTAACTGAAATTAAAGACGTGCTAGCTTCACGTGGTCTTTCTCTAGGTATGCGCCTAGAAAATTGGCCGCCTGCAAGCCTAGCTGAATAATCTAAATCACTATATTAGTTTAGTTAGAAGGATAGGGTCATGCGCCATCGTAAGAGTGGTCGTCAATTAAACCGTAACAGCAGCCATCGCAAAGCGATGTTCAGCAACATGGCTGGTTCTTTGGTGAAACATGAAATCATCAAAACAACTTTGCCTAAAGCTAAAGAGTTGCGCCGTGTAATTGAACCTTTAATCACACTGGCTAAGACTGACAGTGTAGCAAACCGCCGTTTAGCGTTTGCTCGCACGCGTGATAATGAAGTAGTTGGTAAATTATTCAGCGAAATCGGTCCACGTAATACAGACCGTCCTGGTGGTTACACTCGTATTCTTAAGTGTGGCTTCCGTGCTGGTGATAATGCACCAATGGCTTATATTGAACTAGTTGGTCGCCCAGCGACAAACGAAGAAGTTCAAGAAGACGCGCAGTCTGCAGAGTAAGTCGTAAAGACACCAAAAAGCCGAGCTTATGCTCGGCTTTTTACTTTCTGAAATTCATTTCTAATAAAATAACTCTATCAATCCACAATCATCACCATACCATCTTGAAGCAACTAGCAACTAGCAACTAGCAACTAGCAACTAGCAACTAGCAACTAGCAACTAGCAACTAGCAACTAGCAACAAAGATCACATGTAAAGATCATTACGTTTCTCTTTATTAAGTGAGCCCATCTTTATACAAACTCAAATAAGTTTTTTACTTCTTATATTGTTTAAATAACCCAAATACTGCTAATTTAGTGTGGTTTTTGCACGTTTCGTTCGTATTTTGCGCGAACAGTCATTTTTTTAATAAAAACTGCAAAAAACAGTTGATCTGAATTCGGATCTCCCTATAATGCGCATCCACCGACACGGCGGACTGCTTACAAAAAAGCAAAACGACGAGTTGGTTGAGTCAAGTAAAACTGAGTTTTGAAAAAATAAACTTTTCTCAAAATTAAGTGTTGACAAAAA
>NZ_JAGDEC010000010.1:0-151084 GCF_040148775.1 Pseudoalteromonas sp. NFXS39 | reverse complement strand
ATCTGGGCAAAACAATTAGCTAAATGCTAACTATTAAAATAAATGGTGCCGACTATCCGAGTTGAACGGATGACCTACTGATTACAAGTCAGTTGCTCTACCAACTGAGCTAAGTCGGCACACTAAACCTGTGTGCGTTGTGCACTTAATCACATTGTGATTATAAATAATGGTGCCCAGAGGCGGAATCGAACCACCGACACGAGGATTTTCAATCCTCTGCTCTACCGACTGAGCTATCTGGGCAAAACAATTAGCTAAATGCTAACTATTAAAATAAATGGTGCCGACTATCCGAGTTGAACGGATGACCTACTGATTACAAGTCAGTTGCTCTACCAACTGAGCTAAGTCGGCACACTAAATTTGTGTGCTATGCACTATACTGATGTTTTAATCAAAAATTAAACACCAATATATTTAATAATGGTGCCCAGAGGCGGAATCGAACCACCGACACGAGGATTTTCAATCCTCTGCTCTACCGACTGAGCTATCTGGGCAATATTTAGTTTTATGCAGAATATCCACAAGGATTTTCAATGCAATTCCAAACGGCTCTAATACCGAGCTATTTTGGCACTAAATTTTAAACGCACTTTTAAGCAACAAAACTGGTTGTCGCTGTCTGGGCGTGCGGCGTATTAAACGGGTTTTGCCCTCTCAAGTCAACTTTTTTTTGAGGATTCTAACTGTTTGCACAGTTTTCAATCAAGATTGCTGTTTTTAATAGCTTTTAGCTTATTTAATCTACAAACTTAGCGCCTTTGAGTTGACCCTCATCATAAAAGGGTTACCTATGTTAAAAACGTGGTGAATTTTTCTTCGTAGATGATAGGATTATCTAATAATCAAGAATATGCTCAATGTTGCTGTTTAATTGTTGGACTAATGCCATGCCAAGTAAATCGAATTCACCTGTTAAAGGCCTCTTACCGCTTTTTATAATCACGAACCTTGTCATCGCCTTGCTAGCGGTTGTTGCTTATTCCTTTTATCCAACTAGTAATAAACCACAAAAGATAGATAAACCTCAATTAACAGCTCAGCAACTATCAGCTCAACTCACTTCTCCACTTGTCAGCGCATTAACTATGCCAGGTCAAGACAAAGTAAAAGAAGTTTTAGACTTAGCACACCTCCTTCAGGCTAACTTTGATTATTACTTGTATAGATACGAATTCAATGGTGACGTTTCACTGGTTTACGCTAATAACAAAAAGCTCATAACGCCAAGTAAAGTAAACCAACAACTAGAACAAAACTCACTCATTCACACTGTACTTGAACTTAATGACCAACCTGTCGGTGAACTTATAGTAAAACAACATCCATCTGAGCAGCCTGTTACACAATCAACAGGGGTTTCACTCGCCCTTGCAGCCATGACTCTTCTTGCATTAATTATTTTATCCTTCGCACTGAGCATTTTTATCAATAAACGTTTTAGTAAAAGCAGTAACGCTTTGAGTCAAGAGTTAAAAGCAATTACCGAAAATGCAGATTATCAGACCCACGTAACTGAAGAATTGGATTTTGGATTAAACTCTGTAGCTAGACACATCAACTTGCTTCTAAATAAAGTTCAGTCAGCTATAACGGAAAACAAAGCTTCTCAGGCTGATTTACAAAAACTACAAAGCAGCCTTGAAAATGAAGTACACAAGCGAACCCTTGCTCTTGAGCAAGCAACCCTAAAAGCCGAGCAGGCAAACGAAACTAAAACTACTTTCTTGGCGACCATGAGCCATGAGATTCGCACCCCTATGAACGGGGTTATCGGAACTATTGATTTACTGCGCCAAACAGAGCTAGATGGTGCACAGCACAGACTAAGCACAATTATTCGTGATTCTGCATTTTCATTATTAGGAATATTAGATGACATTCTCGATTTCTCGAAAATTGAAGCGGGTAAATTAAACATCGATAACATTCCTTTTTCTGTGTCAGACACCATAGAAGAAGTCGCTCGTGTTTTATCATCGGTTGCTAAAAAGCGTGATCTTGAATTAGAACTTGCTATTGCCCCTGATATTCCTACGAACTTGATTGGTGATACAGTGCGAGTTCGCCAAGTTCTTTATAACTTATGTAGTAATGCGATTAAGTTCACCTCAACAGACGACAAACGTAAAGGACATGTCAAGATTTCGGTAGAGGTGGCACAAAACACCACTGACCACTACACCCTGCGTTTTAGTGTATTAGACAACGGTAAGGGTATGACGCAAGCACAGCTTCGCGAGATCTTTAACCCATTCATTCAAGCTGAAGGCTCAATCACCCGTGAATACGGTGGTACGGGCTTAGGTTTATCTATTTGCAAAAGCTTAACTGAGCTAATGCTAGGAACTATTTCTGTATCTAGTGACCTAGGAATAGGCAGTGAGTTTGTTGTCGAATTACCTTTTAGTACACAAGGTAAAGTTGAATATGCTCATAAGCAGGTAATGAAAAACCAACGCGTAGTGGTTGTAACTAACCATGATGGTCGTAAAAAGATACTTACTCGTTATCTATCATTTATGGGAGCAACTCCTGTTATCGCTGACAACAGCGATATAATCGAAGTAGAACAGGATAAAAAAGATATTATTTGGATCCTCGATGGTATCGAGAGCATGGAAGATATTAACTATATCTTGCGCCGCTTACTCTACACCCTAGAAGATAATAAACAACAAGTTATAGTTCTAAGTAAACTGGACGAAGCCGCCGTTAATCATAAAAATATTTTCTACCTAAACGCAGCACCGCTATGCAAGTCCAACTTTATGATGTCGCTACTTGTGGCAGCTGGTTTACATAAACCAAAACAAATAACTTCAAAAAAATCACTTAACGACTACTTAAGTGTTGATAAAGCCCGCGAAGAAAATAAGCTAGTATTACTTGTTGAAGATAACGTGCTAAATCAACAAGTGTTAACCGATCAACTACACCTGCTAGGCTATGGTGTTGAGCTGGCTGAAAATGGTGAAAAAGGCCTTGAAGCATGGCGTGAAGGAAAACACTCAATTATTCTGACCGACTTACATATGCCAAAAATGTCTGGTTACGATATGGTTGAAATAATTCGTAATGAAGCGTCACAGCTTGAAGATATCAATGCACAACCTTACGTGATTGCCATCACAGCTAATGCTCTTAAAGGTGAAAAAGAGCGCTGTTTGAGTATAGGTATGAACGATTACATCACTAAGCCAGTTGAATTAAATGTACTAGAAGCCACATTACACAAATGCGCTTACAAAACGAACCCTGAGGCTACTAAGCTCGAAGTGAAAAGACCGGCAGCACCAATCGATATGAATGTATTGGCTGATTATGTTGGTACTGACGAGAACAAAAAACTACGCTTCTTTAAAATGTACTTAGAGCAAAGCTACCAGCTAAGTAAGGAAGTCAACAGTGGTGTCATTGAGCAGGATCTAGAGGCCATTATATCAGCCTGTCATCAGCTCAAGTCTATTTCAAAAACGATTGGCGCAATGAAAGTTGCAGAACTAGCTGCTGTATTTGAACAACGCTGTAAAGAAGATGAACTTTCTAGTGATGACTTAATTGAACTGCGTGACAGCTATGAAATTGAATATTCCAAAGTAGCGCAGTATTTAAAAGAACAAATAAAAAAAGCAGAGCAAGATACTGAATAACACCTATCAAAAAAGGGCCATAACGGCCCTTTTTGCTTTTAGATCATAGGCTTATTTTTCTGGTGGACGGTAGCCTTCTATTTCTACGTCTTTACCTTCAAATAAGAAACCTACCATTTGCTCTTCTAAAAAAGCACGGTGCTCTGGGTCCATCATGTTCAGATGCTTTTCGTTGATCAGCATTGTTTGCTTGTGTTGCCATTGGCCCCAAGCTTCTTTACTGATATTGTTGAAAATCTTTTCACCAAGCTCACCTGGGTATAGTTGGAAGCCTAAGCCTTCAGCTTCTTTTTGTAACTTTTGACAAAATACTGTACGTGCCATAATTGCTCTCTACTCTTATTGCGTGATGCTATTGTAATCTATTGCGCTTAATTGTTTAACCAGCTTTTTCGTAGGCGCTGCAAGACCAACTTCAACTGACTCATCAAGCGGATACCAAACTAATTGACGCTCATTGATAAGATCAGGAATGTTCGGCAGTGTTAAAACATGCGGATTAATAGTCAGCTCAAAATGCGAAAATATATGGGTAAATGCTTCAAGTGCCTGCGTATCGTTAGATAAACCATGCTGGGCTAAAAATGTTTCTAGCTCAGTTAACTCGCTAAACTCAAAAAAGCCAAACAAACCACCCCATATCCCTGAACTTGGGCGTTTTTCCATGAGTACTTTATTGTCACAGGCTAGAATAAGCTGATGACATGACTTTTTAGGCACTGCTTTTTTAGGCTTTGAATGTGGAAACTCTTTAACTTTACCTTCATTAAAAGCAAGGCATTTACTATTTAAAGGGCAAGGCTCACAGTCGAATTTACTCCGCGAACAAAGGCTTGCTCCTAAATCCATCATTGCCTGATTAAACTCAGTGACCGACTCTTTAGGCGTTAATTGCGATGATAATGACCAAAGTTGATTTTCGACCTTTTTCACTCCATACCAGCCTTCAACCATAAAAAAGCGTGCTAGTACTCGTTTAACATTGCCGTCTAGAATTGGATGATGTTGGCCAAGCGATAAAGACAAGATTGCCCCAGCAGTTGAACGTCCAATACCCGGCAAGTCCATCACCTCTTCAAGAGTTGTTGGAAATTTACCTTGGTATTTATCGCGGACTATTTTTGCCGTTTTATGCAAGTTGCGCGCACGGGCGTAATAGCCAAGCCCTGTCCAGTGGTGTAGCACCTGATCTTCATCCGCATTTGCAAGCGCAATGATGTCAGGAAAGCTTTGCATAAACTTTTCAAAGTAAGGAATAACAGTAACGACCTGAGTCTGCTGTAGCATAACCTCAGAAATCCATACTTTATAAGGGGTTTTATTTAACTGCCATGGCAGCGTTTTACGGCCGTGAAGGTGATACCAGTCAACCACTTGGTTTGCAAACCAAGTTGACTCCTTATTGCTTAAATTCAAAATAACGTCTTTACCTGCTGAAGCTCATTGCGGCCAAGTCTATTGCAGTTAGTTAGGCCAAGCAAGTCGAACAGCAGCAGCTTTACCTCAATGTCAAAATTAATCTCGCAAGATAAACAGGCCCTGACTATTGTACTCAAGGCGCTGGTCAGGGATAATACGCAACCTTTTTCTATAGTCAGTGTTTTTATCAGGCCAAATTTATGAATGATTCAAGCAACCCAAACCTCGAGCAAGCAAAGCAAGAGGGTAAATATATCCGCACGATTCGTAGTTTCGTTAAGCGCGAAGGTCGCCTAACAAAAGGCCAAGCCGCCGCCATCGAAAAGTGTTGGCCAACGATGGGCCTTGAGCACAAAAATGGCATGCTAAACCTAGCTGAAGTGTTTGGTAACGATAACGATGTCGTACTAGAAATCGGCTTTGGCATGGGCAAATCGCTAGTTGAAATGGCTAAAAACGCACCTGAGCTTAACTTCATTGGTATTGAAGTTCACCGCCCGGGTGTGGGTGCCTGTTTAATGGATGCGGACGAAGCTGGTATAACAAACTTACGTGTATTCGAACACGATGCGGTTGAAGTGCTTGCTGATTGTATTGCTGATGAAAGCTTATCTAAGCTGCAATTATTCTTCCCTGATCCATGGCATAAAAAACGTCACCATAAGCGTCGTATTGTACAACCTGAGTTTGCGCAAAAATTACGTAGCAAGTTAAAAATTGGTGGTGTTTTCCATATGGCGACTGACTGGGAAAACTATGCTGAACATATGCTTGAAGTAATGCAAGTTGCTGAAGGTTACAAAAACCAGTCAGAAACTAACGATTATGTTCCTCGCCCAGACTCACGCCCACTGACAAAGTTTGAACAACGTGGTCACCGCTTAGGTCACGGCGTATGGGATCTAATGTTTGAGCGTACTAAGTAATAGAAGGTAAAAGCAACATGAGTAAGTTAACCAATCCAAGTTTATTATTGCTTCGAAATGAAGACGAACTTATTGGAAAATCGATTTTAGTGGTTAACTTTGAGCAAGATGGCTTTTTACACGAACTTAAAACACTCAATCCTAACTCAGTAATTACCGCGTTCAGCTATAACCACGCAAATTTCATGTATGCCAGCAAAATTGCCGGCGTACATGCTGTGGTTGATCACACTATTCCACATGGTAACTACGATTTAGTTATCTACTATTACCCTAAAGCTAAGCCAGAAGCACAAATGTGCCTTGATAACATCCGTGCTGTTTGTCATCAAGATGTACAACTTTTTGTGGTAGGTGAAAATAAAAGCGGTGTTAAATCAGCAGAGAAACAGCTAAAAGACCACTGTAATTTTAGTAACAAAATCGATAGTGCTAAGCACTGTATTTTGTATTTATTCTCTGAGCTTACGCTAAACGATAGCTTTAATATCAGCCGTTACCATAAGCAATTTCAGGTAAAAGCGGGCGAAGTCGAATTTACTGCGATCAGTGTGCCAGGGGTATTTAACCATGGTGCTCTTGATGTTGGTACTGCGGTACTTTTAAATAATGCGCCAAGTATTAGCAAGGGCAAAGTACTCGACTTTGCTTGCGGCGCCGGCATTATTGCTACTTACTTAGGTTTAAAGCAGCCTGAGCTTGAATTTGTTTGTAGCGATGTAAGTGCATTGGCAACTTATGCCACTGAGCAAACACTGGCGTTAAATCACCTTAAAGGCCAAACGGTATTGAGTGATGGCTTGGCAAATATTAATGGTAAGTTTGACTTAATCATCAGTAACCCGCCTTTCCATACCGGTATTGCTACAGACTACACCATTGCCGAAGCATTTCTTAGCTCAGCTAAGCAGCACTTAAGTAAACAAGGTCAGTTGACCATAGTTGCAAACAGCTTCTTAAAATACCCACCTATTTTAGAAGCGCAATTTGGCCAATACAGTACCGATTTCAAGAATACTAAATTTGCAGTTTACTCAGCTAAATAAAAGTTGAGTAAATAGCTTATTCGTAGTAAAAATATTTTTTAAAATATTTAGTTACTTTCAATTGTCTTTGCTAGACTAAACTCTTACTAATAACAAAAATTCTGGCCTTCAAAAGCGCATGCCGACATTTTCGACACAAACAAGTATTCGTAAAGCGTTGACCAATGCGGTAATGCTAGTTACTGCGTTATGTTTGTCTTTGTCTATTTCTATTTCGACTTACTTAGATGTCAAAGAGCAAAAAGCACTGATTGTCGATAAAATCTCTATTCTATCGAAAATAATCGCCTACAATGCACAAATCACCGTGTTGTTTGATGATAACGAAACAGAATCTGAGCGCTTAAAATCATTTGAGTCTGTGCCGCTCATTAAAAACATCCACATCTACTCAATCGATGAATTATCAAACGAACCAGTGTTTTTTAGTAGTTTTAATGCCAACCGAACACCACCTGTACCCATTAAAGTCGGTAGCATCGATAATTTATTAGAACCGCGTTTTAAAGATGAAGATATAGAGCTAATAACACCTATCGTATACGAAGGCGACACGATTGGTTACGTTTACGTTCGCGGCGGCTTAGATAGGCTAAACCAGTACATTAATCGTAAGATTATCATCGATATTTTGCTCACCTTATTTGTTCTAGTTCTGGTGTACTTTGTTGCTCGACGTATTCAAAAACGCATTGCAAACCCTATTGATGAGCTGAGTAACCTGCTGCAAGATGTATCGAAAAATCATAACTATGAAACTCGTGCGAAAAAAACCAATATTGATGAAATAAATCAACTTGCTGGCAGCTTAAACATCATGCTCGCGCGCACTAAAAAGCAAATTGAGCGCCACGAAAAAGACAAACAAGAGATTAAACAACTAAACCAAAGCCTTGAAGAAAAAGTAAACCAGCGCACAATCGCATTACGTGAGGCTAACCAAGAACTACTCAATACCCTTGAGCGAATGCATCAATACCAAAACCAAATCGTCGAAAACGAAAAAATGGCTTCACTAGGCCAAATGGTTGCTGGCGTTGCCCATGAGGTAAATACACCTATTGGCTTGGGTATTACAGGCTCTACTCTACTCCGTGATAAACTCGCTGAAATTAATGCCCTATTTGAACAAAAAACTCTAACTTCAGCACACTTAAAACGCTTTATTAATGACGGCATTGAAAACTTAGACCTCATCTATCGCAACCTAAATCGCGCTGCTGAACTAGTTTCTAGCTTTAAGAAAGTTGCCGTTAATCAAGATGTCGAAGTCACCACTAAAATAAACTTAAATAATTTATTGAGCGATGTAGTGATGTCGATGCGCTCTGAAATTCAATACCGTAATCCAAAAATCACGATTAACTGCAACAATGATGTTAGTATTGAAACCAAATCTGGACCGTTACAACAAGTGCTACAACAGCTGTTAAGTAACTCGGTGATACATGCATTTAGTGACGATCAAAATAACGAAATCACCTTTAACGTTGAGCGCAACGAAAGTAGCTTGAGCATTCATTACTTTGATAATGGCCATGGTGTTGAAAAATCGATTCGAAAACGTATTTTTGACCCATTTGTGACGACTAAACGTGGTGAAGGTGGTAGTGGTTTAGGCATGCACTTGGTGTATAACTTAGTGACTCAAGCACTCGGTGGTAGCATCGTATACGATGAACTAGTCCAAGAAGGTACACACTTTATAATTACCCTGCCGTTGCAAGAAGGTGCAGCGTAATGAGATTAGTGAGTTGTATCTTATTAACTTTGCTTGTTGTGTGCCCGGTATCTGCAAAATCACCTGACCAGGTAAAATCGGCATTTTTGTATCAAATTGCCAAGTTCACTAAGTTTAATGAGCAAATGGATCCTCCACCTATTTCATTCTGTTTTTATGACTTAGATAAAGGCCCTGGTGCGTTTCTTAAAGATAGAAATGAACTGCAAATTAACAAAAAGCCAATCAAAGTTATATTAGTGAAAAAAACCCAGCAAATTTCTGAACTTTCTCAAGTTTGTGATATCACATACATTGATGAAACATTAGAAAATGATATACTTCCACTTTGGACCGATACAATTTCATTGGATACTTTAACGATAGGTGAAAGTATCAGCTTTTTAGAAAATGGCGGTATAGCCTCTCTGGTTCAAGAAGGAAATAAAATCCGACTGTATATCAATAAGCAGCACGTATTGCAGCATAACTTTAAAGTGCAATCTCGATTGTTAGCTATGGCTAAGTTTTATCCAAATTGATTTTACTTGTTAACAATTGGATCTAATCCTATAATCTCTAGTATTCGGTTTTGCTTGATAATACCGAATTTTTGTAAATAAAATTTCCGAAAAGGTTAATATACAATGCAAACGCCAGTCATTCTGATCGTAGAGGATGAAGACGTAACTCGACTAAACCTCGTTAGTTTATTTGAAGCTGAAGGTTACAAAGTTATTGAAGCCATTGATGGCGATGATATGCATGACAAGCTTACAAATAATGATGATGTGAACCTTGTAGTTATGGACATCAACCTACCAGGTAAAAACGGGCTAATCTTAGCGCGTGAATTACGTCAAAAACGTAACGTTGGTTTAATTTTCTTAACAGGTCGTGACAACGACGTTGATCGCATTTTAGGTCTTGAAATTGGTGCTGATGATTACATCACTAAACCTTTCAACCCTCGCGAATTAACTATTCGTGCTCGTAACCTTATTTCGCGCACAGCACTAGGTGGCGAAGAAGCGAATATCGAAACAAATGGTGTTATCACATTTAACGGTTGGGAACTTGATGAAAACAGCCGTTGTTTAACATCACCAAGTGGCGATGCGAAGCGTTTACCTAAAGGTGAATACCGCGCGCTACGCTTAATGCTTGACTCACCGGGCCGTATTTTCAGCCGTGAGCAATTAATCAAGCACATGACTGGTCGTGAGCTTCGCGCTAATGACCGTACTGTAGACGTAACGATTCGTCGTATCAGAAAACACTTTGAAAGCGATAACAGCACATCTGAGCTAATCAGCACCATCCATGGTGAAGGCTACCGCTTCATTGGTAAAATCGACAGCTAATTAGAATTAATCTTCTAACTGTTGCAAGAATAATTGGAGGGCTTCACGCCCTTCATTTATTTTAACTGCTAGTTCATCAAGCCACAGTTGTAACTCTTCACTACTTTCATCAAGCGCGCCGTGTTCCATCTTCTTAGCGTGTAACTGCACATCGTTTAAGCCTACAGAACCAGCCGCACCTTTTAATTTGTGTGCCACCGATTTGTACTCTTCTCTATCATCTGCCGCTAAGGCATCTGCCAGCTCAGTTTGGTACTGAGGGTTTAACTTATTAAATAACTCACAGCTACGATTAAATATAACCAGCCCCATAGAGCCTACAAAGTCTTCGATGGTTTCTATGTCGAGTAACTCAATGCGAATACCTGATAAATCTTTTTCAGTCACGGCTTTGATTGGCTCAGGCTGACAGTTTTTTTGCTGTTTGATATCAAATAGCTCGCCGAGCATTTTATCGAGTTTAGTGGTGTTGATAGGCTTGGCAAGTGCTCCTTGAATATTGATGCCAGCAAGCTCTTCTTCGGCGCTACGTACGTTGGCAGTCAAGGCGACGATTGGCAGCTTATCAAAGTGTTCATCGTCACGAATTTGACGAGCTACTTCATCACCATTGATATCAGGTAATTGCATATCAAGCAGAACTAGATCTAAGTCATCTTCTGTATAGACAAACGACAGCGCATCTTCACCAGTTTCAGCCCAAATAACTTCGTGCCCTCGCTGCTCAAGTAAGTTAGTAGCTATTTCAGCATTTAACGGCACATCTTCCACTAAAAGAATGTTTAAGCTACGAACTGCATAACTTTGCTCTGTAGGCGCAATACATAACTGAAGCGGTATTTCGACTACAAAAACACTGCCCTCACCTTCTGTACTGCTGACATTAATTTCACCTTTCATCGCGCTAACGAGTGCTTTCGTTACCGCAAGGCCGATACCAGAGCCAATGGCATTAGTACCATTGATATCAGGTGCTTTATAGTACATGTCAAAAATACGGTGTAGTTGCTCTTGCGGAATACCCTGCCCTGTATCACTGACTCGCATAACTAACCACGGACCATCGGCACGATTCTCACGACGACATTCAAGTTCAACATGGCCTTGTTGAGTAAACTTAACCGCATTGTTGATAAGGTTCCAAACGACTTGGCGTAAACGAGTTGGGTCGAGCGATGCGTAAACATCCAGCGTACCTTTGCGCTTAATATTGAACTCTAGCCCTTTTTGTTCAGCAATCAGACCGGCAAAGTTCACTACATCATTAATAAAGTCGGCCACGTTGACTGAGTCGGCAACAATATCGAGCTGCTCACGGTCAATTTTATCTAAATCAATAATATCGTTAAAAATATTGCCAAGGGTTTCGGCACTCGAAAATACCGTGTTACACCAGCTACGTTGCTGTTTATCTAGTTCAGTATCAAGTAGCATGCGGGTTAAACCCACAATACCGTTAAGCGGCGTTCTTAACTCATGACTTAAAGTCGCAATGAACTTACCTTTATCTTTATAGGCTGCTTCAAGTGCTTGTGCTGCTTCTTTACGACTGGTGATATCACGTCCAAAAGCAAGTAAACCAATGTACTCACCTTTTTCATTAATAAAGGGTAACTTACGCATTTCAAACCAACGCTTTTCACCCCCTACTGGATATTCAACATCAAGAGTGAGAGCTTGGTGAGTTTGTGATACTTTTTTATCGGTGCGCAGTACCTCAGGTAAATAATCACTTGGGTAGATTTCTTCAACACTTTTACCTATTAACTCATCGCTGCTTTTCCCTATCACTTGTTCAAACATTTTATTACAGCCAGCAAATACGCCGTTGTTGTCGCGGTAATAAAACAAATCGGGAGACGAGTCGACAATAGAGCGCAATAACATACCTTGTTGTGCAAGCTCTTGTTGGGTTTTCTTACGCTCGGCAATTTCACGCCTGAGTTCTTCGATTGCTCTGTGTTTGGCATGAAACGCCATTTTACGCTCATCAATCTCTTCATTTAAGCGACTGATATTGTCTTTTAGCGTTTGGTTGAGTAGTTTTTCTTGTTTGGTTGCGCTATCTAGATAGCTGTAAGAGGCTTCTAACTGACGAATTGAGTTAAGCAGCACAGTAATTAAAATCGGCGATACCACCGCAGTGAAGAACATCACCGCCAAAACATCAACTAAAGTCACCGTACCGACTGCTACATAATAAAACATGCACGATAAGATCAGCGACATGACCAATAATAAGGCATAACAGGCGGCGGCAGTTTTAAACTCACCGTATTTAGAAATAAAGCTTGAGAGTGTGCGAGCCCACGGACTCAAAGAAGAATCAATCATATATTAAAGCTTAGGCACATAATCGAAAAAAAACAGCATAGCTGATTTTATCACTATTCCTTTAGAAATATTCATATTGTGCGATAAACATAGAATTTTTTCATCAACGCCGCTTTTTTATATTTTTTCATGTAAAATACCGCGCTTTAATAATTGCAAAGAATGAGTATTACCATGCAAACCACGATGCCAGATATTGCTGATACGGCTCCCGCCCTACAAACAGGTAAATTAGACTGGGTTGGCATGGGCGAAATTGAACTTCCTTTCATTTTTGAAACTCGCAATATTGCCCCTGTAAATGTAATTGCCAAGGCACGAGCTTTTGTAAACTTGCATAAAGAAGACGCGAAAGGCATTCACATGTCGCGTTTATTTTTAGCGTTAGACACTTTATCAACCGAGCAGCAAGTTAATCCACAAACACTTGCCCAAGCACTTGATGCCTTTATTAGTAGTCATGATGATTTAAGTGACCAAGCACAAATCGAATTTAAATTTGAGCTGCCTTTACGTCGTAAATCTTTATTAAGTGGCAAAGTGGGTTGGAAAAACTACCCTATTCACCTGATCGCGAAGATCAACCAAGGTGTTTTAAGCTTTGAGTTAATGGTTGATGTAACTTACTCGTCAACATGCCCATGTTCAGCAGCCCTTGCTCGTCAATTAATTCAAAATGCGTTTAGCGAAAAGTTTGCAGAGCAAAATGTTGATAAGCAAACTGTTTTAGAATGGCTAGGCACAACTGACGGAATTGTTGCTACACCACACTCACAGCGTTCAATTGCAAACGTGAAAGTAAAACTCGATAGTAACGTTGACAGTTTTGATGTGGTTGGCTTAATTGATGCGTTAGAAGCTGAGCTAAAAACACCTGTGCAAGCGGCAGTTAAACGTGAAGATGAGCAAGAATTTGCCCGCTTAAATGGTCAAAACTTAATGTTCTGCGAAGATGCTGCACGTAAAATTAAAGGCTTACTTGAACAGCATAACTACGCAGATTATTGGTTGCAAATCAATCACTACGAATCACTTCATGCCCATGACGCAGTAGCAATCGCAGTTAAAGGGATTGCAGGCGGATACACAGCTTAAAAATTTCGAGTACCTCCACACACTTAGGCACGCTAATTGCTTTTAATTTTCAGTGTCAATTTGTTGTTGTGGAGTTACCGTATGGAATTCGCTTTATTATCAATTTTAGTTTTAGTCGTAGTAGCCTCTGTTGTTGCGTCGAAGTTTACCGATGAAGGCGGAAACCCCTATCCTTTCACTCGTAAGCAAACTGTTTTTACGCAAGTTGAGAGTGCTTTTTTACATCTTCTTGAACGTGCTGTAGGCGATCAGTATAAAATCGTAAGCCGCGTTAAACTGATTGATTTAATCGACTGTAAACAAGGTTTATCGGTAAAAGCTAAACGCGCAGCGATTGCTAAAGCCAAAAACAAACAGTTAGATTATGTACTTATCGACAAAGATAAACTAACTATTGTTGCCGCTGTTGATTTGGTAAATAACACCAACCGCGACGGCCACAAAGCTCAACGAGATTGGTTTGTTAGCGGCGCATTAGAAGCTGCAGGCATTCCACATATTCGTATGAAGGTAAAATCAGGTTATCAACCAAGAGAAGTACGTGATGCAATCATGTTTAAGCTTGGTAAACCTGCAGCAGCACCAGTTAGGCCCGCACGCAACCGCGTAACTAAACCAGCCGTGTTGTCACCATCACAAGCAAAAGCACACTCAACGGCGCTCGCTGAAATCTAGCCTGTCATAATATTGGCAAAAGCAGACTTTAAAGTCTGCTTTTTTGTTTGTTTCAGCTGTTTTTAGGTATAATCATTCTATTCAATCTAAGGAATCAAATATTATGCACGTTGGTATTATTGGCGCGATGGAGCCAGAAGTAAAAATCTTACGCGAAGCGATGGCAAACCCAAGCATCATGACTAAAGCTGGTTTTACATTTTACACCGGTGAATTAGCGGGTAACACTGTTACTTTAGTTCAATCTGGCATTGGTAAAGTAGCTTCTGCAGTAGCAACAACACTACTAATCGATAACTTCAGCCCAGATTGTGTGATCAACACAGGTTCTGCAGGTGGTTTTGAACCGTCACTAAATGTAGGCGATGTGGTTATCTCTTCAGAAGTGCGCCATCACGATGTAGACGTTACTGCATTTGGTTACGAAATTGGCCAAGTACCACAAATGCCAGCAGGCTTTGCTGCTCACCCTAAACTGATTGAAGCGGCAGAGCAAAGCGTAAACCAAATCAGCGATGTTAAAACCATGATTGGCCTAATTTGTACCGGTGATTCATTTATGTGTGACCCAGTACGAATTGAAAAAACACGCGCTGAATTCCCAACGATGCTTGCTGTAGAAATGGAAGGTGCGGCAATTGCTCAAGCTTGCCACGTATTAGAAACACCATTTGTTGTGATTCGTTCAATGTCTGACATTGCTGGTAAAGAATCGCCGCAATCATTTGAAGAGTATATCGAAACTGCATCTATCAACTCTTCTAAAATGGTGGTTGCTCTACTTGAAAAACTGACGTCGGTGAGTTTATAAGGTGATTACAAATATTGTTCAAAACCATTTGGACATTATTGTATTTTTTGTAGCGCTCTTAGCTGAGCGCTTCTTTCCTTTGGTTAGTTGGTATCATCCAAACACCTTTTTAACCGTTATTTTCTCTGCACTCGGCGAGCGTTTATACAACCCAACGAACCCCAAAAGCTATCAGTATTTAGCCTCAACTTTGGCTTTTACACTCACTATTTTAGTGATAGTGACATTGATCGTGCTGTTTTTAGAGTTTGCTTTTTATCCTGAGTTATTAAATGGCTTAATTTTATATTTGTTACTCAGTAGCCGCGCTCAAGAGAAGAAATCTTTACGTATTGCCAGATTACTCAAGCTCAATCAAAAAGCGACAGCTAGAGAGCTGCTAGCTAGCCTCGTTGCCCGTGATGTATCACGTTTATCAGATCCTGGAATTTGCAAAGCAACGATGGAGTCACTGGTGCTACAAAGTGCACGGCATTATTTTGCCGTTATTTTCTTTTATATACTTGGCGGCGCTATCCTTGCTTTGGTTTATCGCTTACTCACATTAATTCATCAAGCATGGCGAAAAAACCGCAAACCCGACAACCCGTTTTTGGCTCCCATTGCTAAGCTCCTGTTTGTATTGGAGTGGCTACCCACTCGATTAGTCGCATTAACGATTGCAGCAACCAATGCCAGCAAGCAATGTATTCATTATATAAAACACTATGGCAGACACTTTTATCAAACCAATACAGGGTGGCTGTTGAGTGTTACATCGGCTGCTTTGCAAGTGCAGTTAGGTGGCCCTGCCCTATACCAAGGTGAGCGCTTTAATAAAATGCGTGTTGGTACCGATCGCCTACCAAATGCTGATGATATTCCCGCATTAGTCAATCGTTTAAATCAAGCGAAAGCATTTTGGTTACTGCTTATAGTCGGGATTGAAGTAATTAGCCTATTCACAAACTAATCAAAATATAAGCACAAAAAAACCAGCCGCAGCTGGTTTTTTTATTCTGTAGCTTATTTAATTAAGCTAAGGTGATTTTAGCAAACTTACGCTTACCTACTTGGTAAATCTGTGTTGTACCTTTAGCAACTTCAAGCTTAGTATCCGTTACTTTTTCTTCACCATTAATCTTTACAGCGCCTTGCTTAATCATACGCATTGCTTCTGATGTACTTGCTACAAGGTTAGC
The DNA here is from genome assembly GCF_040148775.1 of Pseudoalteromonas sp. NFXS39. Classification (NCBI taxonomy): domain Bacteria; kingdom Pseudomonadati; phylum Pseudomonadota; class Gammaproteobacteria; order Alteromonadales; family Pseudoalteromonadaceae; genus Pseudoalteromonas; species Pseudoalteromonas sp. NFXS39. The sequence continues at coordinate 134,854 of NZ_JAGDEC010000010.1, read as the reverse complement.
TTCTTTTAATAAATTAGTGATGAACACAGTGTCTTCAGCAATCGTTACTGTTACTTCAGGGATCTCATCTGGTAATGCATTCTTTTGGAAACGCTTGATAAAATCTTGATGAGCGCCTTCAGCTGCTTCTTCACTGTGAAAGCGAGCAATCATTTCTTTCGCTAGCTCAATCTTGATGTCGCGTGGGTTCGCACCATCAGCAACACGCTGTTTAAGTGCAGCAATTTCTTCGATTGATAAGGCACTTAATAAGTCATAGTAACGCCACATTAGCTCATCGCTAATAGACATGACTTTACCAAACATATCGTTAGGCTCATCAGTAATACCAATGTAGTTACCTAATGACTTAGACATTTTTTGAACGCCATCAGTACCTTCAAGCAGTGGCATCATTAATACTGTTTGTGGCTTCTGACCTTCATCTTTTTGTAATTCACGACCCATTAATAGGTTAAAGCGTTGGTCTGTACCGCCAAGCTCTACATCAGCTTCTAATGCAACAGAATCCCAACCTTGTACCAGTGGATATAAAAATTCGTGGATAGCAATTGATTGACCGCCGGCATAACGCTTTTTAAAGTCATCACGTTCTAGCATACGTGCTACTGTTTGACGCGCAGCCAATTTAATCATACCTGCAGCACCGAGGTTCTCCATCCAAGTAGAGTTGAACGCAACAGTAGTTTTAGCAGGGTCAAGTATCTTAAATACTTGCTCTTTATATGTTTCAGCGTTAGCTAGAACATCTTCACGAGTTAACGGTTTACGTGTTACGTTTTTACCCGTTGGATCGCCAATCATACCGGTGAAATCACCGATTAAGAAAATTACTTCATGACCTAGATCTTGGAAGGTTTTCATTTTGTTGATAAGAACTGTATGACCTAAATGCAGATCAGGCGCAGTTGGATCGAAACCCGCTTTGATCTTAAGTTTCTTACCCGACTTTAGCTTTTCAACTAATTCGTCTTCAATTAATATCTCTTCTGCACCGCGTTTTATCTCAGCTAGAGCGGTTTGTAAATCCACTGTGTATTACTCCAAAAATTCAGCTACCGGGGCGTGGTGGCCTGTCAGGGTTATAAATATAGAGCTAAAAACTTTAAAATTTAGCTAGTTAGCACCAAAAAGCGACACTAGAAAAAAGCCTAACTTAAATAGTTTAAGAAACAGCCCTGAAGGCAGCGCGCATGATTGTTCTTTATACCGCGTTATTGCAATTTTATGAAGGTACTTTAGTTAACTAATCTAGATTTAGTTTAACCATAGGCATCTGCTGCAATTTCAACCAAAAAAGTTTAACGCGCAGGCCAATTCTAGCGTAAAATAGCGCCAGTTTAAATCTACAAAACACTGGTATTTGCTCTATTTTAGGTATATCCTGCGATATTAGTATTTAAATTTCTTGACAGCAGAAAAGGCACGATATGGTTCACGTAGTGCACAAACTTCCCAAAAAACACAAACTGCTTATTCTCGGTTTGGTTTCTGCTATTGTCGGCTTGGCATTATTGCCTTCTGAAAAAGCCACCGCATCAAAGGACAACAGTGCGAACGCACTTGAAATTGGCAAACGCTACGAATTACAAGTTAAAGTTGATGATAACGAAAAACTAACTGAGCTAAATTCGGAGCAAGCAGCAGCAAAACTTCCAGAATACGAGCTTATCGACCATGAAGTACGTAATGGCGATAATTTAGCACTTATATTCAAGCGTGCGGGTTTCTCAGCGCAAACATTACACAAACTAGTTAATACCAACGCTGAAACTCGTAAGTTAACAAAAATTCACCCAGGCGAAATCTTAAGCTTTGCAACGGCCGAAGATGGCTCTCTAGCGCAGCTTCGTTATGTGATTTCAAAAACAGATACCTTATACGTTACATTAAATGACGAAGGTAACTACGACACTGCTATTGATAGCAAAGAAATCGAAACGCTAAGTAAATCAGCTGGCGGTGAGATCTCTAATAGTTTTTGGACGTCTGGTATTGCCGCTGGTTTAAGCGAGCGTCAAATTATGAATTTTGCTGACATCTTCGGTTGGGATGTCGACTTCGCTAATGACATTCGTAAAGGTGACCAATTTGGTCTTATTTACGAAGCTCACTATGTTGATGGTGAGTACATTGGTGATGGTAAAATTATTGCCGCAGAATTTATTAATCAAGGCGAGCGTTATACCGCTATTCGCCATACAGATGGTAACTTCTACACGCCTGAAGGCCGTAGCATGAAAAAAGCCTTCTTACGTGCGCCAGTTAACTTTAAGTATATTAGCTCGAGCTTTAATCCTCGCCGCTTACACCCTGTGACTAAGACGGTAAAACCACATAATGGTATTGATTACGCTGCACGTACAGGTACGCCAGTGGTTTCATCGGGTAATGGTAAAGTAATTAAAGCTGGTTACAGTAAGTACAATGGTAACTACGTATTTATTAGCCATGGCACACAGTATGTGACTAAATACTTACACTTAAACAAGAAAATGGTTAGAACAGGCCAAAAAGTGAAGCAAGGCCAAAAAATTGGTACCGTTGGTGCGACAGGCCGCGTAACAGGCCCACACTTACACTATGAATTCTTAGTAAACGGCGTGCATCGTAATCCGAAAACAGTCAAACTACCTAAATCAGAGCCTTTACCGCGCGATGAGCTAGCTAAGTTTAAACCAATTGCTGATAACTTCTTAGCGCAATTACAGCGTAATAGAGAGTTACAACTAGCGTTAAATAAGTAGCTAAGTAAACATAATAAAGCCGCTTCAATTGAAGCGGCTTTTTCGTTTCTGAGACAATTCAAGATAAAACGGTTATGGCGTTATCAAACTAAACTTATTGCCGACTCTATTCATAACTTAAATTAAACACGCTCATTACCGATACAATTATTATCTTAATAATACATAGATAAGCTGAATAATTAGCGAAATCATCACTAGTGGCCAAATATACTTTGCATATTTAGTTGCGCCATCAAGCCCCATTTTAGACTGATACTTTTCAAGTAGCGGTATTAGAATAACCAAGGCAACAAAAAGGCAGAGTAAGATAATAAAAATATTCATGATGGCTTCCTTACACAAGAATCATTTAACTACCTAGTCTATAGACAAAAAAAAGCGCAGTAAAATTACTGCGCCAGTCGGTTGGAAGTAAATCGACTTAGCCAACAATAGCTAACAGAATACCTGCTGCAACGGCACTTCCTAATACCCCTGCTACGTTTGGCCCCATGGCATGCATTAACAAGAAGTTATGCGGGTTGCTCTCAAGACCAACCTTATTAACCACACGTGCTGCCATTGGTACCGCTGATACACCTGCTGCGCCCACTAATGGGTTGATTGGCGATTTAGAGATCTTATTAAGCCCTTTTGCCATAAACACACCTGAAGCTGTACCTATCGCAAAGGCCAAAGCACCTAACACCAAAATACCTATTGTTTCTACGGTTAAGAACTTATCTGCCGCAAGCTTTGAGCCCACCGCTAAGCCTAAGAAAATGGTGGTAATGTTGATGATTTCGTTTTGTGCACTATTACTTAAACGATCAACCACGCCCGATTCACGCATCAAGTTACCCAAGCAGAACATACCTACCAGAGGTGTTGCAGCTGGTAAAAACAAGATGGTTAAACTCAACACCATTAACGGGAAAACAATTTTCTCTTTCTTCGATACAGTACGAAGTTGCGGCATTTGAATTTCACGCTCTTCTTGTGTAGTTAGTGCACGCATAATTGGCGGCTGAATAATTGGCACCAATGCCATGTATGAATAAGCCGCAACTGCGATTGCACCAAGTAAATCAGGCGCTAACTTAGATGCTAAGAAAATAGCTGTTGGACCATCTGCACCACCAATTATGGCAATCGCAGATGCATCTTGTAGTGTAAATTCAAAGCCAGGAATAAAGTTAAGTAGTATTGCACCAAATAGAGTAGCAAAAATACCAAACTGTGCAGCCGCACCTAACAACAACATACGAGGGTTTGCTATCAAGGCACTAAAGTCTGTAAGCGCACCAACCCCCATGAAGATCAAAAGTGGGAACACCCCAGAATCAATCCCGATGTGGTACACATAATAAAGTAACCCACCCGGCTCAGATAACCCGGCCACAGGGATATTCGTTAAAATAGCCCCAAAGCCAATAGGTAATAACAACAGTGGCTCAAAGTTACGTGCAATTGCTAAATAAAGTAACAAGCAACCAACCGCAATCATGATCAATGCCGCAAAGGTAAAATTAGCAATACCCGTGGCATGCCAGAGGTTTAAAACACCATCCATCCTCTGCCTCTCCTATGCTAGCGCGATTAGCGCATCGCCAGTGGCAACAGAGTCACCCTCAGCTACTAATACTTCTGCAATTGTACCTGAGTGTACGGCGCGAACTTCTGTTTCCATTTTCATCGCTTCCATGATAATAACCACATCACCTTCATTTACTGTTTGGCCTGGTTTCACTTTCACTTTAAAAATATTACCAGCCAACGGCGCATTGAGTGTTTCGCCTGCTGACGCTGAAGCAGACTGAGGAATTAATTCACTGTCTTTTAAAGTTACTTCTTTAAGCTCACCACCTTGTGCTACGACGACATCGTAAACTTTACCATCAACTTTAACGCTGTATTGCTCCGCTTTTACAGGGCTTGAAGAAGCAGGTTTGCTTTCAGACTTGGCAACTTCACCTGTTGGAATTGCTTCAAACGCATCTGGGTTGTTGCGGTTTTTAATAAATTTAAGGCCTATTTGTGGGAATAATGCATAAGTAAGTACATCATCAATCACGTCATCAGCAAGTTCTAAACCTTGCTCTTTGGCTTCACTTAATAACTCAGCTTCAAGTTTCTCAAGCTCAGGCTCTAATTTATCTGCAGGACGACAAGTAATTGCCTCTGCGCCTTCTAGCACTCGTTCTTGCAGCTCTTTATTCATAGGTGCAGGAGTGGCACCATATTCACCTTTGAGCACGCCCGCAGTTTCTTTAGTAATGGTTTTGTAACGCTCGCCAGTTAATACGTTAAGTACCGCTTGGGTACCTACAATTTGCGAGGTTGGCGTAACCAAAGGAATAAAACCTAAGTCTTCACGAACACGTGGGATCTCAAGTAATACTTGATCAAGCTTATCAGCCGCGCCTTGTTCTTTAAGCTGGTTTTCCATGTTAGTTAACATGCCGCCAGGTACCTGTGCTAATAAGATGCGACCATCAACGCCTTTTAAGCTACCTTCAAAAGCAGCATATTTCTTACGTACATCACGGAAGTAAGCTGCAATTTCTTCTAATTGGTTTAAATCAAGGCCAGTATCTCGCTCTGTGCCTTCGACAATTGAAACTATTGTCTCCGTTGCGCTATGACCATAAGTCATACTCATTGACGAAATCGCCGTATCAAGCATATCAATACCTGCATCGATTGCTTTTTGATAAGTTGCAGTGCTTAAGCCAGTAGTAGCATGGCATTGCATCGCAATAGGAATAGACACGGTTTCTTTTAGGCCTTTGATCAACTGCTCACAATCATATGGCTTTAATAAACCTGCCATATCTTTAATACAAATCGAATGACAGCCAAGCTCTTCAAGCTGTTTTGCAAGTTTCAGCCACATATCAAGTGTATGTACAGGACTTACTGTGTATGAAATTGTACCTTGAGCGTGAGCTCCCACTTTAACAGCTGCTTTAATAGCAGTTTCAAGGTTTCGTACATCGTTCATCGCATCGAAAATACGAAATACATCAACACCATTTTTGTGTGCTCGCTCGACAAACTTTTCGACCACATCATCAGCATAATGACGGTAGCCTAAAAGGTTTTGTCCACGAAGTAACATTTGCTGCTTAGTGTTTGGCATTGCAGCCTTTAGTTCGCGAATACGTTGCCAAGGATCTTCACCTAAATAACGGATACACGAGTCAAACGTTGCCCCCCCCCATGATTCAATTGACCAATAACCCGCATTGTCGAGTTTTTCGGCTATGGGTAGCATGTCGTCTAAGCGCATACGCGTTGCCAAAAGAGACTGGTGTGCGTCACGCAATACTAATTCGGTTAATTTTAATTTAGCCATGTTCGAGCTGCCCCGTTATTTTTGTTTATTTCGAAATTGAGCGATTGCAGCGCTTATTGCTGCAATATGTGCCTGAGGCACACCCTGTTGAGGTTGAATTTTTGCTGTTCGCGTAGGTTCTGCACTTGCTGGATCATCAAATCGACCCACTAGTTTTGACATTAAAGTGACTGCTGTAATCAGAATAGTCAGAAAAACAAACACGCCTACCATGCCTGTTACCATCAAACTGGCCGCAGTGGTGAGTAATCCACCTATATCCATACGACTCCCCTCGCTTACTTAAAATAAAAAGTTATTTTTGTTAAATAATTATGCACCAATAATAACAAACCAAAATCATTTGTATAGCACCATTGTAAATTGGTAAAACCAATTAATTTTAAAATAACATGCCGCACATATAATTAACACCCTACATTTCCATCATTCAAAGCCTCGATATAGATGATATAAATAGTCGATATAGCCATAAGTTATATGTTCAGCTATTAACTAAAAACCAGCAAGCGTCTAAAAACCACACACAACAAGGTGTTAGACTTTACCAACCAATAAAAAGTTAAATTGGTCTTACCAATGCTGTGGCAATCTGATGTTTTCCTCATGCAACTCAATATGAAAAAATATCACTATGAATAACTTACATGCTTACTCGTAAATGTTACCAAGTGATGAACATCTACCAGCATCACAAATAAAGGTAAACCATTGAAATAAAACAAGTAAAACATCTGGCACAGAACTCGCTTCAGTTACATCGAACTTTAGAAAATTTAAATAGCCAAGGAGACCATTATGTTACGCTGGACCATTACTTTTTTAGTTATCGCGTTAATCGCAGCAGTGTTAGGTTTTGGTGGTATCGCAGGAGCCGCTGCAGGCATCGCTAAAATTATCTTTTTTATATTTTTAGTACTACTAGTTATTTCACTGGTATCTGGAGCTCTTAGAGGTAACGCCCCTAAGTAGTTATAAGCAAATAACCACTTAATTTATTTTATTTACAAGGAATTTCGTTATGAAAAATTCAACTTTGAAAGCCGCTACTATCGCTCTATTTTCAGGTCTATTCATCATGGGTTGTGAAGATAACTCGGCAGAAGATGCAGGTGAGCGTATTGATGAAGCAATTACTGATACACAAAATGCTGTTGAAGACGCATGTGAAGAAGTAAAAGAAGGTGTTAACGCAGAAGAAACTAACTGCTAATCACAACACTTTATGAAAAAAGCGGCCAAGTGTCGCTTTTTTTGTGTATGCAAGTTAGCAAGTTAGCAACTCCAGGCTGCCTGCTGCTTGTGTCAAGGAGCTTGCTAACTTTACTCTTTCCCCCAGAAACACGCTAACTTGTTGGGTTTCGCTCCGCTCTACCCAACCTACAGGCTCTTTTGTTTTAATCTGATAGCTGACGGCTGAAAGCTGATAGCTCCTTTCTCTAGAAGCTCGCAACTTTACTCTTTCCCCTAGAAACTCGCTAACTTGTTGGGTTTCACTTACAACCCGTTGTGAGGGGTTCATTTGTTGTTACACTCGCTATATGCCACTTCCCATCAACAAAGCTCACTTTTGCTACATCACTCATAGCAAAATCACCAGGTACATTCAAGCGTGTTAAGTTACTTGCTAACTGTTGTTTACAGTATGGACCTGTATCACCATGCATCACTAACACAGGCTTATTGGTGTGCTTTGCGAAGTCACTAATGGCATCACGGTATACTTTAAAAGCATCACAGTTTGAGCGCTGTGATTCACTACAAACTGGTTTACTGGTCGGGTGGTAAATATCAGCCTGAAAGCCAAACACATACGCCTTAGCATCTTGCTGAACGAGTGCTTGTTTTAACCAAATTAAATTGTATTTATCACGTTTGTCGGCTGCATCAAGTGCTGCGCTTTTGTCACTTTTTAAAATTTGCGAGCGACCATTAAAAGTACCTGGTATATGTAAGGTGCGAAACTCAATGCCATCGAATTGCCAACGAGCATTCTCTAGCATTTCAGCTTGTGTTAAATAACCCTGTAATTGTTTTGCTTTTTGTCTATAAGCATCGTCGAACATTAAGCCTTTAACAAAACTTAGCCGTTCGAGCTCATCAAATTGAGGAGTTAATGTGACGCGGTCGCAATCTGTCCACTCATTATCACCTGGGGTGTAAATAAAAGGCTGCGTAGTCAGCGATGTTAATAACGCCTTATTAGTTTGCAAAAGCTTATTCGTGCAAGCAAGCGCTCCTGATTTCATATCGCCAAGGTGCATTAAAAAGCCATGGGGTGTTGCAGCGATTGCCTTAGTAACTTTTCCGTCATTTGCGAGATTAATTTCATCAATCGGGGTGTATGGCATATCGCCCATAACTAAAAAAGTATTTGAAGTCATTGCAAGCGCTAATGACATTGAACTAACAAACATACAACTTACCCCTAAAAATACAGATACCTTAAGCTCTCATAATGACAACTAAATGAAAACCAACTGCGGCAGTTTTTTTCTATCAATGTTAAACTGCTGCCAGTCGAATAAGTGAGTCTGAGAATGACATTAAGTACAAATTACACACTAGATAAACCGTATTATTACGAATGCTTTGATGAGTCTTTACCTTATTCATCACAAGCCAAGCCTAAATACCCGCTGTTGGCATTGTTAATAACCTTAGGCTTATTAGCTTTTTATCAATTAGAGAACCATTATCTGGGCAGCTTTATGATTATGCTTGCTGTCGTTGAGTGTTTATCGTTTTATTACAAGCGCCCATGGTGGGTCGCAAGACAAATGATGAGCCGAGCATCAGGTAGCGAAGTGACCATCACCTTTGATGATGAAGGAGTGAAGGCCGAAAACCCACATAAAAGCTACCAATTAAGCTGGCAACAAATTAGTGAGATTATTGAAACTGAGCGAGGTTATATTTTAAAGGCGCAGCGCGGTATGCAATATATTTCTAAACAAGCGCTAAATGATGAAATAACAGCTGAACTAAATAAAAGAGCCACTCAATGAGTGGCTCTTAAAAATATCTATCGCTGATTAAACATTGCCCGGATTTGGGTTAGATTTCTCTGCTTGGATTCGCATGTAGATTTCTTCACGATGTACTGATACATCTTTAGGTGCATTTACACCAATGCGAACTTGATTTCCTTTAACACCAAGAACAGTAACTGTTACTTCGTCACCGATCATAAGGGTTTCACCTACTCTACGAGTTAGTATTAGCATTCTCTTGCTCCCATGTTCCAAAAAATTAAAAGATTCCGCGTCAAAAACATTCTAATGAAATCTAGACTTAAAAGTAAGTAAAAACTCTAGATCTTATTCATTTTCAGTTAAAAAAACTTTGTGTAGTGCACGTACAGCCAGTTCTAAATATTTTTCATCAATTAAAACTGATATCTTTATTTCTGATGTCGATACAAGCATCACTTTGATGTTTTCTTCGCCAAGCGCATTAAAAAATAAGCTTGCCACACCAGAGTGAGATTTCATCCCTACACCTACAGCAGACACCTTGGCAACATTGCTGACCCCTTTAATAGATTCTGCGCTGATACCACCTTGGTTTTTGGTCAGAATTTCGAGCGCTTGCTCAAAATCATTCGTGTGCACAGTAAAAGCATAGTCTATTTTTTCAAAGTTATGATTAACTTGATTAATCATATCTATTTCGATGCCGAATTCTGCGAAAAGTTTCAATATTTTTGCAAGGTTTTCCGTCCCTTGGTGCACGCCATTGACGTAAATCAAACTTTCGTCACGATTAAAGGCGATACCCGACACAATGTTTGCTTGCACATCCGGTTCCTCAAAACTGATCAAGGTTCCTTGATCCGGGTTAAAACTCGATAACACTCTGAGCGGTATATTGTATTTTCCTGCGGCTTCGACACTGCGAATATGCAGAACCTTAGCCCCAAGACTGGCCATTTCAAGCATCTCTTCGAAGGTAACATGGCTCATACGTCGCGCATTTGGTTCAATACGCGGATCAGTGGTGTATACCCCATCAACATCGGTGTAAATTTGACATTCATCCGCATTGACAGCACCTGCAATCTCAACCGCAGAAGTATCTGTACCACCGCGACCGAGCGTGGTGATATTACCTTCAATATCGCGCCCCTGAAAGCCTGCAATTATGGCAATACGGTTATGCTCAAGCTCATGCTTTAGACGAGTCGCAGCAACCTCTTCAATACGCGCTTTACCAAACATATTGTCGGTGCGAATATTAACCTGATCGGCAAGTAAGCTTACCGCTGAATGACCACGTTTAATGATAGCCATTGCCAATAAAGAGACTGAGACTTGCTCACCTGTGGTCAGCAATACATCAAGCTCACGAGCGCTAGGTCGAGAATCGATTTGTTTAGCGAGTTCAATAAGACGGTTAGTTTCTCCCGACATAGCCGAAAGCACTACCACAACTTGGTGGCCTTGTTGCTTAGTTTTTACAACAAGGTCGGCGACGGCCTCAATTCGCTCTATTGAGCCAACTGAGGTGCCACCGAATTTTTGGACGATAAGTGCCACTAGTGATTAAGAACGCTCAGTTAACCAGCCAGTTACACTTTCTAAGGCTGCAGTAAGGTTCTCTGGCTGAGTACCACCTGCTTGTGCCATATCAGGACGACCACCGCCCTTACCGCCTACTTGTGCAGCCATGTGATTTACAAGCTCACCAGCTTTCACTTTACCTGTTAGGTCTTTAGTTACACCCGCGATCAGGCTTACTTTATCGCCATTGGCTACACCAAGAGCAATTACACCTGAACCAATCTTAGTTTTCAGGTCATCAACCATGCCACGTAGTGCTTTAGATTCAGTACCAGCAACATCAGCGACCAGAAGTTTGATACCATTCACTTCAACTACAGAGTCAAGTAACGATGCCCCTGCCGCACTTGCTAGCTTGTCGTTAAGCTGGGCAATTTGCTTCTCAAGCCCTTTTGACTTCTCAAGTAATGCTGTCACTTTTTCAAGTACACTGCTGCTATCACCTTTTACTAGCGCTGCAACATCATTTAGCTGTTGCTCTTGCTCACTAACATAGGCAACAGCTTCTGCACCTGTTACTGCTTCGATACGGCGAATACCTGCCGCGATACCACTTTCTGACACAATTTTGAATAAGCCGATATCACCAGCACGCTTAACGTGAGTACCACCACATAGTTCAATTGAGTAATCACCAATGGTTACTACGCGAACTTCGTCGTCGTATTTTTCACCGAATAATGCCATTGCACCTTTTGCTTTGGCATCTTCAATAGCCATTAGCTCAGTTTCAAGAGCAAAGTTACGACGGATCTCATCATTCACTGCGCGCTCGATTTGACGTAATTCGTCTTTTGTTACCGCTTCAAAGTGAGAGAAGTCAAAACGTAAACGCTCAGGGTCAACAAGTGAACCTTTTTGATTTACGTGCTCACCTAAAATTTGACGTAACGTCTCGTGCAATATGTGTGTTGCAGTGTGGTTTTTCTTGATGCTATCGCGACGTGCTGCATCAATTGTTGCCTCTGCTTTATCATTTGTACCAATACGTCCTTGAACACGACCGTGGTGCGCAAATGCGTTACCAAGCTTAGTAGTGTTAGTGACTACGAACTCACCACCAGCGACTTTTAACACACCCGTGTCACCAACCTGGCCACCAGATTCAGCATAAAAAGGTGTACGGTCTAAGATTGCGATACCTTCTTGACCATCTTCAAGTACAGAAACTGATTGACCTTCAGAGAAAAGCTCAACCACAGTGCCAGTGTAATGCTCTGCATCGTAGCCTTTAAAGTCAGTGTGTTTTTCTGACTTAAGTTGTTGGTTGTAATCAGCACCAAACTTACCAGCTTGCTGTGCTTGCTTACGCTGTACAGCCATACATTCTTGGAAGCCGTGCTCATCAATCGTCATGAAACGCTCACGCGCCACATCTGCTGTTAAGTCAGCAGGGAAACCGTAAGTGTCATAAAGCTTGAACACTAAGTCGCCAGGGATCACATCACCTTTGATGTCAGTAAGACTTTCTTCAAGAATAGTAAGACCACGCTCAAGTGTTTTACCAAACTGCTCTTCTTCAATACGTAGTACTTTCTCGATAATTTCTTGTTGCTTAGCAAGCTCTGGGTACGCTTGGCCCATTTGTTCGATTAGAGCAGCAACTAGCTTGTAGAAGAACGCACCTTTCGCGCCTAGCTTATTACCGTGACGAACTGCACGACGAATAATACGACGTAACACATAGCCACGGCCTTCGTTTGATGGCATAACGCCATCAGATACTAAGAACGCACATGAACGAATGTGGTCAGCAACAACGCGTAGTGATTTATCATCTAAGTCTTGCGCGTTTGTTACTTTAGCCGCAGCGGCAATAAGTGCTTGGAATAAATCGATTTCGTAGTTTGAGTGAACGCCTTGTAAAATTGCAGAGATACGCTCAAGACCCATACCTGTATCAACAGACTGCTTAGGAAGAGGTTCCATTGTGCCGTCGGCATGGCGGTTATACTGCATAAATACTAGGTTCCAGATCTCGATGAAGCGGTCACCGTCTTCTTCTGGAGAGCCAGGAGGACCACCCCAAATTTCTTCACCGTGATCGTAAAAGATTTCAGAACATGGACCACAAGGACCCGTATCACCCATTGACCAGAAGTTATCGCTAGTTGCAATGCGAATAATGCGATCTTCACTTAGACCCACTTCTTTATGCCAAATGTTGAAGGCTTCTTCATCATCGTGATAAATGGTTACTAGTAGCTTTTCTTGCGGTAGTTTTACAACATCAGTTAAAAACTCCCACGCAAACTTGATTGCGTCTTGCTTGAAGTAATCACCAAAGCTGAAGTTACCTAACATTTCAAAGAATGTATGGTGACGTGCAGTGTAACCTACGTTTTCTAGGTCGTTATGTTTACCACCTGCACGCACACAACGTTGTGAGCTGGTCGCACGTGAGTAAGGGCGGCTTTCGGCACCTAAAAATACATCTTTAAATTGCACCATACCGGCGTTATTAAATAATAACGTGGCATCGTTACCCGGGATCAGCGAGCTTGAAGGAACAATTTGGTGTTGTTTAGAGGCAAAAAAGTCTAAGAACTGTTGCCTGATCTGTGCGGTAGTCATATGCTGCATGTGAAAATCTCACCCGTTTATTGCTGTGCTTGCATTGCAAAATCAATTTGTTCGTAATTAAAGCCTCGATACATCAAGTAGCGTACACGTTTCGCTCTTTCTTTATGGTCGAGTTCTTTACCTGAATTTGAAAACTTCTTTAAATATGCGTCCTGCGCGAGTTCGAACCAATCGACTTCGAACTCCTCGAGCGTCTTATCTAATAATGCTCGGTCTATCCCTTTTGCCATTGCTTCGCTCTGAATGCGTTTTGCACCATGATACTTAGCTAAATGGCGGCGTACAAACCCTTCACAGTAGCGCTGTTCGTTGATAAAGTTGTGTGACTCACACCAGTCTAACAAGCGTTCTGTGAACTCAGGCGACGCCTCTTTTTGCAGTAACTTTCGTGTTAAATCTCGACGCGAATAATCTTGTCGAGACAGTAACCAAAGTACATAATTCTTTAACTTTTGTTCTTTATCATCCATTACGCGTCAAAGCGTCCTGATTGTGACTGTGCTTCAGGTGCTTTTGTTTGGTCATCACCTTTTGGCACAACCGGCATAAAAATAGCCTGAAAAGACACAAAGAAACTAATGTAACAAATTGGCATTAAAACCAATAGAGGAATAAATGATAAAGGAATACAGATTACCATTAAAACGGCGCAAATTAGACCATAAACACTCAGTGGTGCCATATTATGGTAAAACACCATGAATGAGGTTTTTAAAACCTGAAACATATTGCTTTGTTTTTGAAAGTAAACCAATGGCACTGCATAAGCAAAAGCTGTTAGATACACACAGATAGCCAATAGAAATACCGCAACTTGCCCCATTGAAATGGTTGCCAATAAATCTGTAATGTGTGTTTGGTTCTGCGGATCAAAAGTCTGGCTCGAAATAACTGCGTAAGCATCAGCAAAAATGAAATTAGAAAGTAAGGCTAATAAAATACCTGCTGCCATCTGATACACTGCAACGCGCACTAAACCTATACGGTTTCCTTTATTACTAAACGGCTTAAAGATATCAGCTTGGCTGATAGTCCCGCCTTGTTGTTTTGTTAATACAGCTTGATAAAAACCAGCCATCAAAAACGGGGTTACAAATGCACCAACAACTTGCAGTAAAGGTAGCAGCAATGCCAAAAAGCTAATTATCACGATTAGCAGGTGCATTAAAATAAAGGTAAACGGTTGCAGCTTAAAGATTTCCCATCCAGCTTTAAACCATTTAACGCCTGCACCTGCTTTAAAAATACGTACTTCGATCGACATAGTTTCTCATTCAATAACAACAAAACGCACCGAGTATAACTGGGTGCGCTACTTGTTTATAGTCACCTATAGTGAAAATTACTCAGGCTTTTTAATTTTTTTAATATCAAGCATGTGCGAGCCATGTTTGATTTTCGTTTCGAGGTAAGCTCGGTTACCTACCACACCCGCTTTGATGTGTGCATGAGTGCCAACCACCGACTCAACCTCAATGCCTGCATCACGCAGTGCTTTAAGCTTATTTGGGTTGTTTGTCATTAACTTAACGTGATTTAAGTTAAGCGCTTCTAACATTAACACTGCGTCTGAAAAGTCACGCAAATCGTCAGCAAAACCCAAGTGGTTATTCGCTTCGTAAGTATTCATGCCTTGTGACTGCAATACATACGCATCAATTTTATTGTATAAACCAATGCCACGGCCTTCTTGGCGTAAATATAATAAGATGCCACCTTGCTGGTGCATCATTTCGATACACTCATTTAATTGCTCACCACAATCACAACGAGACGAGTGAAATACATCTCCCGTTAAACATTCTGAATGCATACGAATTAATGGTACGTCTTGCTCTGTGTCGGCTTGATTAAAAACTAAAGCAACATGCTCTTGGCCATCTTTTAAGCCACTGAAAGATACGATTTCTGCAGGGATATCACTGTTTTTGCCAACATTCAGCTGGACTCTTGCTCTTACTTGCGCCACGACAAATCCAAATTAAAAAATAAATGCGATACTGCAAATGTGATTACAACAGCTTGAAGGTTGTAAGGATGCAACATACGACGAGTGATAACTAATATTGAGGCAGTTACCAGCAATTCAAGTATTATACACTCAAACCACCCCAAGATACGAGCTTTGCGCCTCGCTTTAGTGGCGCTAATAAAGTACCTTAAAAGCTCTACCCTCTACAGCTAGGCTATTGAATTAAAAAAATTACTTAATAAACCTTTGCAAATATTCGAAAAAATAGATTAGTTTAATCTCAATAAACCGCTAAGCCTTTTTTCAAACCATTAATAAAAACAACAATAATAGGGAATGTTATGAAAAAAGCCTTCGTGCTAATTTGTAGCGCCCTGCAACTAAGCCTGCCAATCATCAGTTCAACGAATCATACTTCGTACCTTAAACCTTAACAGTGACACATCGAGTGTAATTTGCTACCTTGCACCTAATGATGATAATAATTATCATCAACAAGTATTAATCCCCCCTTCTCTGGGCAAAATAATAAGGACTATTATGAAAAAAAGCTCACTTGCCTTATGCATTACACTACTGTTTAGCCAGCAAGGCATTGCCAATGAAACGACCACCCAAGAATTTAACGAGACCTACCGCGCTTATGTCGCCGCTGTAGAAAATAAGCAAGACAGTAGTGAGCTTGCCAAAAAAGCGTTTGAGCTTGGCAAAGAAATTTATGGAGAAAGCGCCGACAACACCGCTAATCTTGCTATTAACTATGCAAACAGCCTTGCTGAATACAAACAAGAACAACGCTTTGAGTTATATCGTACAGCCTACGAAATACTAGAACAAAACCATGGCAAGCTAAGTGTACAAGTGTATGACTCATTAATCGGCATGGCAGAATCAACTCCCTCAGCAAAGCGTGCTGATACATATCTTGATGATGTCATTGCTATTGCTGAAAAACAAAACTCAGCCAAGCTTGTTGCAGATGCAAAAATGACCGCCGCTCGTATCCTCGCTTACAAAGGTAGTGGCGAGCGCTATTACACAGCAAAGGAATATCTTGAAGAAGCCGATAAGTACTACCAAGAAAACTTACCAAATAACGCAGTTGATCGGATCAGTGCAGACTTTTTAGTTGCCGCATTTGCAGAAAATCAACGTAAATACAGCACCGCCATTGAACGTTTAAATCACGTAGTTAGTGTATTTGATCAAGAGTTAGACTTTGATCATCAAACCGAATTAAACGCCCATTCAAAGCTAGTTCACTTATACGAAAAAACAGGTAAAAGCGACGAAGCAACTAAACATTGCTTAGCGATAGCGAAAATGGTGCCATGGAAAGAGAGCCAAGAACAAGAACCACTATACCGCGTGCATCCTAAATATCCAAAATCAAAAGTTCAACGTATGGAAGATGGCAGTGTCGTAATGGAGTTTGAAGTAACCCCGTCTGGCTTTGTAGACAACATAACTGTGGTAGGTTCTGAGGGTGGCTCTGCATTTGAAAGAGAAGCGATTAAAGCAGTAAAACAATGGCGTTATGCCCCTAAGTTTGAAAACGGTCAAGCGATTGCTGCGACTTCTCGGGTGCAATTAGACTTTAAAATCAACAACTAAATAACAGGGTCGCAGTGCGACCCTTTTTTATACCAATTCGCTTTATTAAGTGATCTATTTTGAGGCAAGAAAACCTCGTTGATAGCAAGGCAAAAATTTCGTTATTTAGTTGTTCTAAATCAGAAATTTTTAACGTAGATAGCGACAGGTTTAATCCCTCAAAATGATTAAGTATTATTGCGGATTGGTATCATAGCTTTTTAAGCAGGTTATCGGCTGCGTCCTCAATTAAATCGAGTACTTTTTCAAAGCCTTGATCGCCACCATAATAGGGATCGGGGATTTCGCTCTCTCCTGCATCACCATGACTTAAAAACAGCGACAACTTATATTCTAAGTGCTCTGGGCACATGGCATGTAAATCAGCAAGATTTTGCTTGTCGGCTGCGAGAATTAAGTCAAACTCATGAAAATCAGCTTGAGCCACTGGTCGCGAATAAATCCCTTTAAAACTATAACCGCGCTTTTCAGCTGCTGCTTTTGAGCGTGAATCTGGAGGATTACCTTGGTGGTAACCAGTGGTGCCAGCAGAATCAACTTTGACATTGACACCCAGCGCCTTAGCACGACTTCTAAGTACCGCTTCAGCAGTAGGTGAACGGCAAATGTTGCCTAAGCAAACAATCAAAATCTTTTTCATTATTCGTCCTTAAAATTGCTTTAAGATTGACTCATCATAACGTTCTGCATCAAGAGTAAGATTGTATTTATCTGCAACATTATCAAGCTCTGCCTGCTTAATTGCCAGCTCATCCATGGTAATGGTGTTGTCATCGAGCTGCCATAACAAACGCGAACCAGCATAGCTGTATTGAATTGCTAATAAAGCATCTGCATTGCCTTCACGCCCTGCTGCTTTTAACTTAGGCATTTTACGGGTGATTTTATTAAGGGCTTTTTTAAGCTCCCACACATACACTATTTCAGTCATGTAATCATGATTGCGGTATTTATTAAGCACAAAGCCCACCAGCAAACTACACACAACAACACCTAATAGGTTCCAATGAAAATGACTACCGCTTGAGTCAGGGAATAACGCAATTAGCGTTTGTGAAATAGCTAAACTGCCAATGGCTAAAGCAATTACACAGGCAATAATCACTTGGTTTAAATGTTTACGGTAACGTGCTTTGTCTATTTGAATAAGTTTCATAACAACCTAAAAAGTCACACTAAAATTAGTGAAGAAATAAAAAGTGAAAAAAATTTCACCCCTTTTTTATTTGCCAGCCGTTTTAGCTATGAAAGCAATTATCCAAAGAGGAACGGCTATGCATACTTTACCACTAAACTCAGCAAGCTTGAATAACAGCAAGGCGGCTTTAAAGACAACCGCAGCAATTATTGGCGGCGGTGTCATGACCTTTGCAGCATTTGCATTTATGCAGTACTTAATTTCTGCTGAGCAAAGAGCCGATGTAAAAACAGGCCCAGATATCACGGTTGAAATTTATGAAGTACCCAAAGACTCAAAAGTACAAGTAAAGCAAACACTGCCGCCACCACCAACTGCAAAAATGCCACCAAAAACGCCACCACGCCCAGCGATTGATAACCCTGATACAGTTGTGGTAGCAGATTTAACACCAACGATGACATTCGATAACATTGGCGACACGCTAAGCAAAAGCATTAATCAACCAACGGGAGATGCAACGCCAATTGTGCGCATAAACCCTAAGTACCCACCAGTAGCAGCTCGTGATGGCATTGAAGGCTGGGTGCAAATTAGCTTTAGCATTTCACCGACTGGTGAAGTGATTGACCCTGTTATTATTGATGCTGAGCCTAAGCGAGTATTTGACCGTGAAGCAATTCGCGCTATTAAACGTTGGAAATATCGCCCTAAAGTTGTTGAAGGTGTGGCACAATTACAAGCAAACCAAAGTGTTCAACTTGATTTTAAAATAGATGGATAACTGCCTATGCTAATGAGCATCAAGACATGGTTATTTGACAAGCCAAACACAGATTGTTTGGCGCAGTATGCCAAAACGGGCGACAACCGTTACCTTAACCAACTCGTTGCTCAATACGGGAACGATCTTTATCACTACCTAGTCACTCAGAGTGATAAAGATCTGGCCCTTGATATATGCCAGCAAACCTGGTTAAAAGTCATTGATAAACGCGACTTTTACAATGATCAGAACAACCCAAAAGCGTGGCTTTTCCGGTTAGCACGTAATTTATTAATTGATGAATTTCGTAAGCAACAAAAGTTCGTTGAGTTAGAAGACAACCAACTCTTTACTGAATCTCAGGATACAAGTTATCACTACGACTACGAAGCCTTTGATAAAGCACTTATGGGGCTTAGCTTTGTACAACGTGAAGCGCTGACCTTACAACAAGAAGGCTTTAGCCTCGAAGATATTGTTGCTATCACACAAAGTAACCCAGAGACCATTAAAACTCGGCTGCGATATGCCCGTCAAAACCTGAAACAACAACTAGGAGGCCATCATGAAGCGTAACGACGAGCAATTCGATGCTGATTTAAAAGCACATTTTCAAAAGCGTAAAGCACAGCACAGCTTAAGCAGCGACGAGCTTTCAAAAATGTCAAAGCCACAGTCAGCCACACCAACACCACAGCGCTTTTTAGGCCTACAAATGACCGGAGTTTTTGCTGCTTTAGCCATTCTTGGTTTTGTCATGCTGCAATACAACAACCGTGAGTTAACCGATGTTTATGCGGTAGATTTATCAGATTATCAATGGCTTGAGGTACACGAACTCGACGCCAAAGGCAGCTATGTGAGCAACCTTAAACAACAAAAACAAAACCTAGATACTAACTACCAACAAGCACTTGCAAATCACCAAGCCCGCACCAGCTTCACAGGGCGTTTAGTAAGCGTTGATAACGACTGGTATATCGCTGACTGCGAGCAAAATGTCCTTGTACAAATAAAACAATCACTCCTTAAAGAGCTACAAAAACACGGCACCCTCGATACCCACATTCACCAAGGTGATCTACTGGCTCTAGACCAAAACAAACAAGGCCAAATCATCGCACTCAAACAGTTAACCCATGAGGCGGAAAAGTGTAAAGCTTAAAAGCAGCGGTCAGCTCTCAGCCGTCAGCTATCAGATTTAAAACAAGTTAGCGAGTTACAAGGGAAAGAGTAAAGGAGTACCGTAGGCGTGAAATTTATTTCGCGCGATGGTTCAACGAGCCATCAACTTTCAGCCGTCAGCTCTCAGATTTAAAACAAGTTAGCGGGCTACAAGAGTAAAGTCGCAAGTTTTTAAGTAGCAGCGGGTTTACCCCGCGTAGCGATGGTTCAACGAGCCATCAGCTTTCAGACTGACGGCTAAACCTCCGCTCTTTACCTCGCTTTTCCTACCAATAATCGCACATTGCTCTAATGTTAATAACACTTTAATGCTGAACCAGCTAGGCTAGTAACATCGTGTTTAAATATTATGGAGTTACCATGAAAAGGTCTTTGTTTAACAGTTTAATCATCGCCTCGATTAGCTTGTCGAGTTTGCAAGCCTGTGCCCAGCCGGAGCAAAAAATTCCTCTGGACGCCAGCGCTAATAACTACAAACTAGAATTAGTAAGCGAAGGAATTCAAATACCTTGGGGTATGGCTTGGCTTAACGAGCGCGACTTACTCGTTACCGACAGACGTGGTGAGCTTAGGTTAATTCGTGATGGCAAACTCGTTGAGCAAACAGTTAAAGGAACACCTAAAGTACATGATGAAGGTCAAGGGGGCTTATTAGATATAGAGCTTGATCCGAACTTTACAGAAAATGGCTGGATTTACTTTTCGTACTCGGGCTATGAAGGCGATGGTGAGGGTTACAATACCTCGATTATGCGCGCCCGCTTTAAAGATATGACGCTCGTCGATCAGCAATTATTGTTTGATGGCGAGCCAAATATTAAAACAACAAAACACTATGGTTCGCGTATTGAGTTCGACAAAGAAGGTTACTTGTACTTCTCTATTGGCGACCGTGGCAAAAGAGACGTTCACCCACAAAGCCTTGACTATGATGCAGGCAAAATTCACCGTATCAATAGCGATGGTTCTATCCCTAAATCAAACCCGTTTTATAACCATAAAACAACTCACAAAAGCATTTATTCATATGGACACCGTAACCCTCAAGGTATGGCAATGCACCCTGAAACGGGGGTTATATGGAGTCATGAACATGGCCCTCGTGGCGGCGATGAAATCAATATAGTTAAAGCAGGTGCAAACTATGGTTGGCCTGAGATCACTTATGGGATCAACTACATTGGTACAAAAATTACCGACGAAACCAGTCGCGATGGAATGGAACAACCTGATTGGTATTGGGTGCCTTCAATTGCCCCATCAGGCATGGAGTTTATCACCAGTGATAAATACCCACAGTGGCAAGGTCACATTGCCGTAGGCTCGATGAAGTTTGGTCATCTTGTTTTGGTGAAACTTGATGGTGACAAAGTAATAGGCCACAGCAAGGTATTTGAAGGTGTAGGTCGTGTGCGCAGCCTTGCCACCCATCCTAATGGTGATTTATATCTTGGTGTTGATGGTGTGGGTGTTTATAAGGTTGTACCGAAAATATAGCTTTCAGTTTTCAGCCGTCAGCTATCAGATTTAATACAAGGTAGCGAGTTACAAGAGTAAAGTCGCAAGCTTTTAGGTAGCAGCGGGTTTACCCCTCGTAGGCGTGAAATTTATTTCGCGCGATGGTTCAAAGAGCCATCAGCTTTCAGCCGTCAGCTATCAGATTTAAAACAAGTTAGCGAGTTACAAGGGGAAAGAGTAAAGGAATACCGTAGGCGTGAAATTTATTTCGCACGATGGTTCAACGAGCCATCAGCTTTCAAACTGACAGCTGACAGCTGACAGCTGACGGCTGACGGCTGACGGCTGACGGCTGACGGCTGACGGCTGACGGCTATCAGACTTGAATATGCGAGTTATCGAAATTCAAGCAATAAAAAACCACAGACTTCTCTGTGGTTTTTTATTTATAACTTAAGGCTTACAGCTTAAAGCTATTACTTATAAAACAATAATACTTGTCACTAGGTAAGCGATGAAGGTTAACGCGCCGCCGAATAAGGCGTATGGCATTTGGGTTTTTACGTGAGTTAATAAATCACACCCAGATGCAATGGCCGACACCGCGCTGGTATCTGAGATTGGCGAGCAGTGATCGCCAAACACACCACCACCTAAAATAGCCGCAATGACCAATGAAGGTGGTAACCCTAAAGCTTGAATGAGCGGTACACCAATCGGAATAAGAATTGCGAAAGTGCCCCACGAGGTACCAGTGGTAAATGAAATCACCGCACCGGTTAAAAACAGTACTGGCACAACCAAGTATATAGGTAAGAAATCACCCACAAGGCCTGCTACAAACACACCTGTACCTAAGTCTTTTAAGCTGGCGCCTAAGGTCAGCGATAACAATACAATAGCAACCAGTGGTAACAGCTCTCCCATACCTTTAAAGCCGATATCCACCAGCTTATGGTGAGTAAAGTCACGAGAGCTGATCATTAAGAAGTAAGCTACAACACACGCTAAAATAGTTGCATACAGCACTGATTTAGAACCACTGCCACTGGCAATATCACCATCGCCAGTCCAGAACATAAAGCCAACCATACTACCAATTAAAGTAATAAGCGGAACAAGCATATAACGCGCTTTTGAGCCTTTAACTTCTTCAGTCAGTTCGGTTTCTTGTTGTTCAATATTTTCTTCAGCTTGCTTTAATGGGCCATGTACCTTGTCAAAAGTAATAGTGTAAAACACGATGAGCAAAGTAATAATGGCGTAAAAGTTATAGCCAATACTGCCCCACAATACCGATACCGCCGACTCTTCCATATCGTAATTGCCAAGTAGGCCCAGCACGTAAGCGCCCCAGCCATTTAGCAAGATTAAGATACACACAGGAGCGCTGGTACTGTCGATAATATAAGCAAGGCGTGCTCGGCTCATTTTGAATTTATCGAATAAACCACGCGATAAAATCCCCGAGGTTAATACACTTAAGTTCGATTCAATGAATACCGCAATACCTGAAAACATGGTTAAGTAACCCACTTGGCGCTTACTTTTGGCAACCCCTTTGTTCATCAGTAAATTAACTGTAGCAGCCACACCGCCAGATTCACGAATGTAAGCAAGTAAAGCACCAATTAGAATACTAAAAATAAGGATACGGCTATTACCAGGGGAGCTGGCAACTTCAATAACTCGCTCAATGGTATTGATAAAGGTGAAAAACAAGGTATTACCTTCACCATTCAGAGCAAGTAAAAACTCAGACGACGCAACCGCGACCAATAACGCCATGATCACTTCTTTGCGCCAAAACACAATTAAGATAGCAATCAAGGGTGGTAAAATTGAATACCAAGACATAAAAACCCTTTTAAATTAAGAACAACATTTTATTTTTATTATGCGAAAACTCGCTAAGCTTAATGGCTTTGCCACTAAACTCAACTTAATTCGACTAGTGATTTAATATACTCTCATAAATCAGTGAGATAATAGAGCCATACTTACCCGTTTCGAAACGTTTGCCAACAAACTCGTAATTTTCTTGCGAACCTTCAATAGGTGTATGACGAGCATTAGTTAGTAGTACGATGGCAAGGTTATACTCGGGATCTATTACGGTTACAGTGCCAGTCCAGCCTGTATGACCAAAAGCTCGCGGGCTGGCATAAGGGCCAAAATGCCATTTACGCGCTTGATGCCCCGCTCGTCGCCACCCTAAGCCATAGGTCTCATCACTCGCCTCTGGCTTTGTAAATTGTTCGAGTACTTGCGGTGTAAAAATCTGCTTGTTATCGTAGCCGCCACCATTAAGTAGTACTTGCATTAACACTGATAAGTCACTGGCGGTACTAAAAAGCCCTGCATGTCCTGCTACGCCACCCAAGGCATAAAACGCTTTTTCGTCATGTACTTCACCTTGTAGTACATCGGTACGAATATTTTCAAACTCGATGCGTCCACCTCGGGTGTTACCATTAATCTCAGTGGCGGCAATTTGTGAGGCTAGAAAACCTTTTTGCAGCGGGTTATAAACTGTATGCGTTAAACCAAGCGGCTGATAAATTTGGCTTTCAACATAAGTATCGAGCGCCATACCACTAATGCGTTCAACCAGTACACCTAGCAACATATAATCGATATCAGAATATAGGTGTTTTACGTTACGACCAGCCACGAAAGGGACACCTGTTAACAGTAGGTTTTTAGTACGCAGGCTGTTTTGAGAAAAAAAGCGCTCACCAAATTTATTGTCTTTACGATGAAAATCAACCACCGCAGGATAACCCGCACTGTGGGTGAGTAAATCTTTTACTAAACGCTGTTCACGGCCGCTGCCTCTAAATTCTGGTAGGTAATAAAACAGTGGCTTTTCTACGTCGAGCTTCCCTTCGCTGGCAAGCTTCATCAGCGCAAAATTAGTGGCAAACATTTTTGAGTTTGAAGCTATATCAAACAAGGTATCGTTTTGCATAGCTTGTGGGCTTGCAAGTTCACTGCCATCAGCATGATACTTCTTAGCCACACCATAATGGCTTAATTTAATCAGTTTGCCATCTTTAACAACGGCAAGTACAGCGCCCGGAAAGCCCTCTTTAATCTCTTGATTTATTAATTCATCAACGGCAGTAAAGCGTTTTTGTGAGCTGCTTTTGTCCAGCTTTGGATAGGGAAAACGCAAGGTTAAGCTTGCCCCCTCAGGCAATACATTCTCTACTTTATAAGTGTTAATGCCATTATGGGTACGCTTAGCTAAACTGTATTGATATATTTTTTCAGCTGTTAATGGCGATGCTATATTAATTTTTTCGCCATTTATAAAAATGTCAGCACTGGTTGCATCCTGATTTTCAATGATGATCTCCCCGCGACCTTTATAAGCTGTAAATGTACCTCTGTCGTTAACAAGCGCGCGACTACTCGGATCAAGCGCAGGAATTCGCGCGATTACTTGTGCATTAGAAAGTGTTTTTGGCTCTGGCTCAACCGCTTGCTGTTGTTGCTGGTATTCTTGGAATAATCGCTCAAGCTTTTTAGGAAAGTATTTATCTAATAAAGCAAATAACACTGCAGCACTTCTTGCATCATTATTACCGCTTACATGCCAAGGCAAAAAGTGCATTTGAAAAGCACTTAAAGCATCTAGCGTTTGCGAATCAAGCTGCCCCGTTGCAATCACCTCATAGCCGTAGCTGCGCAGCGCTTTTTGCATCAACTCAACTGATGGTTTTGATGCACTAAATACTTGCCAATATTTATCAAGGGTGTCGCTGTCGTACCACGCACCGATACCCGCTTTATATAGTTGATACCAAGGAAAGCGCGGACCAGGGTCGTTCTTACGGCTTGGGGCTATATCAGAATGGCCAATAACTTGAGTTGGGCCAATATCAGGGTTACGAGCAAGAATATTTTTACTTAACTTTATTAATAGCTCTATTTGCTTGGCGTCATAGTCTGGAAAAATACATAACTTACTAGCGTCATTTTCCATCGCAAGCTTAGTTTGCTCAGGAATATGACACGTTGGTACATTCACTATTTCAATACCAATTGAATGGTCATTTAAATCTTCTCGGCCTTGCCAAAAACTGCGTCCGGCGTGCCATGCTCTGTCTTTTTCATCAACGAGCTGAATAATTTCTAAATCGTCTTTTGGATAACTTGGATCGCCTGACTCAGGTAATAAATAATGAGAGCTCAAGCCCCCTTCATCGACTAAAGCGTGCATTGATTTTTCGTAATCAATTGCGGTGTAATGCATTACTAAAAACTTAACACGGTGGCTATAATTAGCTGACTGTGTGTAGGTATATGGATTACTGGCACAGCTTACTAATAATGCCGCACTACTGAGATAACACAGCTGTTTAAGAAATGTTTTCAAAGGGGTAAAACTCATAACAGATTCATACCTGATGATTTAAGCGTTGACGATTCTCAGCAATACAGTAGCAACACCTACTTAACATGTAAAATATTTTATTTCACAAATAAAGAATAAAAAGCATATATTATCGATAAGCTACTAAAAATAGAGCTATCTCAATAATTAGTGTTGTATCTATTATGGAATAAAACTATATTATTCCATCTAAATTAAGAAAAATATTCCAAACTTAGGTTAGCTAAAACAAAAATAAGTCGTCATGTTAAGCAAACAATGCGCCCAAGCCCTGTGTTTATAATTGAACCATTGCTTTGCGTTTTGACTAAGTTAAGCAAACAAAGTGAGCCCTATGTCTACTTTTGTAAAAATAAAAGCCTTACGTCAATCTCTATCGAGCAGCGAAGCCAAGCTTGCTGACTTTACGTTAAATTCAGCGAATGCTATTCGTAATTTATCATCGGTTGAACTAGCAAAAGTGGTTGGTGTAAGCCAATCAAGTGTGGTGAAGTTTTCACAAAAATTAGGTTATAAAGGCTTTCCTGCTTTTAAGCTTGCGGTAATTGATGCCCTTAATGATGAAAGCAGCGAACCTAAGCTACATGGTAAAATCACCCTTAATGACTCGCTAGAGCAAATCGCCGAAAAGCTATTAAGCAGTAAACTGGCGGTATTAACCGAAACCAAGAACCTAAACGAAGCGCCGGCAGTCGAAAAAGCAGTAGAGCTATTAAAATCTGCAAAACGCATTCTAATTTGTGGTTTAGGTGGCTCGGCTCTGGTTGCAAAAGATTTTTCTTATAAATTACAAAAACTCGGTATGCCAGCAATTGCGGAGCCGGATGGGCACGCACAACTTGCGTATGTGGCGACGTTTTCAAAAGGTGATTTGGTCATTGCGATAAGTGAATCAGGTATGACTCGCGAAATTGCCGAAGTTGTAAAGCAAGCCAAGAAAAATTCAAGCTCGGTGATCTCAGTCACAAAATTTGGTAGTAGCCTTGTAGCCGACTCAGCAGATGTAAAGCTTTATTCGGTTGCTGAAGGCGAATCTGTGCGTTTATCATCAATTTTAGCGCGTACGGCACAAGATTTTGTAATCGACATTTTGTTTATCGCCCTAACGCAATCGAGCCGCCAAGGTCGCAAGTTACTAGAACATTCTAATGAAGTTGTTGGGGAATTTAAGAATAACTAATTTCTTATTTTCTACGATAAGAACACAAATAAGCAGCTCTGGCTGCTTTTTTAGTGCCTGAATTTTACCTTAAATTAACGACTCAATACTGCCTTCACCCCATATAATGCTTCTGTTAAGCCACTGACTAAGAAGTCATAATTTCTTACAAAATTGTACTAAGAATAAATTAGCACCCTGCTAAAGCAAGTCATTACTGAGCTTTACCTAAAATCGGTTATATATTTTATTCCTAAAAACCAACCTTTAAATGAAAAAATATTCTTGACCAACTTAGATAACACCTGTTTAATATGTGGGCAACATAATTTTAAAGTTCATAAGTCTCAATTGGGTAAGTAGTCCAGCAAAGCATATAAATATAAGGACGGGAAACAATGAAACAACATGCATCCACACTCGCAATGAGCTATATAGCAAAAGCGACAAGCAATGCACTTCGCGCAAAGAAAACAGCCTTCACCGGTGTTGTTATGGCCGCAGCTCTAGCCAGCGCGCCAGCCTTTGCAAATCTAACCGGCGGGATCAAAGGTAAAGTATCATCACCTAAAGCGCAGCAGTCACTGGCGGGGATCACAGTTACAGCAAAAAGTAATGTGATGCCAAAACCACGTACAGTCGTTACGCGAGAAGATGGCAGCTACGACTTACCGCAATTAAAACCAGGTACTTATGAACTGACTTTCACTGATAAAAACGGTGTAATTCAAACCATGACTGTCGACGTTTTACTTGAGCAAACATCAAGCTTAAATGTCACTATGGGCGGTGCTAACGAAAACGTTGAAGTCATTACAGTTACTGGCAGTAAATTATTCCGCCAAGGTAAGTCTGCACTGACTAACTCATTAGGCGAAGAAGCAATCAACAGCGTGCCAGTTGGTCAAGATTACCGTGACCTACTAAAACTTGTTCCGGGTGTTGAGCTATCAGAAAATGCAACGCTTGGTCCATCAGCAGGTGGTTCGGGTGTTGATAACTCTTACGGCTTTGACGGCGTAGATGTTTCACTCCCAATGTTTGGTAACTTAGCATCTGAGCCATCAACCCATGACGTTGCTTACGTTACTATGGACCGCGGTGGTGCAAAAGCCGTTGGCTTTAACCGCTCAGGTGGTTTCTCAATCAACACTGTATCAAAATCAGGTACTGACGAATTCCACGGCAATGTTGAATACAAAGTTCAACCTAAGAGTTTAGTGGCAACACCAACAGGTCAAGAAAGCTATGAGCTAGATAAAAGCTGGTTAACAGCAAGTTTAGGCGGCCCGCTTATTGAAGATACCTTGTATTTTTATACATCTTATTATCGTCCTGAAGAAACTCGTACTAATAAAGATACAGCCTATGGTGAAGTAAAAGACTATAAAAATGTCCGAGATGAATACTTTGGTAAGTTAACCTGGGCACCTACTGACGATATTTTACTTAATATTTCACAGCGTACCTCAGAAAAAACTATCGAAGGTCGCTCTGTTGGCGCTTACGAAACTGATAGTGTTTCTGCGGGTGATGAAGCCGACCAAGATATCTTTACCTTAGATGGTTCGTGGCTTTTAGGTGATGCAACAACTCTTTCATTCCAATACAGTAAATTAGAGATAGAGTCTGGTACCACTCCGGATACAAAACTATCTGTAGTACCATCGTTAACGGGTCAACTTGACTTAAGTAATCTAACTGAAATGGGTTACTTCAGTGTACCAAGCTTATTAGATGCTGATGATAACTACACAGCAGAGCAAATTGCTGCATATAATGCAGGCGCTGCACCACTAATTGCACAATACGGTTATACCGAAGATGGGCAAATGCGAGGTGGCGGCGGTGTTGGTGCGTATTACCAATACGATAATATCGACTTTTACCGTGATAGCTTTGAGTTAAATCTAGAACATGAATTTAGCTGGGGCGATAGTTACCATACATTACATTTAGGTGGTGAATGGAAAGAAAGTAAAGAAGTACTGTCTCGCCTTTCAAATGGTTGGGGTAGAATTTCTTATGTTGGCGGCCTAGATGAAAGCTTAGAAGAAGGCAGCTCTGCGCCGGTTATTTACCGTGCTCGCGTGCAACAAATGAGCTTAGTAGCAGGTGGCGATGCGGTTTCTGCTATTAACTCAGAAATGGAAACGCTGAATTTCGAAATCAACGACACCATTGAAGTAGGTGATTGGACTTACAATGTGGGTGTGCTTGTGAGCCGCGATACTTGGTATGGTCAAGGTCTTAAATCGGCATCTGGTACCCTCTCTGGTTATGAGTTAGCACCAGGCGAAAAATACGAAATGTATCAAACAGATTGGACTGATATGATCCAGCCTCGTTTAGGTGTGAATTGGAATTATGCAGATCAAGACTCTGTATTTGCTAACTTCTCAATGTATAACCCTGAAGCAAGCTCACTTGCACGTGCCGCCTCTTGGGACCGTAATACCCGTGCCGAAATCGAAGTTGAATTTGATGAAGCGGGTAAAGTAATTTACGCAGAACCACGTCAAGGTTCATCTGGTAAAGTATTTGCTGATGATTTAACGCCTCGTCAAATCAAAGAGTTTACACTTGGTACCACTAAATATGTGGGTTCTGATTTAGTATTACGTGCTCATGTTCGTCACCGTAAGGCATCGCATTTCTGGGAAGATATGCCAAACAATGCCCGCTTAACTGACTACTCTGGCGTTGATGCTGATGGCGTACCACAACATATTGCAGACAAAGGCCTTTATGTCGATAACCTCGCTGAAATCCGCGATGAAATTGGTGGTTCATCTTATGTTATTGCCGAAGTAGATGGCGGCGAGACTAAATATTGGGAAGCAAGCATCGAAGCTGAATACCTAGGTGAAAACAGCTATATCAATGCTTCTTATGTTTGGAGTCATTACTACGGTAACTTCGACCAAGATAACACCACAGCAACAACAGATGCGAATACCTTCATTGGTTCATCAAACTATGGTGATGGCCGTGGTCGTTACCCTTGGGATTACAAATACGGCACATTATCAGGTGATAAACCGCATAAAGTAAAAGTCTATGGTTACTATACAGTGCCATGGGATGCAAACATTGGTGCATACTTTGTATTCCAGTCGGGTAAACCTTGGGAAGCATGGGATGGTTCAATCTACGGTTACTCAAATGGCACAACGCGTTACAGCGAGCCTGCAGGCAGTCGTCGTAGCCCAAGCCATTGGCAACTTGACTTAAACTACACCCAAGACTTTAAGTTCTCAGGTGACATGGAACTACAATTCCGTGCTGATATCTTCAATGTATTTGACCGTCAAACAGGTTACAACAATAACCCATATGTCTCGTCAGAAACCTTTGGTGAATATCGTAACTACTACAGCCCACGTCGCGTGCAGCTGTCGTTTAACTTCAAGTTCTAAGTTAATTTATCCTGTTGGGGCCGCTATTGCGGCCCTTTTTTTATGCCTGAAAAAAGTAAAAGCCAAAAGCTTAAATTGTACAAAATGCTTTTGCCGCAGCTAAATTAGTCGCTTCTTTCATAAAGTAGTCGAGCTGCACAGTGCGAATAATCGCTTGCGACTCGCTGTTACTTGTACTTGCCTGCCACTGCCAACTTTTAAGCGACTCTCGCGATACATCGACAAACAGCCCTTCTGGGAAGCTCTCCACAAAACGAATATCGGTGGTATTACCCTGATTATCAATGGTAATTACAAAGCGCGCACAGCCCGTCTGCTTAGATATTAAAGCTGCTTTTGGGTAGTTAGGCTTTGTTGCATTTTTAAGTGTCCACAACTGCTCTGCTGCGTTTTTATCATCACGAAGGTCGAGTACATCGGTTGAGTTACTTTTTGAAGTGTTAGGGAGTTGTGAGCAGCCAGCTAGTAAAGCAAGTACGGCAATGCTTAAATAAGCTTTCATGGTATATCCTTAATGATACCAACTCGTAATAATACATAATTGAATTAAGCAAATTGGTATGAAAACAAGTTCCTGAATATACCACAATTAATTTTTAGAGATATTAAAAAACGAGGCAAGCGCCTCGTTCTTTTTTATCTAGTTATCTAGCTATTATTGATACAGCAAATATGGGGCTCGCTTGCGTTTAAAAGCACTTAAATCGGCTTGCCAGCTTTGCTTTATTTGCTGCTCAGTTTGGCCTGCTTCAATGGCTAAACGCAATTTATCAGTGCCTGCAAGTTTGTCCATAAAGTCAGCGCGTTCAAAAAATTCTTGATCATTCGCGCTCAGCTGTTGGTATGCCGAAATAAACACACTTAAATCTAAGCCATGAATATCAGCATCTCGTAAGTCTTGACCAAATACTTCAACTCCTTTGAATTTAGGGTTCATTGAAGCGCCTTTAATCGCCCTTGGCGTGAAACTAAATTCACCCAATTTTACTGGTGAATAGCCCACCACTTGGAACGGAAAGTCAGTGCCACGACCAATAGTCACGGGTGTTGCTTCAAAGAAACATAGTGATGGATAAAGCGCAATTGACTGTGCATTCGGTAAGTTAGGGCTAGGCTTTATTGGTAGCTCATAAGCCATAGTACGGTCATAATTCGCAACGGGCACAACGCTTAGTTCAAGCTTATTAGCATCATTTATCCAGCCTTCACCTTTAATCATTTGAGCAAGTTCCGCCACTGTCATACCGTGCAAAACAGGAATTTCGTGCATGCCAACAAACGAACGAAATTGTGGGTCAAGGATAGGTCCATCAACATAGGCAATATTCGGGTTTGGTCTGTCTAGTACCACAACCTCTTTACTATTTTCAGCAGCGGCTTCCATCACGTAGTGCATTGAGCTGATGTAAGTGTAAAAACGCACACCGACATCTTGAATATCAAAAATAATGACATCTAAATCTGTAAGCATCTCAGGGCTTGGTTTTTTGTTACTGCCATAAATCGATACAACATCGATGCCAGTTTTAGCATCTACTGTGCTTTTAACATGAGCTCCAGCGTCATGATCGCCGCGAAAGCCATGCTCAGGGGCAAATATTTTGCTAACGACAACGCCTCTATCCAGTAATGCATCAACCAAATGTTGACCATTAACGACTGATGTTTGATTAACCACTAACCCGACACGTTTACCTTTTAGTGCTGGAACGTAGGCTTGAAAATTAGCAGCCCCCACTTGCAAAGGCTGGGTTTTCTCAGGTGCTTGTACAGGCGTTTCTTGGCAACCTAAAAGCGCGAAACAACTAACGAGTAAAACAGCTAAAAAACGCATTATTCTTCAACCGCCTTACGTAAAAAGCCGCCGGCTTTTGAAAGTAACTGTTTTGCTTCAGGCGCAGGTTTTCCTGTTAGCACAATTAAAATAGCAAGTTTAGCACTTTGATCTGCTTGCTTTAATGCATCAACAGCTTGCTGCTGAGTACAGTCTGTTGCTTGCATAACAATACGAATAGCACGAGCATATAGTTTTTCATTACTAGCATTCACATCAACCATCAGGTTTTTATACACCTTGCCAGTGCGGATCATGCTAGCTGTACTTAGCATATTAAGTACGAGTTTCTGCGCAGTGCCAGATTTCATTCGTGTTGAGCCAGTTACGGCTTCAGCTCCAACAACAGGACAAATGCCGATTTGAGGTAAAAGCATCACTGCTGAATTTGGATTACATGTGACACCCACAGTCACACAACCGAGTGATTTAGCGTATTCAATTGCCGAGCAAACATAAGGAGTACGGCCACTGGCAGCAATGCCAACCACCACGTCTTTGCTGGTTAAATTAACATTTTTTAAGTCTTCAACGGCAAGTGTCGTACTATCTTCAGCACCTTCAACAGCCTTCTTAACAGCAGTGTCACCACCGGCAATAATACCCAACACTTGCTGATCGCTCACGCTATAGGTAGGAGCACATTCAACCGCATCCAAAATCCCTAAACGACCACTAGTGCCTGCCCCAATGTAAATCAACCTACCGCCATTTTGAAAGGCTTCGACTACGTGGTCTACCGCTTCACTAATTTGCGGGATAACTAATTTAACCGCCTCAGCCACTTTGTGATCTTCATTATTGATTTTAGTGAGGATCTCAGTGGAGCTGAGCAGATCGATATCCAAAGTGTCTGGGTTTTGTCCTTCGGAGACAATGCCGTTTAACTCTTCGAGTAACTCACGCTGTTGCTTAAATACGTGCTCAGGGCTCATTGGGTTGTCCTTTTTCAATAATGTCATGGTAATGCTCTGCTGCTAAAATCGCAGCACCAGTTAATGAATCTCCCTTGCAAGGAGATAATTCGTTTTGTAAAGCAAGTGGCAATAATGGTTGGCTAACTTTCGCCAAACCACCAATTAAAATCACTGGTAATAGTGAGTTTCCTCGGCTTTTATTAATTAACTGAACTACCGATTGAGTGTGCTCTGTTAATACACTACTTGCCGCTTTACAGTCATTTTTCAAGCTAAACACTAAAGGACTAAATGCTGCATAGTCCGCAGGTTTTGCTTGTTTAAGCCAACTACTAATTGCTTGTCGAGTGCATCCTAGCTGCTCACTCAAACGAATCGTTAATCGGCTTTTTGGTAAATCATAAATATCTATATCGTTTAATAATTGCTGCACAGCCATAAGACCTATACGGGCACCACCGCCAAAATCATCAACAGTAAAGCCCCAGCCACTAACCAACTTTGTTTGCTTTTGAGCATTTAATCTTGCTCCGACAGCACCTGTGCCAAGTGCAATAACTACACATGGCTCGCCAAGGTTTGCACCATATAATGAAGTAATTGCATCACTGGTGATTTGCAAACTGGCAAATTCAATTTCGTACACCAGTTTAAGCATCACTTTTAATTGCTCAGCAAGGCTTACCGATGAGCCACCAGCCACCCCCATAACGGTGACGATTTCACTTGGCTCTGCACCACTTTGCTGGCATACATCGCGGGTCACTTTAACAATATTTTCTAACGCTAAATCAAGATCATTCGAAATTGACGCCGAACCGGCCTGAGCATGAAAAACAGCATCACTTGCCAGCTCCTTAAGCTCAGCTAACACTTTAGTGCCGCCACCATCAATGGCTAGAATATAGCGAACTGCCATTTATGCACTCTTCTCGTTCGATGATTTACCAAAGCAACACACAAGTGTCGCAAGCAAAGTGCCTATACACAGTTGCCAAGTAAATCCTAGGTAAAAACGCATTGTCTCAGGTAGTAACCAGTCAATCATGTATGGCTGCATTAATAAGGTCACCATAAAACCTGCTATCAGCGCAGCTAACACTGAGCCTTCACTGCCACGTTTGGTGAACAACGTCGTAAAGTACACACCTAACAAGCCACTGTACGAGAACACCATCACACTTAAAGCAAATTTTAATAATGGCATATCACTGTATTGCTGCCAGAAATAACAAAGAATAGCCATTAGCGCTAAGGCAAGGCTCACCACTGCCATACCGACACGACCTGCTTTGACAAAGTGATGATCACTAACTTGTTTATTATGTTTTTCTAAATACGGACGATAGATATCTTGTACGATGACTGAAGACATCGAACTAAGCCCTGAGTTCAACGTAGAAATAGCGGCAGCAATAATACCAACGCTCACCAAACCTTTAACTCCTGCTGGTACTTCGTTCAATACGTAGTACATAAAGATTGTGATTTTTTCGCCATTAAACTCTTGTACAACGGCTTGGCCTGCCTCGCTGTTCATCAATGCAGGTTGCTGATAAACAATATAAAGCAGAAAACCTATAAAGATAAAAATAGCCATAACGGGAATCACCATCACTACAGATAGTAATAACGCCTTACTGCCTTCTTTAGAGCTTTTACAGGTTAATAAACGCTGCGTCATATCTTGGTCTAATCCAAATGCAGCGATGTTTAAAAGTACAAAACCTGTTAAAACAGAGGCCATGTTAAACACCCCAGACGGGCCAAAATCTAAATCAAATTTAAACAGTGCTAGTTTAGAATCTGCACCTGGGCTTGGCTCATTGAGTGTTGCGATAATAGTCGAAAAATCAGCAGGAATAACGGCAAGTAAGCTCCATATGACCGCTATAGCAGCACTCACGTAAACAATACTTTGCAACACGTCTGAGTAAATAACACTGCGAATCCCCCCCAAAAAGGTATAAAGCAAGCCAGCAAGTGCTAACACCAGAGTAGCTATAACCACACTGTCTGCATCTATATTTCCGTATAAAATCATCGCCACGGCAATGGCCGCCATGTACAAACGCGCACCACTGGCAAACACACGGCCAAATAAATACATCAAGCCACTACGACGCTTTGCCTTTGGACCGATGCGTTTTTCTAGTAGCTCATAAACCGTAAATACTTTTTGCTGATAGAACTTTGGAATTAAAAATGCCGATACGACAAAGGCGGCAATAAACGCACCGATATTAGTGGCTATGTAGGAAAAGTCACCTTGATAGCCTTGATCTGGCCCACCGATAAAGGTTGCTGCAGATTGTGAGGTAGCTAAAACAGAAATAGCCACCATCCAAGTTGGCATACTATTTCCGCCTAGAAAAAAATCTTGGCTTGAGTTAGCGCGTTTGCGATTAAACCACCAGCCACTTAGCAATAAAATTGCACCGTAACTTGCGAATACTAGCCAATCAAGTAAAGCGTAATTTGCACTCATTTATTATCCTAACCCAAACCTCAATGGAATATATTATTCCATCATTATGACAGAATTAAAATACTTTTATTTTATTATTTTTATTCAGCTAAGTTAGGTAATTGCCACTGACTTTGCTTTTGTTGATATTGCGCCTTGGTCAAGCTGACTAATAAAGGCTTTTTACGTTCATCTAACCAAGCAAGCAAAGCGTCCATATTGCGTTCTGTCATTGCTGTACAACCAGCTGTAGGCTTGCTAGGCGCACGCCATAAATGCATAAAGATACAACTACCCGCGCCATTGATATTGCTTGGATTATGCTTAACAACGATGCCTTTTTTATACAAATTATCTTGGCTGTATATATCACGGCGCATCCATTCTGAAGAGTCTTTTACTGCGTCTTCGCCTACTTGTGTTTTGTCGACCAGTTGATTGTAAAAAGGCGAGCCTTTCACATCAATGCAGTAATCGTTTGCAGTCATTGCTTGATAACTTAGGTTCGTTTGTAATGAATCTAAATACCCAAATGCAGTACCTAGCTCAAAAATACCAGCAGGCGCTTTACCATCCCCTTCTTGTTTTTGCTGACCTGGTTGTGCAGGGTGCAGCCCCACTCCCCAAGCAAGACCGGTACGACCAAGTACTACCGCATGTTGTTCGCCTTGTTGTTGCCATTTACCGGCGTCTTTTTCAAAGCGATACAGCGTGGCATCAATAGCATCACTGTCATTAGCGACCACCACCACGAGTTGCTGATGACTGTTATCAATAACAGGTTTAGGTGACTCTTTGCTTGCACAAGCCGTTAAACTCATAGCTGCAATAAGACTAACTAGTTTTTTCATGCTGGCCATACTCCGTTTGTTATTAGTTCAAGCCCTTTTATTGATTCAATACCAAGACCTGGTTTATCCGATAAGCTTATTTGAGGGCCGATAAACTCAACCCCACCTTGTACAGGGTCATACTGACCAAGAGCTGGACCATCTAGGTCAATTTTACTGATTTG
Source organism: Pseudoalteromonas sp. NFXS39 (assembly GCF_040148775.1). Taxonomy (NCBI): domain Bacteria; kingdom Pseudomonadati; phylum Pseudomonadota; class Gammaproteobacteria; order Alteromonadales; family Pseudoalteromonadaceae; genus Pseudoalteromonas; species Pseudoalteromonas sp. NFXS39. The sequence continues at coordinate 98,276 of NZ_JAGDEC010000010.1, read as the reverse complement.
TTGTGCTTTGGCAGAAGCTAAATGTGCAGCCCCTGCGACAGCAATACTGCCCTCTAGCATACAACCAATCATACATTCAGCTTGATATTGGGCTGTGATGTTAGCAATCTCAATTGCCCGGCTTAAACCGCCCGTTTTCATTAACTTGATGTTGATAATATCAACCGCTCCCAACTCTAAAAGCTGGATTACTTGCTTAGGTGAAAAGGCGCTTTCATCAGCCATAATCGGTGTATTCACCCGCTCAGTAATATATTTGAGGCCTTGAAAGTCACTGCTTTTTACTGGTTGCTCAACTAACTCTAACACCACGCCAGCTTGCTCAAGTTGTTGTAATGCAAACACAGTTTGTTTGGCATTCCAACCTTGGTTTACATCTAAACGTAATTGCGCCTTAGCAGCAAAGCCCGCGTGGATTGCTTTGACACGTTCAATATCTTGATTAAGGTTATTGCCAATTTTTATTTTTAATACGTCAAAGCCCTGCTCAACGGCTAGCTGACAGTCACTGAGCATTTTATCTATGTTATCGACGCTAATGGTAATATCCGTTTTAAGTTCTGACTTACCGCCGCCAAGTAACTTATATAAAGGTGCTTGATAGAGCTTACCCCACAAGTCGTACACAGCCAGCTCTAGGGCGGCTTTTGCGCTACTGTTGCCAACCACGGTTGATTGAATAATTTGAGTGAGCTGGTTGATGTTTTCAATTTCTTGCCCCACCAACTTAGGCGCAATAAACTGCTTAATGACCGCTATCATCCCTTGATGGGTATCACCAGTGATAACCGGTGTTGAGGCCGCTGAGCCATAGCCAGTTTGACCACATTCAGTGTCGATTAAAACCACTAAGTCTTCGATAAAACTCACTTCTCTCAGTGCTGTTTTAAATGGGGTAACTAACGGCACTTTGAGCTTTGCAAAGCGAACAGCTTTAATTTTCATATCGGCCTCTAGCGAATACGCTTAATGTTATAAACACGGTCTAAATAACTGGTTTCTTGAGATAATCTTAGTGGCAATAAAGGTGTCACAGACACCCCATTCAAGGCACTACTATAAAAGCTGCCATCGCCTTTGTTGTAACCTAATCCTTTGACATCATGAATAACATACGGCTCGCCGTGATGCTCCCCTAAGTACATCATCACGTGACCAGGAATATAGATCAGATCGCCAATCGCCATATTTTTAACCGTTGGTATCTTGGCATCCGCAGCGGTATTCTTATCAAAACGATTATTTTGCCCGTATTCACTACTGCCTTGCTGCCCTGAATTACGCGGCATTAATAGGCCAAAGCTTTTATAGATTTCACCAACAAACCCGGTGCAGTCGCGGCCATTGTAATCATGCCCCCAACCATAACGCTCACCTAAAAACTTAAAGCCTTGTTTAATTAGATTTTGCTCGTTGTAGTCTAAGTAACCTAAATTTACATCGGCAGTTTTGCTGATCATCGCTGGTTTAATTACAAGTTGACCTTGCTCATCACGAGTAGGTAACTGTACAACATGGCTGGCATAGCTATTTTGGCCGTTTAGCAAATAAGGTACTTTCTCACGATCAACTAAGGGTAAGCGTACCCCCATATCTAGTTGCACTTCTGAGCGGCTTTCATCGTTTGGCACATAAGCAGTATTTACTTTTGCACCTGTAACAACCAAGAAGTTATCTTGTTCACGATAAGCTTTTATTTTATCCGCATCAGCAAAGGCAAGATCTTCGGCAGGTGCCCATGCTAAGTAGTTGTAAGCACGTACTAACAACCACTTTTTATCTGCGCTTTGATGTAATACAGCCACAGCCTCACCCGGGAACATGCCACTTTCTTGGAAGCGATCTAAGTCTTGATCAAGGCCACTATTTAAAACCCGATCCCAAGTTGGAAATGTACGTAATGCAGTACGTTTAACTACCACTGCAAAACGCACCTTATTAGTATCTGCGACTTTGTTAAGATTTAAGTTAGCCTGATATTTAGCAAAATCTTTCGCAGTGAGTTGTCGGCCATCGGTAAAAAAACGCGGGCTTTTTGGAATTGCACTTGCAGAGTGGATGGCACTTGTTAGCTCGTCTTTACTGAGCGATTTTTGGAAAGACAGTGGATCAACAATGTATTTATTATCTTTAATAAGTTTTTCGTTGAAGGCAGCAATTTGAGCCTCCGTCATAATCATTTTTGCCGATGACCCTTGCGCTAACCAGTAGCTAGGAGAAAGCTGTGACTGCGTGACCCCGATAACATCTGATTGCCAACCTTCGGCATGCATGGGTGCACTAAAGGCAACACCTAAAGTAATTGATAAAGCGATAATTGAACGACGCATAGCTGTACCTTAATTCTTATTGAAAGCGTGAATCTAATAATTTTGTAAAAGCATGCTGCAATTTTTGCTGCATTTGCTTACCGACTGTCGGCAAATTGGCTTCGTCAGCCCCCTGAGTTGACTGCTGTACACTAAATGTAAACTCACGCCCACCTTGATAATTTCCTAGACACACATGTGCCAGCATCACGGCTTCTGTGGTGGAGCGCGTTTCACTTGGTCCCCAACCAATTTTTTGCCATACACGCCACTGCCCATTGGTTGCGCTATCGAGCACCTCTTTTGCAGAGCGACTATCATTTGGCGCAATAACATCTGCCAACGCATTTGTAACAATATGACTGATACCTACCATCATGCCGCCTACTTGAGCCTGTTCGTAGGTATGACCTGTGCCGTTAAGTAGCACATCAACATCACTTGCTTGTAAATAAGGCATTTGTGTACTTGGCTCACGCTGGTGACTAACCAAGCGCTTTAACCATTCAGCTTGAGCAAGTGTAGTCATTGCTTTGTTGCCCGTTAAGCCACAACTGTCGCAACGATATCCTAAATAGCCGGGATCATCACTGCTTGTTATATAATGAACGACTTTTGCATCAAGCTCATTATTTGCAGGGTTATGCCAATACTCGTCTGATGGCATAAACTGCTCTGAGCCATATGCGCCGTTAAATAACAAACGCTCATCCTGTAGTTTGAGCCAGCCATCATTAAAAAGTCCACGTAAGTACTCTCGCCCTGCCACATTCACAAAATAACTGGCAATAGCATTTGAGTTGCCATCGGCTTTACCAAATGCTTCATAGCTATTAATACTGCTGATCAAATCTGCCAGCGCTGTATCACCTGCATAGAGCGTTGCACCAAGCTCTGGGTGGGTTTGTCTTACTTTAGATAGCGCACCGCTAAATGCTTGAATTTTTGATGAGCTCCAAGGCTCATACAATTCATTATGGCTGCCATCACTTAAATAGCGATAGGCTAGCTGCCCTGCCTGTACTTGATAATCTATTAATAGAAATTTACCTGGCTGCTCAGAGGCTAAGAAATACTGCCAATCGGCCGCCACTCTGTTTTGCCAACCTGCCTGTTGATAATTAACCTCAGTTGCTGATTTATAGCCTGGCTGCTGACTTTCACCTTCCAGTGATAAGCAACCAGTATTTTTTAAATCTTTTGGCAAAATAGCGGGAGCTAACATTACCTGCTCAAAGTATTGTTGGTCGGTTAATGGGGTTTTTTCTGTGTTCGCTTCACAACCAGTCAAAAGCATCAAGCCGCAACTTATAGCCAGCCGTTTTTGATATGCACCTTTCGCATACATAAAATAAAATTCCCACTTGTTATTTTTTTTGGAATATTTTATTAAATCTAACACAATTTCTTCATGAAGCAAATTAACTCGGTTTTATTGCCTATAAGACGCTGGCTTAAAAAATAATTTAACGATTAAAGTCTATCGTCTCGAAGGAGTATTGTTCATCGTTTGGAGCGACATTATCTTAATGCGCGATGCGCGCGAAACAAGTTTCACGCCTACTGGGTGTATTTTTTGTATTTTGAGTTGGGGTTTAATTTGTGTAGTGGAAGCGTGATGTTCACGACTGAAGTCGCTGCTACGAATATTGCGATAATAAACGCGATATAAAATCGCTGCTACAGGTTTATATCGAGTTTTCAAGCTCCTACGCGAATTGCAGGCACAAAAAAACCGACTTTCGTCGGTTTATGTCACTTTCCAGAAGAAAGTGGCGGACGCGGGAGGATTCGAACCTCCGACCGCCTGGTTCGTAGCCAGGTACTCTATCCAGCTGAGCTACGCGTCCGCAATGGTTCTGCTTGTTTACGTCTTGCAATGACGGTGTTATTAAAACACAAAAAAACCGACATTTAGTCGGTTTGCACTTTCGAACATTGCAGTATGAATGTATAGAAAGTGGTGGGCGCAGGAGGATTCGAACCTCCGACCGCCTGGTTCGTAGCCAGGTACTCTATCCAGCTGAGCTATGCGCCCACATTCTATTTTAGTTAGTTTAAGTCTCACTAAGACTTTTCAAAAGTGGTGGGCGCAGGAGGATTCGAACCTCCGACCGCCTGGTTCGTAGCCAGGTACTCTATCCAGCTGAGCTATGCGCCCACATTTTGATTTTAGTAAAGGATGGTGGGCGCAGGAGGATTCGAACCTCCGACCGCCTGGTTCGTAGCCAGGTACTCTATCCAGCTGAGCTATGCGCCCATTCTTTACTTTACAAGAAAACCATTTAAAAAATGGTGGAGAAGGAGGGATTCGAACCCTCGATAGAGCTACAAACCCTATACTCCCTTAGCAGGGGAGCGCCTTCGGCCACTCGGCCACCTCTCCGTCTTGTGGGGCGTATAATAAAGATTTCAGGAAATATGTCAAACACTTTTCAAGGAAAATCGTATAGATGGTTATAGATTGTCCATAACGAGCTAAAACAACTTATTTTTGTTTATCCTTTCGCCACTTTTTCTTTATCACTCAACGGCTCAAGACCCGTCAATGGGATCAGCTCATCGGTTAATTCAGCGAGGTATTGATCTTGGTAACCTAATTGTTGAAATTCAGCTATACAAGCACGATAAAAATCTTCACGTTGATGCTCGTTTTTATTTGTATCTGTTGGCAACTGCGAAGGCTTTTTTGTCATTAGAATTAAGTCCATTTATGCGTTGAACGAATATGGCGCAATGATGTCATATCTTGGCTAAAAAAAACACTATCCAACTTTAGGTTTGTATAAAAAATTTACAATCTAGTAACTTTATTTGAAGGCTAATTCGGTATTTCTTTTTAGATCAGCTAATTACAATTTAGTAGTAAATTTGTGAGTAATAAAAATCAGAAATTTCTGATAAAAAAACGCCGCTAAAAAGCGGCGTTTTTAAAGACTTTTAGCTGATTAGTCAGCTTGAGGACGCATGTGTGGGAATAGGATCACGTCTTTAATCGTTGGTGAGTCTGTAAATAACATCACCAGACGGTCGATACCAATACCCTCACCCGCTGTTGGAGGTAAACCATACTCTAATGCGCGGATGTAGTCTTCATCGAAGTGCATTGCTTCATCATCACCCGCATCTTTCTCTTCAACTTGACGCGTAAAGCGCTCAGCTTGGTCTTGTGCATCATTAAGCTCAGAGAAACCATTCGCTAACTCGCGGCCACCAACGAAGAATTCGAAACGGTCAGTCACAAATGGGTTTTCATCGTTACGACGTGCAAGTGGTGACACTTCCCACGGGTAAGCAGTAATGAAAGTAGGTTGAATTAACTTATGCTCAGCAGTCTCTTCGAAGATTTCACATAAGAACTTACCAGGGCCCCATACACAGTTTTCAGGGATCTTAACGTGTACTTGTTTCGCATATGCTTTAAGTTCTTCAAAATGATTTTCTGGGTCATTAAATACCGCTGCATCGAAGTCAGGGTTGTACTTAAGAATAGCTTCGCTCATAGTTAGACGAGCAAAAGGCTGACCAAAATCGTACTCTACCGAATCAACCACTTCACCGTTTTCATCTTTAGTTGTGTTTACAACAATTGGTGAACCAAGTACGTCTGTAGCAACAGTACGTAACATGTCTTCAGTAATGTTCATCAGGTCAATGTAATCAGCGTAAGCCTGGTAGAATTCGATCATCGTGAATTCTGGGTTATGACGTGTAGATAAACCTTCGTTACGGAAGTTACGGTTGATTTCGAATACACGCTCAAAACCACCAACGACTAAACGTTTTAGGTAAAGCTCAGGTGCGATTCGTAAATACATATCGATATCAAGTGCATTATGGTGTGTTACGAATGGACGTGCAGACGCACCACCTGGGATCACTTGTAGCATCGGCGTTTCAACTTCCATGAAATCACGCTCAGCTAAGAAACGACGAATACCTTCAACAACTTTTGAACGAATACGGAACGTTTCACGTGTCGCATCATTAGTAATTAAATCAACATAACGTTGACGGTACTTTGTTTCTTGGTCAGATAAACCGTGGAACTTTTCAGGTAACGGACGTAATGACTTAGTCAGTAACTCGTACTCAGTCATTTCTACGTATAGGTCACCTTTACCAGACTTATTTAGTGCGCCTTTAACACCGATGATGTCACCAATATCTAGTTGACCGTATTTAGCTTTTAATTCTTTTTGTACATCTTTTGACGCGTACGCTTGAATTTGGCCTTTCATATCTTGTAACGCAAGGAAAGGACCACGTTTAGCAAGGATACGACCAGCAACTGATACAACGTGTTGTTCAGCAACTAATTCTTCTTTCGATTTATCACCAAACTCAGCTTGCAAATCAGCCGTGTAATGTTCACGACGGAATTGGTTTGGATGACCGTTGGCTGGGCAATTTTCGCGGATTGCGTCTAATTTGCCACGACGCTCAGCGATTAACTTATTTTCGTCTTGGATTTGATCAGTCATTTTTTAGCTCTTTTTTAGCTTGGTGGTTATAGGCCAGATTTAAGGCTGGCTTCAATAAATTTATCTAAGTCGCCGTCAAGAACCGCTTGAGTGTTACGGTTTTCAACACCTGTACGCAAATCTTTAATGCGAGAGTCATCAAGTACGTATGAACGTATTTGACTACCCCAGCCAATGTCAGATTTAGCATCTTCTTGACTTTGCTTCTCTGCATTCTGCTTTTGAATTTCAAGTTCAAACAACTTCGCTTTTAGCTGTTTCATTGCTTGGTCTTTATTCTTATGCTGTGAACGCTCATTTTGACACTGTACAACAGTATTGGTTGGTATGTGAGTAATACGAACCGCAGATTCTGTCGTATTTACGTGCTGACCACCGGCACCTGATGCGCGGTAAACGTCAATACGTAAGTCAGCCGGATTAATATCAATTTCGATATTATCGTCGATTTCTGGATATACGAATGCTGATGCAAACGAAGTATGGCGACGACCACTCGAGTCAAATGGGCTCTTACGTACTAGACGGTGAACACCTGTTTCTGTTCGCAGCCAACCGTATGCATATTCGCCAACAAAGCGCACTGTTGCACCCTTAATACCAGCCACATCACCGTCAGTTGCTTCAACTAGCTCAACTTTAAAGCCTTTTGCTTCACCCCAGCGTAAGTACATACGCAACAGCATGTTACACCAGTCTTGAGCTTCAGTACCGCCAGAACCTGATTGCAAATCAAGGTAAGCATCGTTTTGGTCATGATCGCCTGAGAACATTCGACGGAACTCTAGCTTTTCAAGTTGTGCGTTTAAATCGCCCAATTCAGCTTCTGCTTCAGCAAAGGTTTCTTCATCTTCAGCTTCAACTGCAAGCTCTACTAAACCTTCAACATCTTCGGTACCTGCCACTAGATTATCAATGGTCTCTACGATAGCTTCGAGTGCCGACTTTTCACGGCCAAGGGCTTGAGCTCGTTCTGGCTCATTCCACACGGCTGAATCTTCAAGTTCTGCGTTAACTTCTTCTAACCGCTCTTTCTTAAGAGGGTAGTCAAAGGTACCCCCGAAGCAGTTCAGTACGTTCGCGAATTTCCTTGATTTGATTAATCACAGGATTCACTTCAAACATGTACATTACTCCAAAATGGCTGATTTACCGTGCACCGATATCGACGATAATTACGGTAAATTATCTACAAATATTAAAAACGCCCGATTTTAACAAAAAACCGAGCGTTTTATTAGCCTTTTATGTCGATTATAACGATATTTTTATGTCGCTTTTTGTAGCTCTCGAATAATCAACTGTAAGGTAAATTTACCACGGAATTCATTTATATCGAGTTGGTAAGCTGCTTTTACATAACGCACTTCGGTATCTGGCCATGCACGCACATCCACGCCAAATGCAATCCCATCAACTAACCGCCCAGACTGATGTTTTAAAACCAGTTTTAGGTGTTTTTCGCCAACAATTCGCTGCTGTATTACTTCGAATACATGTTCGAACACTGGCTCAGGAAATTGCTGCCCCCAAGGACCTGCATTTTTTAGTTGATTGGCAAACTCCATCGAAAAGCAATCATTTGGCAGCTCACCATCGGTAAGTAAGATGCTTTGCTTATGCTCTTCAGTAAGAGTATCTGTCACCATTTGCTCAAACACTGTTTTAAACTCATTAAAACAGTGTTCATTGATACTCAGCCCCGCCGCCATAGCATGACCACCAAATTTACTGATCAAATGCGGATAGAGAGTATTTACTCGCTCTAGCAAATCACGCATATGCAGCCCTTCAATGGAACGACAAGAACCTTTTATTTCGCCGTTATCGCCAGCTGCAAAAATAATCGTAGGACGGTGATACTTTTCTTTTAAACGACCAGCCAAAATACCAATCACACCTTGATGCCAATCAGCTTGGTATAGACAAATGGCATCAGGCACGGACTCGGTTTTGAATGCTAAACGGTCAAGCACAGCTTGTGCTTCAGTTTGCATGCCCTGCTCTATTTCACGGCGCTCGTGATTAAGGCTGTCGAGCTCACTGGCAATACGGCGTGCTTGATTTATATCGCTAGATAACAAACAGGCTATACCTAAACTCATATCATCTAAACGCCCTGCTGCATTTAAGCGTGGCGCTAATGAAAAACCAAAGTCACTGGCACTTAAACGCCCTGCATTGCGATTTGCCACTTCAATAAGTGCACTAATTCCGGGCCGTGTTTTACCACTGCGAATGCGTGCTAAACCTTGATGAACTAAGGTACGGTTATTGGCATCAAGAGCGACCACATCGGCAACGGTACCAAGGGCTACAATATCAAGTAACTCAGCCAAATTTGGCATTGGCTGATGCTGAAAATACCCTTGCTCACGTAAGTGGCTTCGTAAAGCAATAAGCAAATAAAAAGCGACCCCAACGCCTGCTATCGACTTCGATGGAAACTGACAGTCATGACGATTCGGATTCACAATGGCATCAGCATCTGGCAGGGATTCACCTTGCAAGTGATGATCAGTCACCAGCACTTTAATACCAGCTTTCTTTACTATAGCAATACCATCAATACATGAAATACCGTTATCAACGGTGATCACAAGCTCAGGCTGCATAGAAACGATTTGCTCTGCAAGTGCAGGGCTTAGGCCATAACCTAGGCTGAATCTGTCTGGTACTAAATAATCAAGATTCTTTAAGCCAAACATAGCAAGACCTTGCATCAAAGTTGCAGTGCTGGTTGCACCGTCAGCATCAAAGTCTCCTACAATTAAAACGCGGCTTTGTGCGGCAATTGCTTCTTGCAATAACGCAACAGCTTTGTCGATGTCTTTAAACAGCTTAAAGTCATGTAATGTCGCAGCGCTATTATCGAGTTCAGTAGCATTTTGCACCTGTCGAGTCGCGTAAATCTGCTTGATAACAGGGTGTAAATGGTGCGGTAAGTGTGAATCATCAACACGTGGACGAGCTTGAATTATTTTTTCCATGTCGGAAACGGTACTTCTTAAGCAAAGGCAAGTAAAAAGGCCTACAACAAATAGGCCTTTTCGTTTAAAAAACAGTTATGAAGATGTTTTTGGTAAAGCATCAAGTGCTTGGCTGATTTGCGCAGCTGATTGATAACCTGGGATCATCGTGCCATCTTCTAAAATAATTGCTGGTGTCCCCGACATACCAAAACTTTGACCAAGTTGGTAATGCTCTGCAATTGGTGCGTGACAACCAGGCACCGCTGCTACTTCTGCACCCGCTTTTGCTTCTGTTAACGCTTCAGCAGGATCTTTAGCACACCATACATTCATTAAATCTTGATACCCTTTACCACGTAAACCACCACGTGGGAAAGCAAGGTATTTAACTGTGATACCCGCTTCTAAGAAATCATCAAGTTCACGGTGTAACTTACGGCAATAACCACAGCTAATATCAGTAAACACCGTGATTGAATGCTTTTCGTTTTTCGCTTTGTAAACGATCATCGAATCTTCGTATTCAGCTATACCTTCTTTACGTACATCGCTCAGTGCATGCTCTGTTAGGTTAACTCGGTTATTAAGGTCAATCAGTGTTCCTTGCATAAGAAATTGACCGTCAGGGCTTGCATACAGCACGCCTTTGTCAGTAATTAGTTCTTTAAGGCCTGCCACTGGGCTTGGATTGATTTGCTTAACGGTTACGCCTAATTCGGCAAACTTAGCAATAATTGGAGCATCAGCAGCGTCTGTTGTTGATACGCCATTGGCAAACACATTTAAGCTTGTGCCTAGTAGTGCTGTGGCTAAAACTAACTTTTTCATAAATATCCTATATCCTGATCATTTTTTATATAGACCGGTACATCTTTAAAAATCTTGCACTAAGCTCGTGGATGATGTTGCTCGTGTACCGACTTCAATCTTTCATTCGCTACATGGGTATAAATTTGTGTTGTTGATAAGTCACTGTGACCTAACATCATTTGCACGACTCTTAGGTCCGCCCCATGATTAAGCAAATGCGTTGCAAACGCGTGTCTGAGCGTATGCGGTGATAACGGCGATTCAACTGATGCCAAAATAGCATAGTGTTTGATGCGATGCCAAAAAGTTTGTCGCGTCATACCAATCCCACGCTTAGATGGGAACACAAAGTCAGTGGCATGCTTTATCATTTGCGAACGGCCCACTTTTAAGAATTGCTCAAGCCAATACATTGCTTCTTCACCCAAGGGAACTAAGCGCTCCTTATTACCCTTACCTTTTACAAAAACCACAGCTTGGCGCAAATTAATTTGCTCCATTCTGAGCCCCACCAGCTCAGTAACACGAAGCCCTGTAGCATATAAAAGCTCAAGCATGGCTTTATCGCGAAGTCCCATAGGGTCTTCTATGTCTGGGGCTGCAAGCAATGCTTCTACTTCGGCTTCGGATAAGGTTTTCGGTAATGATTGCCCAGCTTTTGGTTGAGCAATGTTTACCATCGGTGAATCTGCAATCATTTTTTCGCGCACAAAATACTGATAGAAACGTTTCAGTGCACTAATGCTACGTGCGGTACTACGCGACTTCAGCCCTAGATCGACGCGGTAAGCTAAATAAGCTTCGATATCATCTGAGCTAACGGCAAGAAGGTCTTTATCTTTTATAAATTGGCAAAACTTTTCAAGGTCACTGCGATAGGCCGCCAATGTATTTTCGCTGACGCCTTGCTCAAGATACAGAGTATCTAAAAATAACTCTAAATGTTCGGCGTTATTTGCTGTCATTACACCTTTTTGTGCTTGTGAATTATTATCAGCCACGCGTACTCTCATCCTTATCAAGGTATCAATTGATTATACCTTACGGTAAACTTAGGCCTATCATATCAGGCAAATACACAGTGATAAATACGATGCAGATTGGTTTATTTTATGGTTCTACAACCTGCTACACAGAAATAGCAGCAGAGAAAATTCGCGATATTATTGGCCACGACATAGTGAGCCTTCACAATATCAAAGATGAGCCATTAAAAAATGCAGAGCAATTTGATTTCGTTATCTTCGGCATCTCAACTTGGGACTTTGGTGAGCTGCAAGAAGATTGGGAATCAATCTGGGACGACATTAAAGATGTTAACTTAAACGGCAAAACCGTGGCTCTGTTTGGAATGGGTGATCAACAAGGTTATGGTCAATGGTTCCAAGATGCACTTGGCATGTTACACGATGAGATTTGTGATCAGAGTATTACCTTGCTCGGTAAATGGCCTAACGATACAAGTTATGAATTCGAAGCCTCAAAAGCGCTCACAGAAGATGGTAAACAGTTTGTAGGCTTAGCCCTTGATGAAGACAGCCAATACGAGCTGAGCGATGACCGTATTGCAACCTGGGTTGAGCAAGTAATGACTGAATACAGCGAAAGCTTGTAACATCCTGTTATTTATAAAAAGCCAAGCATTGCTTGGCTTTTTAATTTTTATTCAACACGTTGCCAATATTGATTACGGTAGAAAAAAGCAATATAGCCGCGCACTTCAAGTACCTTACCCTGTTCTTTTGGAGTCAATTTTAGGGTATAAGTTTTACCATTGTTTGGGTCCAGAATTTCACCATCTTGCCAGCTACCATCGCCAGCATCTTTAGCACCTTCAATAATTTGTAACCCAAGAATAGGCTGATTTTTCTTATCACCTTTACACTTTTCGCATATTGCATCTTGCTTGGCTGGGTTAAGTATTTTTTCTACACTGCCAATCAGCACGCCATCTTGCTCACTAATACGCACTAAAGATTTCGCTTCATTGGTGTCTTCGTCAATGGTTTTCCAAAGACCCACGGGTGTCAAAGCAGCAAAGCACAGCTTAGAAAATAATAAGGCAAATAAAACAATTGATAAACGGATCATAAAAAACTCGTATAAAACTTAAGACTTTGGCACTATATCAGGACTTAGTAAAACACACCATTTTGCTATTTTCAGAAATAGACAACACATTGCGAGGGAACACAATGAGTCAATTTACATTACTTACCGGTGATATTGTCAGTTATGACAGTAATCAGGTTACCAAAATTAACGCAGCAGGTGATATAATAATAAATCGCTTTGCTGAGCCATTGTTTATCCCTGATAGCGCTAAAGCCGCTCTTGAACTGGGTCGGCTTGACGACAACTTATTCAATTTAAATAAGTTAATGCGCTCAGGCTATGCCGATCCCTGCCCAACTACCCGCGTTCTTATCGAAACCACAAAACCTTTACCAGAAATTAAAGGCCTGTTGATCAAACGCCGCTTTAATATTATTGATTTTTGCAGCGCTGAAATAGAAAAATCACACAGTAAGTCGGTGTTAGATGCCTTATTAAAGCTTGAGTATGTTCAGCAAATTCAACTTGATGAGGTTATGCAATTACAGCCACCTTCCATGCAAAAACCACAGGTATAATTACATTTTTAGGTAATAAGCTTTACATAGCTCTTTGTAATCTTGGCTGTAGCTACCATCAGCTGCGTGTATCGTTAACGACGTTGTTTCACATTCACACTTGCTTTGGCTGAATAACAAAAGGCTACGACTTGGTTGCTTTTTCTCGGTAGTGCGTACCAAGCAATGACGTGTTAAGTACCAGTCTGCTTGCTCTGCCACAGCAATAAATAGTTGCGCTTCGACGCAAGGCAAAATTACATTCAATACAGTTTTGCCGTGGCTAAGCCGAGTACAAGCCGCAATTAAATCACTAAAGCTAAGACCATCTGTGTGGCGAGCAGTATTGCGAGCATCGTTATCACCTTTTAAGCTAGCATTAAAATACGGCGGGTTGGTAATGATTGCATCAAAAGGCTTTACAGCACTGAACGACTGCACCGCACCTTGAAAAAGACTAATATCAGGCCAAGGGCTATTGGCGAAATTTTCTCGAGCATCACTGCAAGCACCAGAATCAATTTCGATGGCACTGATATTTGCTTCAGGTGATCTTTGCTTTGCCATCAAAGCCAGTAGTCCTGTGCCAGTGCCTATATCTAAGATGCGTTCAGCCCTTTTCAGATTAGCCCACGCACCTAATAAAATACCGTCGGTTGAGACTTTCATCGCAGTGCGTGTTTGCGTTACTGTAAATTGTTTAAACACAAAGCCTGACATTTTTTCACCTTTTCATTCACCACAGCCGCGTTAACGCGTATAATTAGGCTTAATTGTCCTCTATTTATGTCACTCTATGCAATTTTCTGAATTTGATATTGATAACAAGCTGTTAAATGCCATTAATAAAATGGGTTTTGATACGCCAACCAGTATTCAACAACAAGCGATCCCTGAAGCACTTCAAGGTCGTGATATTTTGGCATCTGCCCCTACTGGTACGGGTAAAACAGCCGCGTTTTTGATCCCTGCAATTCAATACTTGCTCGATTTCCCGCGTCGTGAACCTGGTTTTGCACGTGTCTTGATCATGACACCAACCCGTGAGCTTGCGTATCAAATTCATGAGCAATGTGAATTACTTGCAGCACAAACTCATCTTAAAATTGGCGTTGTGACTGGAGGTATAAACTACGGGACCCACAAAGAAATTTTCGAAAGCAATAACGACATTCTAATTGCGACGCCGGGACGCTTAATGGAGTATCTCGAGACAGAGAACTTTCATGCCGAAAACGTTGAAGTGCTGATCCTTGATGAAGCAGACCGCATGTTAGACATGGGCTTTCGTAAAGAAATGCTTCGCATTTGTGATGAGGCGCGAAACCGCCGCCAATGTTTCTTATTTTCAGCCACCCTTGAAGGTGACAGCGTTGAGTTATTTGCAGAGCGTATCTTAAATGATCCTGCACTACTTGAAGCTGAATCATCACGAAAAGAGAAAGGCAAAATTCACCAGTGGGTTCACCTTGCAGATGACTACAACCACAAGCTGAAAATGCTAGTTGAAACGTTAAATGGTGATGACATTCAGAAAGCTATTGTGTTTGTTAAAACTCGTGAGCGCCTAGAAACACTGATTGGTGAATTAAACAACGAAGGCATTCGTGTTGCTTGGTTACGCGGTGAAATGCCGCAAGACAAACGAATGAAGACAATGGAGAATTTCCACTCTGGGCGAAATAATATATTAGTTGCAACGGATGTTGCCGCACGTGGTATTGATGTTGCTGATATCAGTCACGTTATCAACTTTGATATGCCACGCACCGCAGATGTATATGTTCACCGTATTGGTCGTACCGCTCGCGCTGGCAAAAAAGGCATCGCGATTTCATTTGTTGAAGCCCATGACGTAGCAATTGTTGGTAAAGTTGAACGTTATATCGAACAAAAACTCAAGCGCCGAGTTATCAAAGGGCTCGAGCCACAGCATAAAGAAGCTAAGCTCCCATCCAAAAAGAAGAAAGATCCAGAAAAAATGAAGGCAAAGAAAAAAGCCAAGTCTAAAACTAAGAAGAAAAAATAGTTTTACTGACACTGTTATAAAAATGCCGAGTTTGTCTCGGCATTTTTATGCCCTACCTTTTTTACTTATTAAGTGTGTAATTAGTTCACACTTTCTTACCCTCACATACTCAACACAAAAATAAAAGCATAAAAATCAATTAGTTAAATTTTGGAATAATAATTGTAACAGGTTCAGCAATAGTTCACAGCAGACTAGATTAACGAGGGAATTGTATGAGCCGCTTCAAATTAACCATAGCACTTACTTTATTAAGTTGTTTGTTTTTACTTGCTTGCGCAACTACTGTAAGCGCCAATACCAGCGTACTAACAACCAGCACATCGGCACAACCACGTCTACAGCAAATGGCATTGCAAAAATTAACGAGCAATCCAAATTTTCAAATTGAAAACCTACAAGTAATTGTTGATGGTGATACTGTTGAACTAAAAGGCATTACAGAAACAGGGTTTCAGCGAGCTTTGGCACAAAAGTTTTTAGAGCACAGCCAAGGTGTGATGCAGATAAAAAACAACCTTAAAGTGAGCAAGCTTAATCACTCATCACTTTAAGGCTAAGTTTACAAGTGGTGTGAGATTATTCGCCGCTTGCTTGTAAGTTAATAAATTTAGCAAGCTCTTCTGGTTGACCCATCAGCATTTGAATTTGCTGATTAATCTCCATCATGGTTTTACCTTCAGGTAATTTAGCAGACACAGAAAAAGACGATAAACCACTCACAAAATTGCTAATCGCTGTTGCAAGTTCTTCACTCACAGGCACTTGTTGTAACTGCATGGTAACGACTTGCTTAAATTGCTCATGAGTCATTCCTTGTGCAGTTAAAAAGCTTTCAAATACCGCTTTAAGCTCACCTTCGTCAGCAATCGACATATTTATGCTACGCGGTTCTAACTGAGTTAATGCTGCCATCAT
Organism: Pseudoalteromonas sp. NFXS39; assembly: GCF_040148775.1. NCBI lineage: Bacteria > Pseudomonadati > Pseudomonadota > Gammaproteobacteria > Alteromonadales > Pseudoalteromonadaceae > Pseudoalteromonas > Pseudoalteromonas sp. NFXS39. Next base: position 82,142 of record NZ_JAGDEC010000010.1, on the reverse strand, counting down.
TTTCGATTGCTGTTGTAACTGCTGCTCTAATGTTAATTGACCGTCAGCTGCTTCATTTTGCATCTGGCTAACAGCCAAAGATGCTTCCATCAGTGCTGTGGTTTTAGCCAAGCCTAGATTAAAATTAACATCAGCCACCTCATTCGCAGTGACTTTAAGTGCAAAATCACTATCGCCTGAATCTTTATTGTAATCAAGAGATGAGTCAACGTTATAACTTGTTGATGCTAGCTTGTTATTTGAATTTTCAGGAAGCTGTGCCAAAAACTCATCGCTAAAACGAAAGTTTTTCATCACAAAACCTGTGTGCGGCGGTACAGCATCAACTTCGTAACCCGACACATCAATACTATCAATTGTCGCAACTTGCTCATTACTCAGGCTGTTCGAAACAGTGATTTCTGTTAACTGCATACTACTATCAAAAATACTGGCTGAGATATCGCTGTATTTAATATCTACACCGCTTTGTGTTGATAATGCACTGATTTGCTTATCAACCACCTTTTTCACTTCCTGTGTAGCTGCGTAATTTGCGTAAGCTACGCCACCGACAGCCGCAGCAACAACCGCTGCAATAATTAACTTCTTCATTATATTTCCTTTAATTGGTGTAAATTTTTTATCAGTGTATCAAATTGTATTTAGTTTATTAACGACAGTAATTCATGCACTGTTTTCACTGGCGTGATCTTAGCTCCAAGTCCTTCCATTGATTTATGGTAATTGCGATGCGGAATAAAAATTTCAGTAAAGCCGTGTTGGGCAGCTTCTTTAACTCTGGGTACTCCGCTGTCTATTGGTCTAACATCGCCATTAAGACTTAGCTCGCCCATAATACAAGTTGTGCGAGGCACAACAAACTCGTTCAAACTGCTTAATAACGCTGTTACTAATGCTAAATCGATACAGGTTTCTGATTCATCGATTTTTAAACCACCAACAATGTTAAAAAAGGTGTCATGAAAGATTTTTGTTTTTGTATGTTTGCGTAAAATTCCCGTAAGCATCTTGATACGGTTCATGTTTAAACCAACACACACCCGCTGCGGAAACTCAGCTTCTGTTTCTGTAGTTAAGCACTGGATTTCGAGAAGTAAATTACGGTTACCTTTACGAATACAAGTAATAGCAGATCCCGGAGACTCGGTACTAGAACCAGATAAAAAGATTTCACTCGGGTTATCAACACTCAGCATTCCGCGCTCACACATTCTGAAAATACCCACAGTGTCGATATCACCAAAACGGTTTTTATTAGCTCGTAGCGTTCTGATTTGCCCATCGTTAGTATCGATATGTAATAAAGCATCGACGATATGTACTAACGTTTGCGGCCCGGCAATTTCATTATTTTTGTTTACATGGGCAATGATGAACATAGTTACATCATTTTGCTTACAGTATTGCGTTAATGCTTGGGCTGCACTTTTTACCTGTGAAGGTGAACCTGGACTACCATTTGCCGTTTCTGTTACTACAGCCTGAATTGAGTCTATCACCGCAAACTTAATTTTATTTTTATCAAGCTCTTCAATAATAGCTTCAACGCTGGTTTCAGAAAGCAAATACAACTCTTCTTCGTTGTAATCTAAACGTAGGCGATTCACACGGTTTTTAAACTGCGATAAAGACTCTTCGGCTGTACAGTACAAAGACGGCATGAGCTTTGACATACGTGCAACCAAGTCTGACAACAAGGTGGTTTTACCTGCACCTGGGTCACCAGAAATAATATTGACTGAACCTGTGGTTACGCCACCACTTAATACTCTATCTAGCTCACCAATTTCAGTGAGACGTTTTTCAGCCTCAGCTGTGGCTACTTCATTTATTTTCTTTGAACCACCGCTTACGACACCGGCATAACCTGCCACAGCGGCGCGGCTTGCTGCTTGTTTTGATTGCCCTGCTGAGGGTTTAAACTCTGCGAGCGTATTCCACGCTCCACACTTACACTGTCCTTGCCAGCGCTGATAGTTCATGCCGCACTCAGTGCAGACAAATTCGATTTTTGCTGATTTTGCCATTCGGCCTTACCTATTTTGGTAGCTGATTTGTGACTATTTCTGTATTTTCAAGCATATAATAGCTAAAGTAAAACATACGACTCAGGCGATTTAATTAGAGCCAATTTATAGTCACAAATGATAACATGCTGTAACCTGCCCCTAAAAAGTACTTAATTTAGCTAAGCACTTAATTAAGAAATAGTTAAGGGCACAGTTTTTGCTTACAAATAAAACTTTACAGTGCTTGCCATTTAATTGGCGAATACATATAACAATAACTAATAAAATAAAGAAGTAGTCACACTGTTTTGGCTTTAAATAGCCCGCTAGTATACCTACTTTTTTAGATAGACGGTGATGGTTTTATAAATGGCTGAAGACATTCTGCTTAAATATGAAAGCCTAGTTGATGAACTAAAGGCACATTTAGGCACTCCCCAGTTCGATAAACTGTTTAAATCAAAGACAGCTAGCTTAACAAAGCCAGAGCAGTTTCTGATCAAAATGGAAATGTCGCGCTTATCTCAGCCTGTAGCTCGCTTTATTGATTTACGTGGTCAAGTAACCGGCCAAGTGAAACCTTACGAATATGACGGCAAGCAACACTTTATGGACGATACCGCCATTGAAGTGTTTGAGGATGCCATAAAACGCCACGGTGGTTACACGCTTGCCGTTTACGAAGCGGTGATGAACACTGAAAATAATCACCGAGTAATGCAAAAAAAGGCTGCAGAACAAGCTTTAACCGACGATAGTACAGCTGCAGAGCAGCCAGCCAAGGTCATTAAATTTGCATCTTACGAGAGTCGCCGCGAAGAGCGGATGAACTATTCAATTAAAATCACCGTTGAGCTTGATAAAGACCGCAAAGTTGCTGCATCAACCTCAGATATTTCTTTAAGCGGTGCCAAAATTAAGCTGGGGCCTCGTTACTCAGTTAAAAAAGGTCAATTAATTGGTTTACGCCTGGTTGGCCTAGAGCAAGACTTCGAACTGGGCCTAAAAAACGGTATTCAATACGAAGTGGTTGCGGTAGAAAAGGTCTCTCGTGAATACAATCATGTACGCTTAAAACGCACCTTTATTGAGAATAATGAAAAATTTGATGAGTTTTTAGAAAGCTTTATCCACGGCAACAAACGCCGCTATAAAGTTAATTTAGACAATACGCTAGATGCTGTTGTCTCAAAAGGCTACGAGCAATACTATATTCCACGCGTTACCTCGTTTTATGCTTTTTTAAGCTTACAAGGCGACAAACTTTACCCTAGCCTTGCATTAACCACTGAGAATAATATTTTTATTCAGCGCTATTTTTGTGATGAACGTAAGTTGTCATGTTTATACAGTATTATTAATCAGCAGCGTTTGGGTCACTTACTTAGCTCACCTGATGCAGTAAAAGAAGAATACCTTTATACTTTCACGCATACGGCTGCGGGCAAAATTTATTATTATTCCGCTACAAAAACTGAGCTTGAAAGCCAACCACACCTAAGAGATTTATTCCTCGGGTTTGGCAGCCAAAAAGACAGCTGGCAGTGCTTTAAGCTACAGTTGATGCCAAGCCATCCGGAAGACTCTTACATTCCATTGTCACTGCCAAGCAGTGCTAGCAAAAATATCGAAAAACTAAATAAACCACCTACACCACGAGTGCAGGGGTTGATCAAAGATGTTAAATATCTACTAATTTTAACTTCGGTTGGTACAAAGTTTGAACAACGAACATATCAACAACTTGATTACAGTAAAGATGCAGTAAACCAGCTCAAGCTTTTCGGTCACAGTAAGCACAAAACGCCCCCTCATTTAGAGCCTGTGGCGCTCGAATATGTAAACCTTAGAGCTCATAAACGCTACTTATACAAAACATCTGTCAGCATTGAACACCATGAGCAAACTATTACAGGGCATACCCGAGACTTATCAGTGATGGGATTGCAAATTGAATGCGACCAACCAGTTGAGTTCAAAAAAGGCGATATCATTAAGTTAAACTTGCCTGATTTGCAAAAAATTACCAAAAAGCATGATTTGACGAATCTTGCCTATGAAGTGATGGCTGTGAGTAAATCACTGACAACAGTAAACTTAAAAGTCCATCGGATTGGTGACCTACCACATATGGCAATTAAGTTTTTCACTGTTTTAATCGATAACAACAAAGACAAATTACGTGTCTGCGAAGAAACGCCTAAGATTCCGGGGTTATCGACCGCACTCAGAAACATGGTGACCAAAAGTGTATGCCAATTTCCGTTTTATTTACATAAAGAAGCAGCTCACTTTAAAGCTGGCGCAATTGGTCAAGGTTTATATCCAAGCCCACTACATGTGTTACTGCAAAACTTTGCGTTATTAAATGAGACGACCAGCATCGATGGTTTCTTATCGACGGATCAAATTACAGAGGTGATCACCCCGTTAATAAAAGATCGTAGTCGCCAAGATCCGCCATTACCATTTACTTTATTTTTACGCTTTGATCCGCGCCAAGCCGAAATTAGCGATGCAATTACTAGTCGCTGTATCAGTGAAGATGACTACAAACCACAAACTTTATTTGTGAAAAAAGCGCTGAAAAACGATTTAGTATTTGTGTTTCGTTTATATGTTTCACGTACTGGTCGACCTGATATTGATTACTTAGCGAATGAGCTTAAATATATTAGTCAGTACGCATTGCACAAAGCAAAAGATTTAGAAGAAGCGCTGTGGGCAGTAGCCGGTGTAGGTGATTTAATTGATATAACCGAAGAAGCGCTTACCCATTTTGATATTGACCAAAAGCTGATCACGGAAATGAGTAAACGCAAAGCGACTTGGTTAAAGCGAGTAATCTAACGGTAGAGAGAGTAAGTAAGCAACTTGCAGTAATGAACCTTCATTAATTGCAGTTTGTGCTTGCTCAACTACTTTAGGTTTACCATGCACAGCAACGCCAAGCCCTGCCGCAGCCATCATTTTCAAATCGTTAGCACCATCACCCATGGCAACTGTTTGACGATTATTTAAAGTCAGCTTTTGTTCGATTCGTTTAAGTACACGAGCCTTTTCTTCAGCATCAACAATAGTGCCAATGACTTTACCCGTTAAGCGATTATCTTTGAATTCAAGAGTATTGGCATGCACCTCATCTAAACCAAGCAGTGACTGCACTTGCTCTGCAAAAGGCACAAAGCCACCTGATGCGATTGCTAAATGCCAGTTATGCGCTTTTAGGTATTGGCATAATTCACTCACGCCCGGCATAAGCGGTAAACGCGCTTTTAAGCCGTCAATTAAATCTACATCGATGCCCTCAAGCTTCGCGACACGCTGCTTTAAGCTTTGTGCAAAGTCGAGCTGCCCGGCCATAGCTTGCGCGGTTACAGCGGCAACTTCGTCATACACATCAGCAAGACGCGCGATTTCGTCGATACACTCAATAGTAATAGCTGTTGAGTCCATATCCATCAACAATAAGCCTGGCTCATCCACTGTCGGTGGATTAGTTAGTTGCACCAGTTGAATACCTAACTGTTTGGCAAACTCAACTAATACGAGTGGGCTCAGTAAAATTGTAGCATCGCTATGAAAGCTCCATGCCACAGGTATATCTGTAATTGGTTGATAACAACAAAGCGATAAATTACTTAATCCATGTGACGCTAAAAAATCACTAATAGTAAGCAGTTTCTCTGCATTAAGCTCATTACCAAAGGCAACACTAAACACGCCTTGGTTTGCTTTTGGCGTAAAGTCTGTTGTAATAAGGTGTTTGTTTTCAATTTTATACCAACAATTTAGGCTGATTTGTTCTGCTAAATTTGCTGAAGGTGTAGCAGCTAAGCTAAGCTGTGACATAGTGGCTCCACATTAGACTTATGTCTGTCCTTGGTCGTGCATTTGGCACTCGCACACAAGGGGCTGTTAAAGTTATCATGTTGTACCATCAAAATTAAAAGCTGTCAGTAACGTATACGGTGACTATGAAAAATAACCAACTTAAAATTCCCTTTTCAGCCACTTATCGCCAGCGCTTTGTGCGCTTGAGTTTGGCTACAGCCTGCTTTGTGCTGTTAAGTTGGGTTGCCATGAATAGTAGCTTCCAAAGTCACCAATTACTTTACGATAGTGCTGATAGCACAGCAATAAGCTTAACCAAGTTTATGGCACTAAATGCCAAAACCCCACTACAAGAAAAAAATAAACCCGAGTTAAATGCTTTATGCGATCACATTGCTAAAGATGAGTATGTATTAGCTGCAACTATTTACGATCAACAAGGAATTCAACTTGCTGCCAGCGATAATTGGCAAAGTCATCACACATTTGGTTTATTACCAGATTCAACACCGGGTATCAGTAAACTCAAAACGCCATTTGTTGAGCCGGTGATAAGTGATGATGAAAGACCTATTGGTTTTGTATCAATTACCTATTTAACACAGGCTTCCATTGCGACCAGCCACAGTAGTTTTCATGATTTAGGTCGCCAAGTGTTATTAATGTTAGTGATCACCTGTATTTTTACTTGGCAGCTAGGTCGCGGGTTAAAACTCTGGCAAATCAACCGTTACATCAAAAAAAGCGCAGAGCAAGAATCGTAAAGTTCAGCAGCGAGTTGCTGCTGTGCATCACCTGTCACGCCTTTGAGCTCACATAAATGAGCGAATACGTTGCGCACTTTAAGTGGCGTATTAACCTGCCCCTGAAAGCCTGCCAGCGGCATTGACGGCGAGTCGGTTTCTAACACTAAATGCTGTGGCTCAATTGAGCTTATAACTTTACGAGTTTTAGCAGCTCGCGGGTAACTGATAACGCCCCCCACTCCGAGCTTAAAATTTTGTTTTATATAACTTTGAGCTTGTTGTTCAGAGCCTGAAAAGGCATGGATAACACCACCATACTTTGGTTTACAGCGTTTAAATGAGCGAGTAATCAAATCATGGCTTTGTCTGTGATGAACAATCAGTGGTAAAGCGAGTTGGTTGGCAAGCTCTATCTGCCCTTCAAAAAGCCATGTTTGTTTATCGAGGTTGTCGATACTACGATCAAGCCCGCACTCGCCGATGGCAATAAATTTTCCTAAATGGGCTTTTGCTAACTGCTCTAACTCAGCAAGGTGATGATCTTGGTGATCAGATAAAAAATAAGGGTGTAGACCTAAAGCAACTGAGATACTAGGCTCTGATTTAGCAAAAGAAAAAAGTGCTGTAGATTGTGCCAAGCTCACACCCGGCACAATAAAATGTTCGATCCCTACTTGCTTGCACTCTTTGATGAGCTCTGAACGAGTCTCATCAAACTCACTAAAATCAAGATGGCAGTGAGAATCGATGAAGTGCATTTACGGATTTAAACGACCAAACAGCCAACTGCCATCGGCATGGCGTTGATACATAAACCGGTCATGTAAGCGGTGTGCACCACCTTGCCAAAACTCAATTTTAGTAGGCTCAACGCAATAGCCCCCCCAAAAATCAGGCAATGGAATTTCACCATCAGAAAACTTTTGCTTCATTTTCGCAAATGTTTCCATTAATACCTTACGTGATGACACTGGACGGCTTTGCTGAGATGCCCAAGCTGCTAATTGGCTTTCTTTTGGACGCGATAAAAAGTACTTAGCCACAGCGGTTGTTGGTAATGGTTTTGCCTCACCATACACAATGACTTGTCGCTCCATATGATGCCAAGGAAAGTGCAAGGAAATTTTGTTATTACCTTTAAGTTCTTGCGCCTTGCGCGAGCCAGTATTAGTAAAAAACACAAAGCCATTTTCATCAAGATGCTTTAACAGCACGATACGCTGTGAAGGTTGGCCATGTTCATCAACCGTAGCAACCACCATCGCCGTAGGATCAGGTAAGTTAGTTGCAACAGCTTGTTCTAGCCATTTTTCAAACTGCTTAATTGGAGACGCATCAAGCATGTCTTCAGATAAACCATCCTGTAAATATTCACGGCGAATATCTTCAAGTTTCATAAAATTCCCTCTACGCTATCGGCTAAAGATTAATCAAGGTTATTGAGCTATCAATTTTGTTGGGTTTCGCTGCGCTCTACCCAACCTACGAAGCTATGAGTTCTTAAACGTTATGCAAGTGTAGGAGTGCTTTCAAAGCGAACTACACGAGGCAGAGTTCACCTAAGTAGTTTAGCCTAAGACAAGGCGGAAAACCGACTTATCCCTATGAGCATACGTGTTTTGTATGTGATTAGGGTCAGTCGGTTTGACAACGCAGTATTAGGTTAAAATACGACGGTGATTACATTTGCTCCATTACTTCGATACCTAAAAGATCCAATCCTGATTTCAGGGTCTTAGCAACCAAATTACATAACACTAAACGGCTGTCACGTACATTTGGCTCTACGCCTTCTTTTAGGACTGGGCACGCCTCATAGAACGTCATGTATAGGCTTGCTAGTTCATATAGGTATCCACATAATACGTGCGGTGTTGCTTCGCTGATCATTAGATCAAGTACTTCTTCTAATTGTAGAAGTTTAAGTGCGAGTGCTTTTTCTTGTGGCTCGTTGATTGCAACGTCTGCTGTTAATGACGCAGCATCAATACCTGATTTACGGAAGATACTGCGAACGCGGGTGTATGCGTATTGAAGATAAGGCGCTGTAGCACCTTCAAAGCTCAGCATACTATCCCAGTTGAAGATATAGTCGCTAGTGCGGTGTTTAGAAAGATCCGCATATTTCACTGCGCCAATACCGACTTTACGGGCTATTTCGCTACGCTCTTCGTCGCTTAAGTCTGACTCACGCTCAGCAAGTTTAGCTGCAGCACGAGTGATTGACTCTTCTAGCAAGTCTGCAAGTTTAACTGTACCGCCAGTACGAGTTTTGAATGGCTTACCGTCGGCCCCCATCATGGTACCAAATGGGCAGAATTCATAACTTGTTTCATCACGTAATAAACCAGCTTTACGTGCTGTTAGCTCAACTTGATTGAAGTGCAAGCTTTGACGCGCATCAACGAAGATTAGGATACGATCCGCACCCAGTTTGTTTGAACGGTAATCACAGGCTGCTAGGTCAGTTGTGGCATATAAGAAACCACCACCTGATTTCTGTACGATAAATACTGAAGGCTCACCGTCTTTATTAGCAAGCTCATCTAAGAACACCACTTGTGCACCATTAGATTCAACCGCAATTTCTTTGCCTTTTAATAGCGCAATAATGTTTGCAAGTTCACTGTTATAAGCACTTTCAGCCATGATGTCATCGGATGTAAGCGTTACGTTTAGACGCTTATAAACTTCTTCAGAATGCTTCACAGAAGTCGCAATGAATAGCTTCCATAGTTTTTCACAGTGTGCGTCGCCACCTTGTAATTTAACAACGTAATCACGCGCTTTATCAGCAAAACCTTCTTCATCATCAAAGCGTTTTTTCGCATCACGATAGAAGGTCTCTAAATCAGCTAGTGCAACTTTGTCTAGATCAACACCTTGGTTGATTTGATCTTCTAAGTGCGCGATTAGCATACCAAACTGAGTACCCCAGTCACCCATGTGGTTTTGACGGATAACTTCATCGCCACGGAACTCAAGGGCACGAACAACCGCATCACCAATGATAGTCGAACGTAAATGACCTACATGCATTTCTTTAGCAAGGTTAGGTGATGAGTAATCAACAACCACTTTTTGCGCCGTTGCATGCGGTGCAACAGCCAGCTTTTCATCTTCATTTGCCGCTTTTAAGCTAGCTGATAAAAACGCAGGCTTTAAGTGAATATTGATAAAACCAGGGCCTGCAATTTCAGTTTTTTCTGCGATATCAGCAAGATCTAGGTTATCGATAATTTTTTGTGCTAGCTCACGCGGGTTCGATTTTAGTTTTTTTGCAGCCCCCATCGCGCCATTGATTTGGTAATCACCAAATTGCGGGCGTGTGCTTTGCGTTACCGCTGGGTTTGTGTCTTCTGGTAACCCTGCTGCAACCATCGCAGCAATTGCTTTTTCGATTAAAAGAGTACGAATATTCATTGTAATTTTTACCTTTATGGCCCGTAGTACGGGCCCTTAAATTTGAAGCAGTCTTAGCGTATTAGTTTTCGCGCGTGTGGTTAAACTTGATATCTGGATAGCGTTCCATCGACAAGTTTAGGTTTACACGGCTTGGCGCGATATAAGTAAGGTTATCGCCACCATCAAGCGCTAAGTTGCTTTCGCACTTACGCTTAAACTCTTCAAGCTTTTTGTTATCGTCTGAGCTTACCCAACGTGCAGTATTAACACTGACACCTTCGTAAATCGCATCAACGTTGTATTCAGCTTTTAAGCGAGCAACAACCACATCAAACTGTAGTACACCTACCGCACCAACGATAAGGTCGTTATTTATAAGCGGTCTAAATACTTGCACAGCACCTTCTTCAGATAACTGAACTAAGCCTTTTAGCAATTGCTTTTGTTTTAATGGATCTTTTAAGCGAATACGGCGGAATAATTCTGGTGCGAAGTTAGGAATACCACCAAACTTCATTTTTTCACCTTGCGTAAAAGTATCACCTATTTGAATTGTACCGTGGTTGTGTAAACCAATGATGTCACCCGCATAAGCATCTTGCGCTCGCTCACGGTCACCTGCCATGAAGGTTACCGCATCAGAAATACTCACTTGCTTACCAATACGCACATGGTTCATCTTCATACCTTGGCTGTATTTGCCCGATACAATTCGCATAAAGGCAATACGGTCACGGTGTTTAGGGTCCATGTTTGCTTGAATTTTAAATACGAAGCCAGAGAAGTTATCTTCAGTTGCAGCTACTTGGCGGTCTTCTGTTTCACGAGGTAGTGGCGCCGGAGCCCATTCAGTTAAGCCATCAAGAACATGGTCAACACCAAAGTTACCAAGTGCCGTACCAAAATACACAGGCGATAGCTCACCCGCTAAGAACAGATCTAAATCAAATTCGTGTGATGCACCAATCACAAGCTCTAGCTCTTCACGAAGCTGCTCTGCAAGTTCGCTACCAATTGCATCATCAAGTTCTGGGTTATCTAAACCTTTAATAACACGTACTTCTTGAATCGTGTGACCTTGGCCTGTGCTATACAAAATCGTTTCTTCACGGTGAATGTGATACACACCTTTGAATTCTTTACCACACCCAATCGGCCAAGTAACAGGCGCGCAGGCGATGTTAAGCTCAGTCTCAACTTCGTCTAATAACTCCATTGGGTCACGAATATCACGGTCACACTTATTCATGAAAGTTACGATAGGTGTAGTACGTAAGCGTGTTACTTCCATTAATTTACGAGTACGATCCTCAACACCTTTCGCCGCGTCGATTACCATTAGACACGAGTCAACCGCAGTCAATGTACGATAGGTATCTTCAGAGAAGTCTTCGTGTCCTGGAGTATCAAGTAAGTTAACTAGACGCTCATTGTAAGGAAATTGCATAACAGACGTGGTTACCGAGATACCACGTTCTTTTTCCATTTCCATCCAGTCTGATTTTGCGTGCTGGTTTGAGCCACGACCCTTTACGGTACCCGCTTTTTGAATAGCTTGTCCGAATAACAGAACTTTTTCTGTAATGGTGGTTTTACCCGCATCCGGGTGCGAGATGATCGCAAAGGTGCGTCGTTTATTAATTTCGGTAGTTAAATTAGACATGTAAGCTGCTTTTAGTCATAACAAAGCGCACTTGGCTGCCCTATAAATTATAAAGCTCGGTGCGCACTGTAAAAATAAAATAGAATTGCCGACTATTATACCTTGTTTGTCTTAGCCAAAAAAGCAACGATTGTAAGTAATTATTCACCATAGGCTGGGTATATGGGTTGTTCACTTTTTTGCTAAGCTTGTGTAATCAAGTTGTAACGCATACTATTGATAAATTGCACGGAGGGATATCAATTTAGGTCATGAAAACCAGTAAGCTCAGTATTCGATTATTATGGTATATCACACCTTTAGTGATCTTACCTTTGTTGTTTTTAGGTGGCTTTACGTTAACCAATGTGACCAATTCAACAAAAAAACAAGCAGAGCTTATTGTCAGTCGCTTTGTTGAGCAACAGCAACAAAAAATCTTCAATTACATTGACTCATTTCATTCGATTACCCGGTTACTTTCGACTTCTCCAGTATTGGCGGACTTTTTAGCCCGTGAACCCGAATCAAAAAACCAATACATTGAACGCCTTGGCGAGTTAATGAATGTATTTGCAAGTTATTCAGAAGCTTACCCTGATATAGTCAGCATTAACTATGTTGCCCCAGACGGCAAAAGTGATGCATTTTATTCAAGCCAATTAACCCCTGCGCCTAAAAGCTACCCGTTTTTTGATCAAGTACTGCAATCAAATTTGCGCCAGCAGCAATTTATGATCCCCAAAGAAGATGGCTCCACCAGTTTGTACTTTGTGCACCCTATTTACAATATCGATTACTACTTAAAACAGCCGCAACAGTTAGGATTTATTGTTGTACATGTAGAACCATCGATATTAAATGCCAGCATTTTAGAAGCGCCTTTTAATAACACCCTAAATTTGTTTTTGACAACTAAAGGACAAATTTTATTTAGCTCAGACTATGACTTACGGGGCAGCTACTTAAGTGAATACGAGCTTGAACAAATTAAGCATTTGGCCGATTACGGAAAACTAGCCAGCATTGAGCTTTCGAGTATCGATAAAGAAGAGCGTATCATCTATGCGGTGCAAATGACCGACGGCGATTACTTCATCTCGACCACCCCCAAAGATTTACTGTATCAGTCAGGTAAAGCCATCAGTTTAATTACTGCGTTAATTGTAATTATCTCTGTGATTTCACTACCTATTCTTATTTACATTGTGGTGCGTAATTTACTACTCACCCCAGTCGAGTTATTAGGCGCTGCAAGCCATCGCGTTGGTGATGGTGATTTATCTGTGTATTTGCCCGCCCATACAAACGATGAAGTAGGCGTACTTTTTAACGACTTTAACCACATGGTGAACCAAATTCGTCATTACCAAGACGAACTCGAAGAATATAAGCATCACCTAGAAGAAAAGGTTGAAAGCCGTACTAAAGCGCTCGAAGCAATGAATAGCAAGCTAGAAGTGGCAATCGCGCAAGCCGAACAAGCCAACCAACTAAAAAGCCGCTTTTTAGCAAATATGAGTCATGAAATTCGCACCCCACTTACCGCAATTATGGGTTTTACAGAGCAACTTCTGCACAACAAAGATGCGGTGAATGATGAACAACATTTAAGCACCATTTTACGTAACTCTAAGCACTTGCTTGAGCTCATCAATAACATTCTTGATTTATCAAAAATTGAAGCTGAAAAACTCGCTGTTGAGCGTGGGCCATGTAATGTAGTGCAGCTTATTCATGATATTGATTCGATTATTCGCCCACTGGCTAATGAGAAGCAACTGGCGTTTAATATCAACTACAAGCTACCAATCCCCAAAACCATTAATAGCGATACCACACGTTTAAAACAAATCTTGATCAATATTGCCAGTAATGCGGTTAAATTCACTGAGAAAGGCAGTATCTCGATTGATATTAGCTACAACAGCGAAAAACAAAATTTACAATTTGCGATTCAAGACACAGGTATTGGTATGTCAGAGCGCGAAGTTGAACGGGTATTTAAACCGTTTGAACAAGCTGATGCGACGACAACTCGCCGCTTTGGTGGTACAGGTCTTGGCTTGTGTATTTCGAAGAACTTAGCCCAGTTATTGGGTGGTGATGTGCAACTTATCAGTGAACCTGGAAACGGCAGTTGTTTTACCGTGCAAGTTGCAGCTCACTTAAATGCCGAGCAGCTTAAGTATGAGGCCTTTATTCATAACTATGAGCAGCTCTCGCCGAGTAAAGACGTACAGCTTTCATTCGCTGCTAATAGCTTTGATGCCAATATACTGGTGGCCGAAGATAACCCAGATAACCAGTTGCTGATCAAACTACTGTTACAAACTTGGGGACTTGAGCCTGACATCGCAAAAAATGGTGCTGAAGCGGTAGAAATGGCATTGGTTAATGATTATCAGTTGATCATCATGGATATGCAGATGCCTGTAATGGGTGGCTTAGAAGCGACGCAAATGTTACGTCATGCAGCCTACGATGGACCTATTATCGCGCTTACAGCCAATGTGATGAAAACCGATGTCGATACTTACATAGAAGCGGGCTGTGATGAAGCCCTTGCAAAACCAATCGATAAAGACGCATTAGAGCAAGTTCTCGTAAGCTACTTACACATTGAAAAAGATAGCCAAAACAAATGGGAAAATTTACTGAAAAGTGAAAAATTCCAACAAATTAACGACAACTATCGTTCAAAGCTGCCTGATTACTTAAGCCAGGTCGTGCAGTTGTATCGCACTAAAGAGTGGGAAGCGCTGCGCTCAGTAGCGCATAGCCTAAAAGGCAGTGCTGGGTGTTTTAGTTTTGAAGCAATTCATAAGACCGCTGGACAACTTGAAAATGCCTTACGTAGTAATCAAACTGAACAAATCGAGCAATGCTACAACGCGCTTATAAGCGCCCTTGAAGAGGCATCTTAAAGGCTAAAGCTCATGCCCATTAAAATAGCGTCTTCATTCCCTGTTGCGGTTGGGTAGTAGTTCTTGCGCACTGACATATGTGAAAAGCCAGCACTTTCGTACAAGCCAATAGCAGGTGCATTAGACTCACGCACTTCTAAGAAGAGGTTTTCAGCTTGGTGCTGTTCACCATGCTCAATAAAAGCATTTAACAACTGCTTAGCAATGCCCTGCCCTTGGTGCTTTGGCGCAACACAAATATCCATCAGGGTGTAATCTGGGCCCGCTTGCTCACCGATATAAAAACCTAGCATATCATCGCCATGAAAAGCAGCCAGGTTAAAGTAACGGCCCGCTAAACACGACAGCATGGTTTTCTCTGTCCACGGGTGACTATGGCACGCATTTTCAATAGCCATTAACTGGCTGATATAAGTTGCATCTACAGATTTAAAGCTTATCAAGTTGTTCACCGATTAAAGACCAAAGTTGTTTTTTCTGTTTACTATTAAGCTTATCGCTCGGTAAACCCAAGCACCCCTCTTGCCAGCTAATACTTGTTGTTTTAACGATTTCAGTAATAACTAACGGCGCAAATGCTTTTTCGAGGTCTTGGTGAAACTGTAACGGTAGCGTAAGTGTTTCTTGTTGAGTATTTGACATCTCTTCGCTAGAAACGTCAGGCACAGTTCGATAGTGTTGATTCAACTCTAAAGATTGTACAGAGAATATCGCAGCGTAACTTGGATTCATAACGACTCAATCATGATTAAGAGCAAGTAATATAGGGAGATTTGCGATTAAAGTAAAGAAGGAAGAAATGGCAGGGGCGGAGAGATTCGAACTCCCAACCGTCGGTTTTGGAGACCGCTGTTCTACCAATTGGAACTACGCCCCTGCAATGACGACGAATTATATAGAGCTTTTTTCAAAGGTAAAGTAAAAAAACACAGTTTTTAGTTTAACTGCTTTTTAAATAAACAAAACGGCGAATTAGCAAGCTAATTCGCCGTTTTTGAACCAATTCAGGTCAGAATAATAAAATTATTCCCACTCAATTGTTGCCGGTGGCTTACCTGAAATATCGTAAACAACACGTGAGATACCATCGATTTCGTTGATGATACGGTTTGAAACCACACCTAAGAATTCGTAAGGTAAGTGTGACCAACGTGCCGTCATAAAGTCGATTGTCTCTACACAACGTAGTGATACAACCCAGTCGTATTTACGTGCATCACCCATTACACCTACCGATTTAACTGGTAAGAATACAGTGAATGCTTGGCTTACTTTATGGTATAGCTCAGCTTTGTGTAGCTCTTCGATGAAGATAGCATCTGCACGACGTAGTAAATCACAGTACTCTTTCTTGATTTCACCAAGTACACGAACACCTAAACCAGGACCCGGGAATGGGTGACGGTAAAGCATGTCGTAAGGCAGACCAAGCTCAAGACCAATTTTACGTACTTCATCTTTAAATAGCTCACGTAATGGCTCAACAAGACCCATTTTCATGTCGTCAGGTAAACCACCTACGTTGTGGTGAGACTTGATTACATGTGCTTTACCTGTTGCTGATGCAGCAGATTCGATTACGTCTGGGTAGATAGTACCTTGACCTAACCATTTAGCGTTTTTCAGCTTTTTAGCTTGCTCGTCGAATACTTTAATGAACGTATGACCAATCGCTTTACGCTTATCTTCAGGGTCAGACTTACCTGCTAAGTCTGCTAAGAATTGATCTTCAGCATCCACTTTAACAATGTTTAGGCCAAACTTGTTGCCAAACATGTCCATAACTTGCTGACCTTCGTTTAAACGAAGAAGACCGTTATCAACGAATACACATGTTAGCTTGTCGCCAATTGCACGGTGAATAAGCATAGCTACAACAGATGAATCAACACCACCTGATAAACCTAAGATAACTTCGTCATCACCTACCGTTTCTTTAATACGCTCAATAGCATCGTCGATTATTTTAGCGGGTGTCCATAGCTTTTCACAGCCACAGATATCAATCGCGAAGCGCTCAAGTAAGCGTAAACCTTGGTGAGTATGAGTTACTTCTGGGTGGAACTGTACGCCGTAAAAACGTTTTTCTTCCCAAGACATTGCAGCATGCGGACACGTTGATGTTTTAGCAGTTGTTTTGAAAGTCTCTGGTACTTCCATCACTTTATCGCCGTGGCTCATCCAAACGTCTAGTACGCCTGCACCGCCGTCAGTAATGTGGTCTTCGATAGCATCGAATAACGCACAGTTACCTACTTTTTCAACTTGCGCATAACCAAACTCTTTCTTATCAGAGCTGTGTACGCTACCACCTAGTTGCGTTGCCATTGTTTGCATGCCGTAACAGATACCAAGTACTGGAACGCCTGCGTTAAATACATACTCAGGAGCACGTGGGCTGTTTTCAAGTGTTGTAGACTCAGGGCCACCCGACAAAATAATACCTTGTGGATTAAATTCGCGGATTTGCTCTTCAGTTACATCCCATGCCCATAGCTCACAGTAAACACCAATCTCACGTATACGACGTGCGATTAACTGTGTGTATTGCGAACCAAAATCTAAAATGAGAATTCGTGAATCGTGAATGTCTTTGCTCATGGAGTATCTCGTTAGTCAGGAACTGCTCTCCCAAAGGGAGATGATCAATAAATTAGGGCTAGCAAATGCTAGCCCATGTAATTTCAATACCTTAAGGTAATTAACCTAAGCGGTAGTTTGGCGCTTCTTTGGTAATTTGCACGTCGTGAACGTGTGACTCACCCATACCAGCTGAAGTAACGCGAACAAATTGAGGTTTAGTGTTTAACTCTTCAATTGTTGCACAGCCTGTTAAGCCCATTGCACTGCGAAGACCACCCACTTGTTGGTGAATGATTGTCGCGATAGGACCTTTATAAGCAACACGGCCTTCGATACCTTCAGGAACAAGCTTGTCTGCTTCGTTCGATTTTTGGAAGTAACGGTCTGATGAACCTTCTTTTTGGTCCATAGCACCAAGGCTACCCATACCGCGGTATGATTTGTAGTAACGGCCTTGATACAGCTCGACTTCACCCGGTGCTTCTTCAGTACCAGCTAACATTGAACCAACCATTACACATGATGCGCCCGCAACAAGTGCTTTTACGATGTCACCAGAGAAACGAATACCACCGTCAGCAATAACAGGAATATCACGGCCTTTTAAGCCTTCAACTGCGTCAGAAATAGCAGTAATTTGTGGAACACCACAACCTGTTACGATACGAGTAGTACAAATAGAACCAGGACCGATACCTACTTTAACAGCATCAACACCTGCATCAGCAAGGGCAATCGCGCCTTCAGCTGTTGCAACGTTACCCGCTACGATTTGTAAATCAGGGTATGCTTGACGTGTTTGTGCAACACGGTCGATAACACCTTGAGAGTGACCATGTGATGTATCGATAAGTAGTACATCAACACCTGCTTCAACAAGCGCTGCGATACGCTCATCGGTACCCGCGCCAACACCAACAGCTGCACCTACACGTAGACGACCTTGCTCGTCTTTACATGCATGCGGCTTGTCTTGTGCTTTTTGATAATCTTTTACAGTGATCATGCCTTTAAGTTTAAATGCATCATCAACTACGAGAATTTTTTCGATACGGTGCTCGTGCATTAGACCTAAGATTTCATCACGGTCTGCACCCTCTTTAACAGTCACTAACGATTCTTTTTTCGTCATTACTGTAGAAACAGGTTGCTCAAGCTTAGTTTCAAAACGCATATCACGGCTTGTAACAATACCAACAAGGTTATTGTCAGCGTCAGTTACAGGGAAACCTGAAAAACCTTTGTCTTCTGAAAGCGCGATAGCATCAGCAATTGTAAGATCCGCAGTCACAGTAACAGGGAAAGAAACAATGCCCGCTTCGTAAGTTTTTACTTTACGAACGTTTTTAGCTTGCTCTTCGATTGTCATGTTCTTGTGGATGAAACCTAAACCGCCCTCTTGCGCTAAAGCAATCGCTAAGCGTGCTTCTGTTACAGTATCCATAGATGCTGAAACTAACGGCAAGTTAAGATTGATACCACGCGTTAAGCGAGTTGAAATATTTGCCGTGTGTGGCAAAACAGTAGAATGACCTGGTACTAAAAGTACGTCGTCAAAGGTAAGAGCTTCTTTAGCGATTCTTAGCATAGTGCAACTTCTCACATGTGGATCTGAGTATAAGGAATTGCGGCCAAATTTTATCAGCGTTGTGAGCACGAGTAAATAAAATTATTCATTTATTTGTGTTAAAGTACACACAGAATTTTTTACTGGGGTTATTAATGGCTTTTACGCACTCAACACAGCCTGTTTACACGGTCTCGCGCCTAAATAAGGAAATTCGCCATGTTTTAGAACAAGGCTTCTCATCGCTTATCTTAAATGGTGAAATTTCTAACTTTATAGCCCCTGCATCTGGACACTGGTACTTCACTCTAAAAGACGACCGAGCACAGGTAAAAGCGGCGATGTGGCGCGGCAATAATCGCGGCCAAACTTTTCGCCCAAGCAATGGTGCACAAGTAACTGTGCGCGCCCGCGTATCCTTGTATGAACCCCGTGGTGATTATCAGCTGATTGTTGAGCACATGGCCCCTGCTGGTGAAGGTTTATTAAAACAAGAGTTTGATGCGCTTAAAATGCGCTTAGCTGCCGAAGGCCTATTTAGCTCAGCTCACAAAAAACCATTACCAACCAATATCAATCGTATTGGGGTGATTACCTCAGCCACTGGGGCAGCTATTCGCGATATTCTTACCGTACTAAAACGCCGTGCTCCGCAGCTTGAAGTCGTGATTTATCCAGCGATGGTACAAGGCGCAGATGCCCACAGCCAATTAATAGAAAAAATAAGCATCGCCAATCAGCGTAATGAAGTGGATGTACTTATATTAGGTCGCGGTGGTGGTTCACTCGAAGATTTGTGGTGCTTTAACCATGAGCAATTGGCTCGCGCCATTTTCGCAAGTCACTTACCAATCGTTAGTGCCGTTGGTCACGAAGTCGATACCACAATAAGTGACTATGTAGCCGATATTCGTGCCGCAACCCCTTCGGCTGCTGCTGAGCTAGTTAGCCCAAACACGGAAGAGCTACATAATAAAGTTACGCAGTTAGTTAGGCACTTAAATCATGCTTTTAAACATTCCTTGGCAGTAAAGCGCAGTACTGCAACACAATTTGAGCATCGCTTACAACTATGCCATCCACGTAATCAACTAAATCAGCAAGCGCAAAAATTAGATGAGCTTAGTTTAGCCTTGCATGGTGCAATGAATAACAAAATTCAGCGATATGAGCGAGTACTTGCTAACTTAACACCACGCTTGATGCAACGTTCACCTGAAAATCAGCTCGCAAAAAGCGAGCATCAGCTCGCGCAACTACACGCCCGACTGAGACAAACGATGCAACAGCAACTTTCAAGTTCACGCAATCAGCTTTCTTTGCAAGCGAGCCGCTTAGATTCTGTAAGCCCACTCAGTGTATTAGCTCGTGGTTATAGCATTACCAAGAACCAGCAAGGCAAAGTGGTGAAATCAGTTAACGATGTAAGTTCAGGAGAGTTTATAACCACCGAACTTACCGATGGTCAGTTGCACTCGAAGGTCGTTTAACTTTACTCGGTACTAGCGATAACGGTTAGACTGCCATCACTCGAAGTGCTGGAAGTAAACTTAAACTGCTTCCACCAGCTTTGTTCCATCATTTTATCGCCTAAATCACGCCAATAACGGCTTGGTAAGTCATCTACACCCTCTGGTTGCAGTAGCTTAAACTGACAAACGGAGCTTTTGCACGTTGCGATTTTTAGCTCTGGTTGTACAGGTAAATCTGCCATGATTAAAAAATCGCTCATCGCAGTTTCAACTTGGTAAGCCCACGCTTCATCACGAGATTGCTCTTCTAACAAGGTATAAAGTTCTTCAAGATGTGAATCAATTTGCTGCGGGGGAATTGCACTTGAACGGTAGTTAGCAATCACAGCTTGTTGGCTTTCAACTTGTAGCTTTAGCTCAGCAATTTGTTGTTCAAGCTCACTTTTGCTAAGAGTTTCTGGTACGTCAGCTTTAGGTGCAGCGATTTTTTTAGCATTCACAGGGACTACCGACTTGGTTTGCTGTGGCGCCTCAACAGTTTGCGCTTCAATAAATTCTTGCTGGTGAGTTTGAGTCTGTTCTAGTGGATTAGACTGAAAGAGTGACATAGCAAGAGCGCCACAAAAAAATGACGCTATAACAGCTAACCCGAAGGATAATTTAGACAATTCCATTGCTCTTTATTGATGTAAAACTACAACATAGCACTGGTGTGTGAGGCATTACTAGCGGTAGTTGTGCCATCATCTAAAAAGTTTTGGTTCATGCTTTCGGCTGGACAGGGGCAGCTCGGTTTGCCGACCACTTTAGCAGGTACCCCAACCACAGTTGTGTGTGCAGGAACTGGACTTAACACCACTGAATTAGCACCAATACGCGCCCCCTCACCGACTTCGATGTTACCTAGTACTTTAGCACCTGCGCCAATCAATACACCGGCACGTATTTTAGGGTGGCGATCACCTTGTTCATTACCTGTACCACCTAAGGTTACAGATTGTAGAATCGAAACGTTATCTTCGATAACTGCAGTTTCACCAATTACAATCCCAGTTGCATGGTCAAACATAATACCATGACCAACTTTACAAGCAGGATGGATGTCAACGCCAAATACTTCTGAGGTTCTGCTCTGAATGAAACGAGCAAGCTCTTTTCGGTTTTGTTGCCATAAGCAATTTGCGAGTCGGTGTGCTTGTATTGCATGGAAGCCTTTAAGGTTCAAGATAACAGTTAAGTAACTATCGGCCGCAGGGTCGCGATCTTTAACTGCTTTTATGTCATGAGCCACATGTGTCAGCATGAGGTCACATTTAACAAAGGCTTGATCGAATAATTCACGGATAGTAAATGCTGATACCACCGCATCTGAGAGTTTATTCGCGACAATAAAGCTAAGCGCCGAACCTAAGCATTCATGATTTAACACACACGAATAAACGTGACTTGCTAAAAGCGGTTCACGGGAAACGACTTCGTTTGCTTCATCTCGAAGCTTTTGCCAAATTTCATGACGCATAATATTGCCTTTCTGGTTGTACCTAACTGCTAAGCCTTTAGTTTAACGGATTTGTAGCAAGATGTACTAACCCGTTATTTATTTGTTCTGGTTATATGTAATAACCAGAGTATCAAACCTTATTTTTGATCATTTGCAGGTGTTTTTAAATCAATCTCATATGACAGCTGCAAACTCTAATGACAGGCACGCGGTTTAATTAAAGTACTTATTTTTCAACAACAAAACAGATATGACATCTTATCTGTCATATGCCAAAATAGGAACTGGCGTATTACTGACGGCGTAAAAAACAAAAATAATCATTAAATTTACATCATCAACTTAACAAGGAAACGATGATGAAAAACGACGTACTAAACTCACACAAATTAGGTTATAAGTTCTACTTTCAAGATGGTGATAATCAAATCGCATGCTTTGGTCACATCATGAGTGGTAAAGAAAAAATATATGTAAACGATGAATTGGTTAGTGAAAAGCGCAGCTTCGGTTTTAAAAGTCACCACGACTTTAATTACCAAGAGAATGCTTATGCAGTCGAATTTGAGATGCAAAATATACTAACAGGTAAGCTTGAATGTTCGTTTTACAAAGCAGGTAAATTAGTTCAACAGAGCACACAGACTTCACTTACAGATAACCCAAAGCAAGTGGCTATGGTTACCTTAGGGTGTTTTATTGGTGGAGCAATTTTTGGTTTTGCCCTAATCACGTTAATTGAACCGTTCATTGGGAAGTAAGTAATGCAACTGAACCCTAATACAATTAAAGCACTGAGGCTTAAATTCGAGTGGACGCAGCAACAACTGGCCGATGCCTGTGATGTAAGCCTACGAACCATTCAACGAGTTGAAAAAGAAGGCGCTGCGTCAAAAGAAACTACCATGAGCTTATGCGCAGTGTTTGAAGTACGCCAAGGTGAGCTCATCAAGCTCGATGACGAATCAACTAATGACAGCAAAACACACGCAGTGAGTAAGCAAAACCTAGCTGTAATCGTAGCGACTTCTTCGTTTATTAGTTTCGCCCTTGGTATGGCAACAGTATTTGTTATTTTTTAGGAGTGAAATATGACCAAAGAACAACGCGGCTATGCCACACTTATCGGCTTTGTAATAGTAACCATGCTATTTGCGCTAGGTGTTAAAATTGGTTCTATACTTTAGCATTTCCTGATGCTTTACTTAGAGACTTAGGCCAACTGTCAGAACTGAACTTAAAATGCAGTACTGACAGCTGTTAACTACATGAGCTAAATAGGAGCTTTACACTACCCCTTCAGGACTCTAGCAAAACACTTTGATGAAAGCTTTAAGCGTAGCTTAGAGGAAAATTCGCCATTTATTGCTAACCTTAAATAACTAAGCACTGGCTAGGTTATAAAGTGGTTGAATCAAAAGAGTTTCTAAAGTTAATACTCGATACTATCTCTGAGCATATTGTGGTGATTAATGACTCGGGGGATATCACATTTGTAAATCGCAGCTGGCTATCATTCGGCGATGAGAATGGATGCGAGTGTAACACTCAGTGGGAAAGTCAAAACTATCTAGCTATTTGTAGATCAGCTGCGGCCCATGGCGATGAGTTTGGTGAAAAGGCCTACACCGGAATAAACCAAGTTATCAATCAACAGCTCGCAGAGTTTTACTTGGAATATCCTTGTCATAGTGATACTGAAAGCCGCTGGTTTATGATGCGCGCAGTACCTTTAAAACTTGGCAAAACAGATTATGTTGTGATCAGCCACTTAAATATTACTGAACGTAAACTTGCCGAGCAGCAAGTTCGAGAGCTTGCTCGTATCGATGGTCTAACGCAAGTTGCTAACCGACGTCATTTTGATGATTTTTATTCGCAAGAATGGAGTCGCTGTGCACGCTTAAAACATCCCTTATCCATAGCGATGGTCGATCTTGATAACTTTAAGTCTCTTAACGATAACCTTGGTCATCTAGTTGGTGATAATTGCTTAAAAGAAGTGGCAAAACTATTGTCTGAATTTACTCGCAGGCCCAGTGACTTGTGCGCAAGATACGGCGGTGAAGAATTTGTTCTAGTACTTGGTAATACGCAAAGCCATAATGCTCAATTACTCGTAACACGTTTTATGACAAAACTTGCTACGCTAAAGTTGGCTGAACTGGCTGGCTACCCATTAACAGTAAGTGTCGGGTTAGCCACGCTATATCCTAGTAGTTGTGATGATGCCATGTTACTCATTGAAATGGCTGATAGCGCGCTTTATCAAGCAAAAGAAGCTGGCCGAAATCAACTTGTAGTTGCTGATAACATCGAGCCATTAAACATAGAAAAATGCCCCTAAATAGGGGCATTGATTAGTTAATTAGTAATTATTGAAATACTTTTTCGACATCAAGTACTTTAATATTTTTCTCTGGTATTGCAAGTTTATAGTCTGCAATCACTTTATCTTCAGCAACAAGTTCTGCCGGTTTTTCAGCGTTATACACCATAGGTGATGTTTGCTCTGATGCTAAACGTTTTTGCATATCTTTGCCGTCACCGGTAATAAATACATAGTGAATATTCTCGGTTTGCAGGTTATCGCGAATAACGCGGTTAACATCATCAAGGGTTAGCTTTTCAAGCTTGCCGCGCACATAGTCTACAAAGCTCTCTGTGTTATAGAACTCACTATCAAGTGCATAGCCTAATTGACGATCTTGGCTTGCAACCATTTGCGGCACAAAGTTAATTAAGAAATTACGAGTCGCTTCAAAATCTTCCTTACTAATGCCATTTTTAATTAGCTTATCAAGCTCAAATAATGCCGTACGTGTTGCAAAGTGAGCATCGTTATTAGAACGCAGCGGGCGTAACCATACTTGGAAAATTTGCTCTGAACGACCTAAGTTAGCATCTGGTTTTGTTTGGAACATACCACGTGGGAAGTATTCGATGTATGCATAGTCGCCGTAGTTCATACCACGGGTTTGACGAATGCGTTGATATAAGAAGCTGTTTGAACTGCGGTGTTCACCAAAATAAGAGCGAACTAACCAAAGGGCTGTCCAATCATCGCTGCTACGAATTGTATCAATTGGGAAACCAAAGGACACTGCGGTAGATTGCGCTGATTTCTCAACAATAGTCGCATGATGACCTTTAAGTACTGGCGCATCAGGGATCATTAAACGGCTTTCTTTACCTTGTGGAAGTTGGGTTAAATCTTTCATCATTGTCGATTTAACATCACTTGGGATAGCACCAATTAGACCCACTGTTAGTTTAGATTGTGTAAACTGGCTATTATAAAACGCTTTGACGTCATCAAGTGTCAATGCTTCAAGATCTGATATGTCACCGTAGTTATAACTTTCGTAAGGATGACCTTTATAAAGCTGATGATAAAGCACTTCTTTACCTAGTTCCTCATCATTTGACGCTTTAAGGCCCGCTTTAATGCTATCTATAAGCTCTTTTTTCAGACGCTTGAAATCATCTTCTCTAAAGCCAGGGTTTAACAATTGATCGCTAACAAGCGCATACCATTTCGCAGCATTATCTTTGTGTACTCGACCACGAAGTGAAATCATCTCTTTATCAAGTTGATAACCAAAGCTTCCCGCCAAAGGATATAAGGCTTTCTTAATATCTTTATAGCTCATTGATTCTGAACCACCTTGCGCTAGCATCGCGGCTGTTAGCGCCGCTAAACCTTTTTTGCCTTGTGGATCAGCTGCCGCACCGGTATTGAATAACCAGTTTACATCAACCAGTGGTGAACTATTTGTTTTATCAAGTACTTTAAAATGACGTTCTGTTGGTGCTTGCTCGATACTTGCCACCGCTGCATTTAAATCAACTTCCTGCTCAAAACCAGTTACTTTATCAAGCGCCGACATTGTCACTGTGGTACGGCTTGAATCAACAAAATACTTGTTTGCTACTGCTTTGATATCTTCTGGAGTGATGCTATCAGCAGTGGCGTAAAGTTGGTTAATAACTTCAGGGTCGCGCTCAAAGTGCATGTAGCTTGCAAGCGTTGAGGCTATTGATTGCGATGAATCAAGACCATTGATAAAGCTGTATTTTAAGTTAGATTTTAAATCAGCTAACTTTTGCGCATCAACTAACTCAGTACGTGCTTGTGCATAAGTACGGTTAATCGCATCACGGGCTTTAGCAAGATCAGCTTCGTTTTCTACTTTTACAAAAACATGTAATAAACCGGGGTCTTTAGTATCTGGGTTATAGGTAAACATTTGACTGGCAATTTGTTTATCAACAACAAGTTCTTGATAAAGTGCCGAGTTATTTGAGAAATAAAGCTGCGAAATCAAATCAAGCGCAGCACGGTCTTTTTGAGTTGGATCCCATGCTGTGCCTTTGTAAGACACTAGTAACCAATGACCCGGTAAACCATCATATTTTTCATGAACGTACTTAGGTGCTTGTTGTTTCGGTTCAGTTGGAATGTCGGCTTGGTAATCACCTTTTTTCCAGTTACCCCAATGCTTTTTCACCATTGCCATAGTTTCTTGTGGATCAACATCACCAACAATGACTAAAGAGACGTACTCAGGCTTATAAAACTTAGCGAAAAACTCTTTACCATATGCCATTTGATCAGGCATGGCTTCGATGTCTTCAAAAAAGCCCATCGTGGTGTGTTTATATGTGTGCTTCTCGAATGCTTCGTTACGAACGGCAGAAAGTAACTTACGAATTGGGCTAGCATTATTCTTTAAATATTCACCTTTTACAGTCAGTGCTTCAGTACGGAACTGCTCTTCGCTGTAAGTCAGGTTTTGGAAAATATCAGCTTCGATTTCGAGTACTTTATCTAAGTGCTCTTTTGAGAAATTTAAGTGATAGTTAGTGTAATCGTTGGTCGTATACGCGCGATTATCAACACCTGAGTTCTTTAAAATATCTGAATAGACATCTTGCGGGAATTTTTCAGAGCCTTTAAACATCATGTGCTCAAAGAAGTGTGCAAAACCGGTTTTACCTGCTTCAACCTCATTACGCGAACCAACCGATACCGGAATTTGCAGTGATACGACGTCTGGGTAGTCGGTTTTCACTACCATTACGCGAAGGCCGTTCTCAAGCTCTTCTAATAGGTAATCTTGGCTAAATACACGGTTATCATCTTGGCTTACTTGCTGCTCAATTTCGACTTCTTTAACCATATTTGACTGTGAGTTACTTGCGCAGCCACTCAGCGCAAGTGTTACAGCAAAACTGGTTGCTAATAATCTAAATTTCATAATGTTCCCTTGTTAGTTATTTTTCTCATAATGATTGCAGCCTGATTATGCATCAAAGCGCCAGAAAATATGAGGGTCAGGGCAATAATTTATGTAAACAGGTGTGTCAATTTCGTAGAACACCTCACATTCAACTTGAGTAAAATTCATAGTCATTGAAAAACTTTCATCAGAAAAATCTATCTAGACGTCTAAATGGCTGCTATATTGTTTACATAGACATTAGCACAAGCTGGAATGAGGATTATGGCTTTATCATTACAAGAGAAAATTGAAGACACCAATCAAGGCGTCTACCTTATCGGTACCACACCACCAAAATCAGGTACTGATAAAGCCATGCTTGAAACTATTGCCCAAAAGCTACTAGGTCGCTTGCACGAAATTGAATACGATGGTGTGATCATTTACGACATTCAAGATGAAAGCAGCCGAATTGCTAAACCGCGCCCTTTTCCGTTTAAAGAAACGGTTGATCCACGTGAATATAGTCAACTACTTCGCAGCCTCTCACAACTGGATGTAATCACTTATAAAAGTGTTGCCCAACGTGGTGAAGCTGAGTTTACCGAGTGGTTAAATGAAACTCGAAATGATTTTGAATTAAAGAACTTAGTGCTAGTAGGTAGTCCATCATCTCATGGTGACATCAAATTAAGCCTTTCTGATGCTTATAAAACGCTAGTAAAACAGAATAGCGATGTATTTTTAGGTGGCGTTACTATTGCAGAGCGTCACGCTAGCAAACGTAATGAACATGAGCGTTTAGTCGAAAAAACAGCGCAAGGCTGTAAGTTTTTCATCTCACAAGCCGTTTACAATGCCCAAGCGACTATTGATTTGATCACCAGCTATGCCCGCAGCTGTAAAGCACAAGGCACAACCCCAAAGCGTATTATTCTAACGTTTACTCCATGTGGCGGTGAAAAAACCTTAGAATTTATGGAGTGGTTAGGAATTTCGGTACCAGAGGCGACTAAGTACCGTATGTTAGATTCGGCAAATACATTGAGTGAATCGGTGCGTATTTGCCGTGAGAATCTTGACTTAATTTTACAAAGCTGCGCGCATTTAGATGTACCGCTCGGTTTAAATATCGAAAGCTTAACTAATCGTAAAGAAGAAATTGATGCGTCAATTAACCTTTATCGTTTACTTAAAGCGACCATGGAGCTGAACCTAGCTGAGAAACAAATAGCTTAACGTGCTGCCTTCGAGGCTTGCTTTTTCTCATACATATCTTCATCTGCTCGTTTTAATAGCTCAGCAAAGTTTTCTTTTGGCTGAGCTATCACCCCAGAACCAATACTTAAACTCGTAACTGGAATGCCCCGCTTTGCTAAATTAGATTGATAGGTGGTGTTGAGCTTATCGGCTATGCTTTCTATGCAATCACCTGGCTGAACTTGCAATAAAGCAATAAACTCATCGCCCCCTAAGCGGCCAATAATATCGGTTTCACGAAGACACTCTTTCATAGTGTCAGCTAAACAAATAAGCGCGAGATCGCCAACTTCATGGCCGTAAGTATCGTTGAGCGGTTTAAAACTGTTTATATCAATAAACAAACAGCTAATGTCAAAGCCAAGACGTTTCGATATATTCAGTTTATGTTGGCAAAGTAGGTCTATTGCGCGGCGATTATAAATATTGGTAAGTGAATCGAGCATGGCAATTTCACGCATCTGCGTAAAATTATCTAACAAAGCAAGGTCGTCCTCAACCATATCGCGAAGTTGCTCTATTAATTCTAAAAAGCTCTGTTGATAGTGAGTCTGCTTAAAATCCATTACACAAAATGTGCCAAACGGTTCACCATTAGGCCAACTAATAGGTACACCAAGGTAAGATTCAAAACCATCTTTCACTAGTGGGCTATCATCCCACTGAGAGTCTTTACTTGCATGATCAACATAAAGTGGTGCCATATCTCGCACAACTTTTTTACAGAAGATATTATCGTCAGCATTTAATTCAGCCCCTGCTTCATAGGGGTTTTCTTGCTGCTCACTGGATACAATAATACGATAAACATTGTCAGTTTTATGGACGATAAAACCCGCAGGAGCAGAAAACAACTCAGTCATGAGATTAATTGTTTTCTGCCACTTTTCTAAGGAAAATTGTTTATCAGCGCGGCGAAAAACCCACTTATTTTCTTCTAACATACTAAACTCTCAACTTTAGCCTGAGGATAGTATAAATATATGCCAAATTTAGGAACGTCTCCTACTTTTTTGCCCTAAGATGCGTTTTTTATCACGCGAGCGCCGTGCTTTATTTGTATTTTTACGAACCTGTTTTGGCTCTTTGGTTAAATCAGGCTCATATCCTGGTAACCACTGTGGAGTAAGTCTCGTGTCGAGTAAGATATCTATTTCATCCAGTAACCATTGCTCATCAATACTAACCAGCGACATCGCCATCCCTTTCTCGCCAGCACGACCTGTACGACCAATACGGTGTACATAATCTTCGGCCACATAAGGCAGTTCGTAATTGATTACATACTTTAACGAAGCAATATCAAGGCCACGAGCAGCAACATCTGTCGCTACCAGTACTCTTGTTGCACCGGATTTAAAGTTATGTAGCGCTTTATCTCGTGCTCCTTGGCTTTTATCACCATGAATAGATTCAGTTTTTAAACCGTCTTTACACATTTCTTTTGCAAGCACATCAGCGGTTTGTTTAGTACGAGTGAATATTAGTACTTGCTGCCAATTCTTCATACCGATCATATGCGATACCAGTTCACGCTTACGATCTTCATCAACCGCATAAACTAGCTGCTCAACTTCAACCGCTGCTGAGTTGCGTTTATTTACTTCAACTAATTTAGGATCATTCAATAACTGCTTACTTAGCTTAAAGATGCTGTCGTCAAATGTTGCTGAAAACAGTAAGGTTTGACGATCTTTTGGCACGTGACGCAAGATACGATTGATCTCGTCAATAAAGCCCATATCAAGCATGCGATCAGCTTCATCGAATACCAAAGCATTAATACTAGAGAGCTTAATACTGCCCTTGATCACATGATCAAGTAAGCGCCCAGGTGTTGCGATGACAACCTGTGCAGCTTTTATGGCTTTAATTTGTGGGCCAATACTGGCGCCGCCATAAGCAAGCGCCGCTTTTATATCTGTGTGCGCAGCATAGCGCTCTACACTTGCAAATACTTGCTGAGCGAGCTCTCGGGTGGGCGTTAAAATAAGTACCTTAACAGCATCAGGGAGTACTTCAGCAGACATCAAGTTGTGCAGTAGTGGTAAAACAAAGGCGGCTGTTTTGCCCGTTCCGGTTTGTGCACTGCCCATTACATCAGCTCCCGCTAAAATGAGTGGGATGGTTTGCGCTTGAATGGCTGTGGGGGTGTGATAATTCTCTTCTTGCAAAGCACTTAGCAATGCAGGTGCAAGATTTAACTCTGAAAAGGTCGCTACTGACATATTCTGAAGTACATTTGGCTATAAAAGCGCTATTGTACGCTGAACATCAGCAACAAAAAAGGCGCAATGAGCGCCCTTTATAGCAAATGTAGAGATTACTCTGGTTTAAGTGATTCTTTACGGTGATTATAAAAACTAATTAAGTCATCAACCGTTGCTTGGCAATAATCACGAATACCAGATACAAGCATGTGCTTTTCACCTGAGCCTACTTTCTTGCCGTTTTCTAAAAGGTTAAAGCGAAGCGTAATTTTTCCGCGCTTGCCAGTAAATTCAAAATCAGGTTCCGCAAATTGTAATTCAGGTGCGCTAATATCAAGACGATCTAGGTTAATCAGCATTGACTCGTAAATCACCATAGGGCGCGCAGGGTTGATCATCACGTCTTGCTTACCCATTAATGGGATGATGACATGCGGAAACGTAGTGCCAGAAAACTCAACATAATTTTTAATTAAGCTATTCGTTAATTCTGGACACTGGCTAACAGCACCTTCTCGTTTAACTTTTAGCATTACTTTTTCGCCATCGGTAATCGCAAACTCATCAGCACCCTCAGGGAAAGTTAGCTTTGAATTTTCATCAACCATACCAGCGAAAGTAAACTCCATTTTTTCACTTATGCCGTAACGGTTTAAAACCAGCGAAAAAAGTAAATCGCCCGGTACACAAAACTTTTTAGCGTCTTTATCGTGTAACGGATTGAAATCATCAGCCACTAATTTGGCGAAACGACAGCCTTGCTCACGTGAGATAGAAACGTAATCAGCATGCTGCTGATAATAAGGACTTAACATAATTGTTCACTGCTTAAACTACTTATAACCTGACTATACTACCAGAAAAATAGAAAATAGAGGTCGAATCTGTTAATTATAAATCACGAACTTAGGAGATGTTTAATGACATCAGCTAAAATATTGGTTTCGATAGGCTAAATCTAAATTGTATCAATTTGTACGAAAGGATTAACAAATAAAGCAGATTAGTAAACACTTAGACTCAGCTAAACATAATGAAAAACTATTAGCTAAAACTAAATATAAATTCAGTTTTCTTTTTAAAACAACAAACTAACTTTTTAAACATTAAGAAATATGCCAACAAGCTGAAAATACAGGCTTTGCATAGCACCTATTTGTAGCTACAACGATAAGTAAGGTATGATAGAACCGCTTTTTTATCGTGTAATCGCCGCTCATAGGCTGCATAAATAACAATTATAATAAGCGGCAAAAAAATGAGTACTCAAAGTGAGTTGAGCAGGTTACATCAATTTTCGATGGTTATTGTTACTTTGAAGAAAAGACTATTAAAAAAACAGAGACTTGGTTAGATGATATACCGATTAAGTTGGCTATTGCTGTTTTTTTGTCTTTGTTTTTCGTCGCTTTGCTTAAGTGATGACAATCCTGAGCAACCTTTTTTTAAAGTCTCTCCCACAGTGTGTGTGACAGATACGAAACAAAAGGTCTGTGAATTTAATATACAAATTCATTTTCGAATTGCTCCCTTTAAAGAGCTTTGTTTAGAAATAACTCAGCGTCCACAGTATACGCAGTGTTATAAACAAGGAGGTTTAATTAGCGAAAAGTTTAAGATTAAAACTGAGCACCCACTTACTGTGAAATTAATAAATCCATTGAGTAATCAGGTTGTTAAACAACAACTACTCTCAATAGCAAGCTATGAAGCTAAAGATTACCGAATAAAGCGGCGCTTTGGCTGGAGTTTATAATGCAGCATATTTTTATAATTGAAGATGATGTGAAATTAGCAAGCTTAATTCAAACATTTTTGTTAAAGCATGGCTATACAATTGATGTGTTTAATACTATGGAGGCTTACCGTAGCAGTGAAATCACCTTCATGCCTTCACTAATTATTTGTGATGTTATGCTACCGGATGGCAATGGCTTTGAGTTAATTTCCCAGTTGAAAGAAAAATACAGTTGTCCTGTCATTTTTTTAACAGCGCTGGACTCAGTACAATCACAAATTAAAGGTTTGAACTTAGGCGCCTATGACTACCTTGTAAAACCCATTAAGCCTGAACTGTTATTAGCTAAGGTTAAAACAATTATCGCCCATACTGTTGGCCAAGATAACTTTTCACATCAAAGTGATATTTTGCGTATCGACACTAAAAAACGTGATATCTACTTTCATAATACTGCATTGAACCTCAATGAAAGTGAGTTTGAGATCATTGCCTATCTAGCTAAAAGCACACCCCAACCGGTTTCTCGAGAAGTATTATTTAAGCATGTTATTGGTCGTGAGTATGATGGACTTGACCGAGCTATTGATTTAAAAATTAGCCGTTTACGTAAAAAGCTTAAAGAGACCATTAGCAAACATAAGGAGTCGTTGGATATTAAGTCTGTTCGGGGTAAAGGATACAGCCTGGATATTTCAAAAATATGAAACAGCAATTTTTTAAGCTGTATTTAATTATCACTGTCAGCTTAATTGCCTTAGTTTTGGCTTTTGGTCAGCTTTATAATCAATTTTTCTCTGAGCAGATACCGAGTGTGCAAATCAGCGTCGCAGAACTTGCGCAAATCGCAGAGCAAAAAGCATCGAGGATCAGTACCTTTAACCAAAACGAACTTGTGTTACCCGATTCATTGCAAGCTAGTTTCAATAAAGATGGCATTATCAGCGTCACCGAGAATAATCAGCAGTATATATACCTGAAAGGAAGTTTCGGCAGCATTCAAAAAATAGGCCCTATTTCCTTGATTTCACAAGCAAAGACTGACTGGTTTGCATTTTTTGCCTTTTACTTTTTACTTGGTGCCATGATCTTGTTGTTCATTCGCCCTGTATTTCGTGATTTGAGTTTATTACAACGCGCAGCCTACCACTTTAGCAAAAAGCCACAGCGGATAGAGCTAGATATAAAACCTAATTCATCTATCGCGCCATTAGCTAGCACGTTTACCCATATGTCTGAGCGCATTAATAAATTTGTGCAATTACATAACGATTTATCACGCATTATTTCTCATGAAATTCGTACGCCTCTTACCCGTATGCGATTTGCTTTATCGATTGCTGAGCTAGAATCACAAGAAAGTAGGCAAATA
Source organism: Pseudoalteromonas sp. NFXS39 (assembly GCF_040148775.1). NCBI lineage: Bacteria > Pseudomonadati > Pseudomonadota > Gammaproteobacteria > Alteromonadales > Pseudoalteromonadaceae > Pseudoalteromonas > Pseudoalteromonas sp. NFXS39. The sequence continues at coordinate 48,648 of NZ_JAGDEC010000010.1, read as the reverse complement.
GAACGCGATATCGATGAAATTGAATTACGTTTAGAGCAATACTTATCGTTTGCTCGCTTAGAGCACCAGCAAAGCGTGTTTAATCAGGAGAAAGTTAACTTAACTAAACTTATCAATACGGAAGTAGCTAAATTCGATTTATACAAAGAGCTCGAATTCATTTCAGCGCTTGAAGTAGATACTGCCTATTGTGAAGCAAGCTTTATGGCTATTGCAGTGCAAAATTTACTGATCAATGCCACTAAATACGCAAAAAACACTATCCATATAAGCAGTAAAGAACAAGCGGGCTATTACCTTATAAGTATTGCAGATGATGGACCTGGCTTACCAATTAATGCAGATGCGCTGATTGAGCCTTTTAAACAAGGTGAAGGAGATAAGTTGGCTAGTGGTTATGGATTAGGGCTTTATATAGTTCATCGTATTGCCAGTTGGCATGGCGGTAAAATAAGCTTAGCCAATTGCCCACAAACGGGCGGTGCACAAATCACAATACACTGGCCTAAAAGTGGTAGGTAATACCTGTAAAGCCTGAGAAGTATCCGTTTTTATTGATCATGTTTGAATTGGCTAAGTTGCTGTCTAGCCATGTATGTTTGAGTTTGAAATCAAGACTGAAACTATCGCTGATCGGATATTCATAGCTCACTTTCAAATAGTAGTTGGTGGCACTTTCTAAATTGTAGCTTAGTAAGCGGGTTTTACTTTCAGTTGGGTTAACTGTGTAGTAATAGTCAATCAACTCTTCATTTTTGTAATTAATGCCCGCCTCAATACCAGCAGTACCAGAAAACAGCTCAAATATTTGGTAGCCGTTAAACAAGATTTCATAACCATTATGAACATTGGTCACATCGTTCACATAAGCTGCACTTAACCAGATGTCATCATAAACGTTTACAGCAGACGATAGCCCAGCCATATAAGAAAGGTCACGCTCTATGGGCGTTAGCTCAATGGGTGAAGCTGTTGGTAAAGTTGGTCTTCCTGAACTCGACCTTACAACACCTACCGCATAAAGTTTATCTACTCCATCAAGCTCAAAGAAAAAGCCATCGTCATTAAAGCGTCCCAGTAAATCGACATAAAACTTTTCTGTTTCATATAAACTGTAGCCAACAGAAAAGTCATCGAAATACCAATTATCACTGTAATAAGCAAAGCTTGGCAGAATTGGCGAAGTGACGTCATCAGCATCAAGTACTGGGTTTTCAATACCCCCATAGCCAACTGTGATGCTGGCATGTATTGTCGACTTTTTAATTAATTGCGGCTGTATAGCTTCAACCTGCGCAAATGCAGTTGATGCAGATAAACAACACACTAAGCCAAACAATTTCTTCATTAACCCAATTCACCTTTATGTCATAACAAATAATTATTATGACAACTTAATACTACTAAAAACTTTTTAGTCTTTACCCAATCGGGAACGATCATATCGTTTGCACGCATCTTTGTATAATTTTTTTACCATACAAAGTGCACAAGGCATCCCTTTTATACCTTATCTTTAAATTAACACACTGAAAAAAATATAAAACTGCCAGTACATTTTGCTACATAGGTTTTCAATTTTAGATATTCTTTTTGGTTATTAATAAATGCCCATTAGGTTTTACTAGACGCAAAAAAGGGCCCTAGGGCCCTTTGTCACATAACATACTTAGGGATTTATTAGTTTCGTTTTACACGGCGACGAACACCTGCAAAACCTGCTAATAACATAGTTAACCAAGCAAGTGAGCCACTTGATGATTTCGCTTTTTCTTCAGGAACCACAGTTGTTTCTTGTGCGGTTACCGTCACAGTTACACCAAGCTCCATCGCTTCAATACCATCACTTACCGTTACAGTAAACTGATGCTCACCAGCCGTTAAACCTGATACTTCAGTGATTGCTGATGCTGGGCTTGCTATTGCACCTGGGCCTTCCCATGAGAAAGTTAACTCATCGTTGTCTAAATCATGTGATGCAGATGCATCTAAGGTAATAACGCTGCCCTCAGTAACTTGCTGAGCACTTGCTTCAACAACTACAACTGGTGCGTCATTAACAGTTTCAACCGTTAACATGAAGGTTGTACTTGCAGCATCTGATGGATATTCGATATCAGACACCATTACAGTTACTTCTGTTTCACCAGAGAAGTTCTCGTTTGGTGTAATCGTTACTGTATCGCCATCAACTTCATAGGTAACATCATCAGAAATTACTGAGATTTCATTCTTCGAGTTCTTCTCATCAATGTGATGAACTTCAAAGCTAATTGGTGTTTCCTCAGTAGTTACCATGTCATCAAGTGCAACAACAGTGATATTACCCGGAATTGCCAGTGTCGCTGTTGAAATCATGTCATTAAGACCTGAGATAGCAGCTTTCGCACCAACTTCAAGTGTTTGACCTGCTGCCGAAGGCATAACTTCAGCCCATGCAGTCACTTCAAACTGTGATGATTCTGGACCTATGTAATCCATACAAACAACATAATCATCGCTAATTACTTCATCTAGGTTGTTATAAGCAATTTGGATACCACGGTAATTTTCAAGTGGACCATACTCATACTGCGCACCACGGAAACCTTGTAAGCCGATACTACCTGCAGGACGAGTGCTGCCAAAATCTAAATTATCGTATGCGTAGTAAATTTCATGTTCACCTTTACCAAAACGAGTATTAGCATTGAATAACACTTGGAAGTCAAATGAGTTATCACGTTTTGTATAAGTGTATTTACCCGTAGAGCGATCATAAACAGGGTTGTCGTAGTCTGATGCGTTATCCCACTCAACGATACCCCAACCTGTTGTTGTGCTTGCAAGTGAAATACCTTCGTCAGACGATAAGCCAACCGACATTACAGAGCGTAATAAACCGTGGTCACTAAATTCCCAACCACGCCATAATGGACCCATGTTCTCATATGGGAATGAGTTATAAGGGAACGGATTATGCACAGGGTAGAAGTAACGGCTGCCATTGGTGTTTACTGTACCCATACCACGAATTTGAATTATCGAGTTTTGGATATTAGTATTTTCAGCATTATTATAAAGGCTGAATGTGTCGTATGCGCCATTATAAAAACTAGCAATTGGGAGTGAATAACCCATGCGAGAGTTGTACAGGTTATCCTCATCAAAACCAGATAGCATAGGCATAATACCGAACTCTGCCAAGTCAACATAGCCACCTGGGTTTGAGTTACCAAAATCAGGCGTACGGCACATTTCATCAGTGATGTTATCGGTTACGATATAGTCAGGCTCAACATCGCGAGTATCCGCTTGTGTGCCAGTTACAATTACTTTGCCGTCAGCAATTTCAACATTGATTTCAGATGCTGTTGAAACCATTACGTTTTCTGCTTTGATATCAAGACCTGCAGGGATATCAAGTTCCAATGAGAACTCACGGTCTACACCTGAGTTATTCGCTAACACTTCAAACGTGTAAGGTACCATATCGCCTACTTTTGCACCTGTATATGGCGCATCAAGATGAGCAACGTCATTACCACGATTAAGTTTAAATGGAATAGAACCTAGGTTGCCATGGTTTACTGCCGACGTGCCTACATCAAGAAGTGAGTAGTACACACTGTCAGCATCAAGGTCCATATCCCAGTCAACAGTCATTTCAACAGTATTTTGACCATCACTTCCTGGAAGGCTCGCAGTCATACCTGAAGCAACTTGGTCTGAGACAACCGCTGTTGCAAGTTCAAAGGTTTCTTCAACTGCACCCACTGACGCTTTATTCGGACTATAAGCAACAACCCAATACTCGCCTTCTTCTGGGTTATTAATATTACAGAAGTTTTTATAAATCTTGTGGTTAGATGCACACAAAATTTCATCTTGTGGCTGAACAATCCCATCACCATTGTAGTCTTTACCTACATAAATAATAGGGTTTAATACGTTCAAGGTGCCTTCTAGTTCAGATTCAACAGCAACAGTTTCTGCAATAAAACGTTTTGAGTTAGCTGGTACTGTCACAAACTTAGTAAATGTTGCTTCATCTAAAATATCAGCTGTATCCACATCACCTGTGCGGTTCATCGTCCAAGGGAAGGTACGTTCATCATCTTTTGGTAAAGTCACCGTTGTGATATTTGCTTTTACTGGCTGATATGCACGTGCTACTGGCGCTTCTACATTTGGCAATACAATGCCCTTAGCAACATATGTTCCCTCATTAGAGTGAGCTGTCGTCTCTAATGATGATGGTAAGTTACCACGGTCATATTTGAACGCCACAGGCCAATGCGCATCTGGGATATCCGCTTCTTCGGCTTGGAAAACAAGGTTTGTATGAAGCTCAACTTCAGAGTTACTGAACCAATCTTGGGTATCCATGATTGATGCTTTAACAATGATTGTTTGTGTTTCACCTTTTTTCAGCGTGAAGGTTTTCGGGAAGATATCAATGTTCACACCGTTTTGAGCTGATTGTGAATTAACATCAAACGCCCAGTTTTCAACATCTTCATGACTTACAGTCCACGTGCCATCTTCAGTTGCCTTAATGGTACGAACCCACTGACACTCTGGCGCACATGAGAAGTTAACAAGGTTTGGTAAGTTTAATTTATGCGGCGTACCACCATTGTATGGATCTGCTGCTAAAAAGTTATCAGCAGTTTCATCCATAACAAAGCCAGCCTTTGCTGCTAATGCTACATTAATTCGACCAGCACCAGAGCGATAAGTTTTCGCATCTGCAACCACATCATTTTGGTCGTTTAAACGGTGATATTTAACAACATTCTCAGCTGTCATTGATAATGCTGATTGTACTTCAGCAGCAGTCCAATCAGGGTGAACCTGACGAAGTAATGCCATTGAACCGGCAACATGTGGTGATGCCATCGACGTGCCGCTGATTGCCGCATAATCTTGACCATGCGGCGTCACGAACGGATGCTCATCAGAGTAAGCTGCGTAAATATCTACACCTGGTGCAGCTAGAGTCGGCGCTAAAACTTCAACGTTTGAGTATGACGGACCACGTGATGAGAAAGTAGCTAGCCAATCCGCATCTTCAGCATCCACACGACGCTCAATTACGGTTGGTTTAATAGTAACCATGTGGCCTTTCTCTGAATTACTATCTACCCAGTCTTCTAAACCATCTTCTGGGTATACTCCATTCCATTGCTCATATGTAAAGTGAACGCCTGGTAATGAATAGCTTTGAGGAACAGTACCTTGATCACGGTCACGGTTAAACAGGATGAAACCATCTGCACCACCTGCTTTAACATGATCTACTTTTGCGGTTCGCGCGTTAGCTTCTGGGTCATTGGCATCATGGCGCTGACAGATAACAATAACATTCGTGCTACCATCGGCCGCACCTGCGATTTCAGTACCATCTTTGTAGAAGTTAAAAGTATTTTCTGGGTAATCTGCAGTACAGTAACCGTTGTAATCTTTAAAGCCATTTACGTCTTCGTAATCTTTAGCCCAAACAACCACACCAGTAATTTCTTCACTGTTGATTGACCCCCCAACAAGCCCCATTTCTGACCAGCTTGGTACTTCTGAACCCAAAGTTTCGTCCGCAAAGCCTGCAAACTCTACCGCAGTTTCAACAGCGACAGTACGACCATGAGTTGTTGCAGCAACTTGTGCAAGCCAAGGTGATGAGTTATCAAGATAACCAAAACATTCTGATGAACCACAAGCTTGACCACTGTTACCAGCCGCAGCTGCAACGTTGATACCCGCTTCTCGTGCTGCTAAGAATGCTAGTTGCACTGGATCTGCCCAAACATTTGAGTCTGCACCGCCGATTGAGAAGTTGATTACATCAACACCATCCGATATTGCATCTTCAATACCTGCAACAAGTGCCTCGCCGGGACAGCCAACGTATTCATCACTTGATGGGTAACATACTTGATAAGCAATAATATTTGCGTGCGGTGCCACACCTGAGATTTCAGGGAAAAGGTCTTCTTTTAAAATATTACCATCGGTATTTTCACCGTAGCTTGGAAGCATAAATGGTACGTTCTTAACCACGTTACCAGCAGCAGTTGATGCAACATGCGAACCGTGACCTTGATAATCTTCACCAATTGCTGGCCAACCAGGGATCATGGCATCAAACGAATCAGTGATCACATCATAAGAACGCACACCGATTAATTTATTATTACATTGAATTTCTTCAGGTTCTTCAACACAGTCACCTACATAAACGCCCGCACCAAATGGGTTTTCATGTTCGTAACCATCACCGCCAACGGCCGCAAATGATGGGTGATCTGAGTTAATAACTGTATCGATGATACCAACGATTTGACCTTCACCTTTGCCCTTGATGCCACTTGGAACGCTTGAACCATCCCAAACTTGATCTGCGCCAATGTGCTTAGGACCTTCATCTGAAAGCAAGTCATAGTTCTTAGAGCGCATCACAGAAACAACCGCACCAAGCTCAGCAACGCGCATTGCTTCTTGCTCTGTCATTTTTACAGAGAAACCATTTAATGCTTTAGTGAATTGACGATGCATCTCTGTACGACCAGTCACAGCTGTGACGCTTTGCATTACAGTGCGTTGTTTTGAAAGCAATTTATTTTGATAATCAGTTACGGCAGAGACTGCCGCTTGACCTTTTTCGAATACTTTTGAAACGCCTTGTGCTTGAAGTGATTGTGATAATGACGAGGTTAAATCGCTTGCTTCTAGGGCAACAGCATTATCACGTAAACGAATGATGTAAATATGTTCGCCATCAATACCTTCTTCTTTAAATTTATTAGCTTTGCTGTTTAGCTGAACATTAAGACCATCGTTTTGCAACATGCTTGAAGAGTTACCTTGACTAAGCTCTTTGCTAAACGCTTTTACTTCTTCAAATGTAATATTAGGTGCTTTTAATTGGTGTTTGACTAGATTGTTATCAACACCTACTGCGTGAGCAGCGCTGGCACTATAGAGAGCTGCGGCAACAGCAATCGAGAGTGTTTTCACTTGCATAAAGTATCCCCAGGATAGTTAATTTGAATAATTATTGAAGCACCATGAATATCCATCTCCGGCTTACAATTACAATATAACCACAGGGTGTTTTAAAACTGTTGCAAATTCGTGTAGCGCTTTGTACGCATTGTTAACATGGAAATTACTTTGAAAAGGGCAAATCTTTTTAAAATCCCCATTCCTATTGAATGTTATAGGAAAGCTGCACGCGAATAGTTTTATAAAAAACGAAGGAGGGTTGAGTAACCAACAACTATTTCCTTGTTACTGACAAGGGGTTCTTGCATTAAAATAGACCTCTTAATTAAGCATGTTGTTAAAAGTGTGAATTAGCTTAATTTCTAAAACAAAAAACCGAGCATAAGCTCGGTTTTTGCAACTAATATCACAATTAAGCTTGTGGATAATCGCGATATGCACGCTCAATTTTTTTCGCCTGCTTTTTAGACACACCAAGGTGTGCTAATGCAACACGTAAACGAGCACGCGAAAGATCTGAGCCTAAAATTTCCATTGCATCAAGTACTGATGTTGATGAAGTCTTACCTGTGATAGCCACAAAGATTGGCTCAAGAAAGTCTTTGATCTTCAATTCATGGAAAGTCGCCACTTCTTTTGCGATTGCAAAAATCGCTGGTTTTTCCCAACTGCGTAAGCCTTCTAATTGCCAGATGAAGAACTGTAATGCTTGACGGATTACATCTTCATCTGCTTTACCTGCCGTTAATAGCGCAGGATCATAGCTTGGAATCCCCCCCACAAAGTGACCGGCAAGATCAACCATGTCAGAAAGCGTATTAATACGCGTTTTTGCTTCTGGCAATACTTTCGCGAATAGCTCTGAATTAAATTTCCAATCAACAAAACGTTGCATTAATTCTGCATCAGATAAGTTTTCACGGATCCACATACCGTTTAACCAGCTTAACTTATCAATATCAAAGATAGGACCACCAAGCGACACTCGTTTCATATCAAAGTGTTCAATCATCTCTGCTAACGTGAACTTTTCACGCTCGTCTGGCATTGACCAACCCATACGGCCTAAATAGTTTAATAGTGCCTCTGGTAGGTAACCCATTTCTTTGTAGTAATTGATTGAAGTTGGGTTTTTACGCTTAGATAACTTTGATTTATCTGGGTTACGAAGTAACGGTAAGTGACCTAATACAGGCGCTTCCCAACCAAAATCTTCATATAATTTTAATAGCTTAGGCGCTGAGTTGATCCATTCTTCACCACGGAAAATATGGCTAATTTGCATGTGGTGATCATCAACAACGTTTGCAAGGAAGTAAGTTGGGAAACCATCAGCTTTAAGTAGCACTTGCATGTCTACATTTTCCCATGGGATCTCAATCTCGCCACGCAGATAATCGTTAAACTTAAACGCACCCTCGCTTGGGATCTTCATACGTATTACGTAAGGTTTACCAGCTTCAAGATTCGCTTTAATTTCATCTTCAGAAAGATTTAAACCACGACCGTCGTATTTTGGGCGTAGGCCTTCTGCCATTTGCTCTTCACGCATTTGGTCAAGTTCTTCGCTCGTTGCAAAACAGTAAAATGCTTTACCTTGCTCAACTAGCTGATGCGCAAATTTCTTATATAAATCGCTACGCTCAGATTGACGGTATGGACCAAACTCACCGCCTACATCTGGACCGTGATCCCAGTTCAAGCCTAACCATTTTAAGCTATCCATAATAGCTTGCTCTGATTCTGGTGTACTACGAACTTGGTCTGTATCTTCAATACGTAGCACAAACTCACCGCCTTGCTGCTTAGCAAAACAGTAATTAAATAATGCGATGTATGCAGTACCTAGGTGCGGGTCGCCAGTTGGTGACGGAGCAACACGGGTGCGAATTGTCATGGTAATATCTCTCAAAAGACAATTAAAAATTTGCCCAAATGCTAGCACAGCACGGACTATAATCGAAGTGAAAAGCCGCCTTATGCAGCGACTTTATCTAAATAAGCAATGATATCGTTTGATTCATACAACCAAGTTACTTGGCCGTTTTCTTCAATACGTAAACATGGTACTTTAACTTTTCCGCCCTGCTCTAAAAGCTCTTGGCGAAACTGCTCGTTACCTTTTGCATCACGGGTTTCAACTGATAGACCTTGGCGTTTAATAGCACGACGTACTTTCACGCAAAATGGGCAGGCCTTAAATTGATATAGCTTAAATTGTGATGTTACTGAATCAAGCGCCGCTTGCTCAGCTGCCGGACGCTTTTTACTACGTGGTGTGAATACAAAATCAAAAAACAAAATGATGCGGCCTAATAACCAACGAACGAACTTCATCTCACCTTCTCATAGGGTTCTAAAAATAGTGGGCAATTTTAACACAGCAAGGCGCTCTGCAACACCTTAAAACAACTCTATTGAATCATCATCTAGAGGTTGGCTTTGTTGGATATCTAATTCGGAATAAGCAGTAACGCAATTTCGTCCACTATTTTTAGAATGGTATAGGGCTTGATCGGCTTTTTGTACAAGGCTTGCAACCATTTCAAACTCGTAAACCGGCATAAAACCACTACTCACAGTTAAATTACCAACCTGAGGAAATGGGTATTCTGCAACACAACCTCGAAAACGGTTAAGAGCATTTCGTGCATCTAACTCGTCACTTGCTTGAAATAACACGGCAAATTCTTCACCGCCATAACGAAAAACGTAATCTTCAATGCGAAAGTTATTTTTTAATAGTTGTGCCACTAACAAGATAACTTCATCACCAATAACGTGGCCATAATTATCATTCACACGTTTAAAGTGATCAATATCGACTATAGCCAGATACCAATGACGATACTTAGAGTCAAGCTCCTTGGTATGCAATGAGGCTTCTGAAGCTATTTCAATTACTTTTTTATCAAAGGTCTGTCTGTTAAGCAGTTCAGTTAAAGGATCTAATTGAGATTTATAAAGCAAAGATACCTGATTGGCATATATATTAAGCATGTAAATAGCTAACATACTTACACGCTCTGAAAGCTCTTTCTCTGACTCAATTACTAACACACCAATAACGTTACCCATGAAATAAATAGGCACATAGGTAGAAACATACCCATAGTTACGGCTAATACGAATTTTATTACGGCTGACTTTTTCGATGAGCTCATTGACTTCATGTTCGCTGAGCTCTTCGATAACAGAATCTCTATTTAAAAGTCGTGCTGGAAGGCCTGGTTTAAAGAACTTATTAATATAGATAGCAAAGCGAGAGAATCCTTCTAACTCAGTCACGGCATTAATTAGTGCCCGATCCAACCCTAATTCATCTTCTTGCTGCGTAATATCTACAACCCAGTCATGTCCGCAAGGGTTAGCTGCCATCTATTAAAGCCTCAAAAGCTGTTTCTCACTTTAGTTTAGTTAACTTTATCAGATTTACTAAAAAACTATAACAAAATCATATCATCTCGGTGAATTACTTCACTGCTTGATGCAAATGTAAGCAGCTCAGTAATTTGCGATGAATGACAACCTTTAATTTGATCAATTTCTTGATGGTCAAAGTTTACAAGTCCTTTAGCAATGTATTGCCCCTGACTCGACACGACGTCAATAAAATCACCGCGCTCAAAACAGCCACGTACAGTTTTGACTCCTTTCGCTAACAAACTTGCGCCACGCTCTTTAAGCGCAACGATCGCTCCATCGTCTATTACCAACTGGCCCGTACTTTTTGGCCCTGCAAGTAGCCATTTTTTACGGCCATCTTTTGGTGCCTTTAGTTTTAAAAAGCGTGTGCCTGGGAGCTCATCGGCCATGCAATTTAGAATCACATTTTTACCCGCGCCTTTGGCGATAATTACTTCTACACCAGCGCGACGTGCAATATCGGCAGCTTGAAGTTTAGTTGCCATACCACCGGTACCTAGGGTGGTGCCACTTCCACCAGCAAGCTCTCTTAGCTCATCATTAATATGCTCAACTTCGTTGATAAGTGTTGCATTAGCATCAGAGCGAGGATCGCCTGTAAATAAGCCTTCTTGGTCAGTTAACAGTAACAGCTTTTCTGCATTCGCTAATATCGCGACTAAAGCAGATAAGTTATCGTTATCGCCCACTTTAATTTCAGCGGTTGCAACGGCATCATTTTCATTAATGATTGGCACCACATTATGTGCAAGTAGCGCATTTAAGGTATCGCGGGCATTTAAGTAACGTTCACGGTCTTCGACATCTGCACGTGTAAGTAACATTTGCCCAACATTCACCCCATACAAAGCAAACAGACTTTGCCATATATGAATAAGCTGGCCTTGGCCAATAGCGGCAAGCATTTGTTTCTCAATCAAAGAACGACCACAGGGGGTAATTAGTTGCTCACGACCTGCAGCGACCGCGCCGCTTGATACTAGAACAACCTGATAACCCTGTTTTTTTAATTCACAACATTGGCGAACAAGTTCAACCATATGTGCTTTTTCTAATTTGTCGGTACCGCCTGTCAGCACACTTGTGCCTAGCTTTACAACAACGACGTGTGGTCTTTGCATTTGATTCTTATATTCTGCATATTGAGGTAGTTTGGGTATATATATACCAGCTAACAGTTTTTGAACAAGTTAAATAAATTCATGCTAGGATCGCGTTCTCGTTTTTTTACTCAATAGCGACACCTATGCCAGCCAGTTTATGCTTAATTATCGCGACCTTTTTATGGGGCAGCTCCTACATTGCTTTAAAGCACGCAATCAATATTTATGATCCTGTGTTAGTCATTTTTTTAAGAATGCTGACCACGTTATTGATTAGCTTATGTTTATGGCGCTACATAATCCGTTTTGAGTTTAAAAAAGGTGACTGGAAGTACTTAATTGGTATGTCACTAGCTGAGCCTTGCTTTTATTATTTATTTGAGGGCCATGCACTAGAATACACTTCTGCATCGCAAGCAGGGGTAATTGTCTCTTGCTTGCCAATTATTGTCGCTATTTTGGCGTTCTTAATATTAAAAGAGTACATCAGTAAAGCCATCGTCGTTGGTTTTACCTTGTGTATTGGTGGCAGTATTTTATTAACGCTATTATCACCAAGTACTGAACAAGCCCCTAATCCACTGCTTGGTAACTTTTTAGAGCTGATGGCGATGGTATGCGCCGCATTTTATACCGTGAGTGTAAAACACTTAGTAGCGCGTTACTCACCGCTGACCTTAATAGCAATTCAAGGGTTTAGTGGTAGCTTGTTCTTTGCGCCTTTTTTATTTTTTATCGAATTACCAAGCGAAAATCAGCACGATTTAAGTGCCCTACTGAGCATTTTATATTTAGGTTCTTGTGTCACTTTAGGTGGCTATGGCATGTACAATTACGCCATCAGTAAGGTGTCGGTGTTAACCGCTGCCGCTTACTCAAACCTGATTCCAATTTTTGCGTTAATTTTGTCAGCCATTCTACTAGGCGAAGTACTAACCGTATGGCAATGGGTGAGTATTGCGGTGGTATTCGCCGGTGTTATTGTTAGTCAGCGCCATCAAGAACTCAAAGTTGACGTAGACGATAATTTATCAGCCGACACCAGTAGCCTAAACTCAGTTCCAGAAGCTAACGAGTCAAAAGGGTAACAGGTTAATAAATAAAGGCCTGATTGAGCTAAAAAGTCCTGTTCGCTTTGATGAATAATATCTATGCTGCGAACTTGATAGTGTTCAATCTGGCCATTTTGCAATTGCACACTGAACTGCTCACCCACTACAACATGTTTTAGAAATGCAAAGTGGGTGTCGTTATGGCCAGCTATTAACACCCCTTTTGAGCTGCCAAGTTCACCGCTTGGCAAAAAGTGGCCGGGGGCAAACGCGAGGTTTCGCCCCGATGCACCAGCAAGTACTGTCAATTCTTGCTGCTGACTTGGCCAATTTATGTGTGCGGTGACATAACCATCGGCGTAAAACCATGGCCTTACTTGCTCATAAGGACTCAGCAAAGCTTGCTGCCAAGCCGACTCAATTAACACCTGAGCAAGCCAAGCCTTCGCCTGCATATATCCCCCATTAGCAAACAATGCGATACCTAGTAATGCGCAGCAAACTGGCAGCGCTTTTTTTAGCGTCGCCATTGCCATAACCACGAGGATGCAATCAACATCAACCCCAGTAGCATAAACATCCGGCTTTGTCCGTCGGTTTGCGGAAGTGTCATGCCGTTCGGTAGTTTGTTTCGTACTTGCATTGAACGCTCTGCAATCTCATTACCCGCATAGTTATCAACCGCAATAAAGGCTGTAAAAGGGCTGAGTAAATGATGCTGAAGTGCCAATGTTTCGACTTCTGCGCGTACCGCCTGTTTTTCGTTATATAGCAGCAGAGACTTAATTTTTTGTCTTGCCCAAAGCCTTGCTATACCTTCACCGCTTGCGGCATTATTCGTTGCTAAATTAATAGTCATTGGCCCTGAATTTGTTTGCCCCTTTAACGTTAAGTGCTGACTGCCATCAAGCTTTACTGCAACCAAAACAGGCTCAGAAAAATACAGGTCCGGTAACGGCGATGGCCAATATTCAAGTGCACCTTTATCGCCTTCAAGAGCAAGCTTTGTAACAGCGGGGTGTGCCAGCTTATTAAAAAGCAGTTGCATTTTTGGCTTTACTTGACTGGTACTACTAATAAAAGTGAAAGTACCACGGCCAATATCGGCAGCCCTAGTCATAAAAAAGCTATTAGGTGCGCTGCCGATACCGACAGTAAAGAGCCTACTGTCACCTAAACCCGTTTGAATTTGCTTAAATAGCTGCGTTTCATTACCAACACTGCCATCTGTTAAAAACACCACTTGGCGTACAAAACCATCATGCTGTTTACCATCAAGTACCTGAGTCAGTGCTTTTGCTATTTCGGTGCCACCATCTGCTTGTAAACCATAAATAAAGCGCTCTGCGCGGCGGATGTTAAAATCATTGGCAATCATAGGTGTATCACTTAATACCGACACTTCGTCATCAAAACCTATAATGTTAAAACTGTCATTTTCATCTAATAACGATAAGGCATAGAACAGGGCTTGTTTGGCCTGTTCCATAGATTGACCATGCATTGAGCCTGAGGTATCAATAACAAACACCATTTCACGCGAAAGGCGTACCTGCGAGGTAAAGTGATCGCTTGGCGGTACTAACATCAGTAAGCCATATTCTTGCCCTGCTACTGTTTCGGTAAAAAATGCAGCTTGTGAATGGGCTTTATCAAGGGGTTTAAATTCGAGCTCAAAGTCTCTATCCATTGGAACATCACGATTAAGTGATAATTGGTACTGACCAAAGCTTGGATTATCGATTTGCATGCCCGCTAAATTAGCACTGATATCACTCAGTTCAAGGCCAATATCCATCGCAATAACAAGGTTTAAGCTCGCATCAGACTCTTGGCTTTTCGCACGGTAAAAAACAGGTTTTAACCAAGCTGATGCCACTTGCTCTGTGTCAGTTGTTGGCTCAAACTTTTTCTCTGTATTAACTGTTTGCTGAAGCGCTGCCGTCAAAGGTTCGTAACGCGGTGTAATCGTTGTAGGAAAACGCAATGAAAATACACCATCACGAAACCCGATGATCTCTTGATATTGCAAGGTGATTTCAATTTCTTCACCAGCTCCAAGGTTTACCACATCGGTAGAGAAAATATTCGCACGTTGCTGACGCACTAACGCGGCATGTTTACCCTGCTTTTGAGCTTGCTCAAATTGCTGTTCAGCCTGCAGCTTAAGAGCAATATTGCCTGTGATAATACGCTCACCAATTTGCATTTGCATAGCATGAACAGCACTTTCATCAGGCAACGGAAACACATACCGGGCATTTACCGCAAATGGGTGCGGGTTTTGATAACGCTGTTTAACAACAACATGATTAATAAGCCCGGTGAGCTTCATAGTGACATCGTTTTTCACTAATAAACCCGACGACACTTGGCTATTTGAGTCATCATAAAAACGCAGTTCGGCACTGGCATTTTCAGCAAATGCTGGATTAACGGCATAGCCTAATAAGAGGATAAAAAGGCTCCCAAAAAGAAGCCTTTTGGTACGGTTACTCAACATATTATGTCACTCCATCGACAGATGAATTAGTGGTTACTTTGCGCTGTGCGTAAGCGACTTTGTGCCACAGGGCGTGTCGTTAAGGTTACGCGGCGATCAAACACGTTGTCTTCGTAGTTATTTGAATCAGCGACACTTTGCTGCTCACCAAAGGCGGTTGCGGTTAAACGGGTATGAGGCACGCCTTGCTTAATCAAATAACTTTGCACTGCATTTACACGCTGTTTCGAGAGCATTAAATTAGCTAGCTCATCACCGCGCTGATCAGCAAAACCACTTAAATCGATAGCAAGATTTGGCTGGGCTATGAGTAACTGCGCGACTTTGTCGAGTTGATTAGCAAAGTGCGGAGCTATTTCGCTAGAGCCGGTTTTAAACTGTACCGTCATAGCCAGTAAGGTGTTTAATTGGGCTTGTAGTAACTGCTCTTTTTCATCAGCTAATAATTCAAGTTGCTCACTAAGGGCTTCATTATCAGCAATCACTTGTTGGTAATCTGCGGTTTGCTCTTTCATTAAAACTAATGCGTGGGCTTGCTCATCAATGGTGTTTTCTGCCGCTTCTTTTTCGCCAATTAAGCCACCAGCAAACGCGCCAATAAATGCGCCAACTGGGCCTCCTACTATGCCACCTACAACTGCACCAGCACCTAGGCCAATGGCCGTTTCTTTCGGTGTCTCTTGTTTTGTTTTACTCGCAGCTTCTGCAAAAGGGGTTGCAGTTAGAGCTGATGTGATGACAGCGGCAATAATTAATTTTTTCATGGTTTAATCCTTTTTCTACTTAATTGCTTGGCAACATTGGTTGGTGTTGCGAACTTGGTATGGAGCTATTGAAACAAGTCGAAATGGCAATAAAAGGGATCAAAAAAGGCAAACTGCTGAGCAATTGTGGCAGAAAAATGGCAATCGCGTTTTTGCCAGTACGCAAGGCAAAAAATTAGGTATAGTTCGCTATAGAAAGAATTTAAGTAAGTATTAACAATGAAGAAAATAGCAATCGTTGAAGATGAAACAGCAATCCGCGAAAACTACACAGAAATGCTCAGTGCTCAGGGCTATCAAGTTGTAGGCTTTGCTGACAGAGCCAGTGCTGAACTGGCATTTAGTCAATCTTTACCAGATTTAGCCATTGTTGATATTGGCCTTGGCCATGAAGTGGATGGTGGTTTTTTACTTTGCCAAACATTACGCAGTCTATCTAAAACCTTACCGATTATATTTTTAACCGCCCGTGATAGCGAAATTGATACCGTATGCGGCCTGCGTATGGGAGCTGACGATTACTTAACCAAAGACATCAGTATGGCACATCTTGCTGCTCGCATTGGCGCATTGTTTAGGCGCCTTGATGCCTTCGACCAACCAGCTGATCAAACCGCTCTTTTGCATCGCGGTCCATTAAAGTTAGATACCCAGCGCATGCAGGTTTTTTGGCAAGAGCAACTGGTTGATTTAACTGTGACAGAATTTTGGATGGTGCATTCACTTGCACAGCGCCCAGGCCATGTAAAAAGCCGTAACGAATTAATGAGTGATGCGAAAATTTATGTTGA
Organism: Pseudoalteromonas sp. NFXS39; assembly: GCF_040148775.1. Lineage (NCBI taxonomy): Bacteria > Pseudomonadati > Pseudomonadota > Gammaproteobacteria > Alteromonadales > Pseudoalteromonadaceae > Pseudoalteromonas > Pseudoalteromonas sp. NFXS39. The sequence continues at coordinate 32,025 of NZ_JAGDEC010000010.1, read as the reverse complement.
TGACAGCACCATTACCTCGCACGTAAAACGCATTCGTAAAAAGTTTATTGCCTTAGATGATGCGTTTGACTGCATTGATACAGTGTACGGTATGGGTTACCGCTGGGAGCAAGCTTAATGCTGCGTTTTGGGCTTAGAACAAAGTTTATTTTCTTATCCTGCTTTTTGTTTTTATTGCCTTGGCTTGGCTATGAATATGTTTGGGAAATGGAAAAGTTCTTAAGACAAGGCCAAGAAAAAACCTTAGTTGGTACAACCCGCGCGCTAGCAACAGCATTACATGAGCGGCCCGCTTTATTTGACTCGCAAACCAATTTTTTAGATCAAGTTGTAAAAGGTCGAGATTTATATGCCTATAACCTAAATAACCCGATTCAACTTGATGGTAAATTGTCGGAGTGGCAACCTTATCAAAGTTTATTTTGGCATTATGACAAGCGCTACTTACAGGGGTTAAGTAACGATCATCAAGATAGTGATCTAAGTTTTGATCACATGGTAGGCAAATACGAAAACTTCCTTTATGCGGCTTTTAAAGTCACAGATAGTTCACTGGTGTATCGTGCTAAAAATGTGCTTAGTTTTACCCGTAATGATCACTTACAGATCATGTTAAAAACACCTGAAGGTAAATTTAATAGTTATGTGGTGGCCGCCCGCCAAGATGGTTGGGTTAATGCCTTTGATGCTACAACACAAGAGCCTGTCACGAAAATCCAAGGCTATTTCAAAAGCACCGACACGGGTTACAATATAGAGCTGCGTTTTCCGCTTGCGATGCTAGGTAATAAGCTTGGTTTTGCGATTGAAGATTGGGATGAAGACAAGGTTGAGCCTCAGCTTATGTCGACCTCAAACCTACAAAACCCCAATGATATCGGCTCTGTTTTAGTGCCTTCGCCAGAAATTAACCGTATTTTGAAAGGCATGGGCCACAGTGGCAGTCGAATTTGGGTGGTCGATAACCATCATCGTGTACTTGCACAATCAGGCTCAATTCACCATGCCGATGGTGTTTGGGCAGACGGCCTAAAAGAGGAGCCCGCAACAACCTGGTGGCAACGATTTGAGCAAGATTACTTACACCCTCTGTACTATAAGATTCTGACGCGCCCAGAGAATGAATTCATTGATACCTTACATGACGTAGCAGCGATGCAAGGCACACATATTGCGAGTGCCTTAAAAGGAAAACCAGCATCATCATGGCGCTTAACTCCAGATAACAAAGCCGTTATTTTATCGGCGGCCTACCCTATTTGGATCCAAGATAAAGTCATTGGTGCAGTAATCGCAGAAGAGACTACCAATGGCGTGCGTACATTACGTAACAAGTCACTAGAAAAGCTATTTAATGTCATTTTAGCGGTGATGCTTGTTGGCACTGTGACCCTGTTCTTTTTTGCTTCAAGAATTTCCAGCCGTATCCGCCGCTTACGTGATAATGCTGAACAAGCCATTGATGCCCAAGGGCGGATCACTGGCAACATAACCTATGCCGACTCTAATGATGAAATTGGCGACCTTTCTCGCAGCTTTGCCAATATTGTTAGTCGCTTAAGTGGTTATACTGATTATTTAGAAAATATGTCATCACGGCTATCCCATGAGCTGCGTACACCTGTGGCTGTTGTTCGTTCATCACTTGAAAATTTACAAATGCAGCCACAATCTGAGCTCAGCCAAAAATACTTAGACCGTGCCAGTGAAGGGGTTGAGCGATTAGGTAAAATTATTACCACCATGAGTGAAGCGACGCGTCTAGAACAAAGCATTCAAAACGCCGAAACAGAAGAGTTTGATCTCACCAAGGTGATCACTGGATGTATGCAAGGCTATCAAATAACCTATGGTGAAAGCCTATTTACTCTATCGCTTGATAAAGAACCATTGAATGTCAGTGGAGCACCAGAGTTTATTGCCCAATTACTCGATAAACTTATCAACAATGCACTTGAATTTAAAACCCCACAAAGCACAATTTCAGTTAGCTTAACCAAGCAAGATCAACATGCGCTATTAACGATTAGCAACCAAGGGCCTTTGTTACCCGATGGTTTAGTTGAACACATTTTTGACTCAATGGTATCTGTGAGGAGCCAACAACATCAGCAGCAGCCTCATTTAGGCTTAGGTCTTTACATTGTAAGGCTTATTTGCGATTACCATCACGGTAAGGTATTGGCAGAAAATTTAGATGATGGCACAGGTGTTGTGTTTACTGTGAAGCTGCCTATTAAATAAGCACATTTGCGTTACATATGATTACAGTTTAGAGACGTTATATTCACCAATAATTCAGATTACAGAACGTAATATTTGTATTACAAAAGGAAAATATTTTTGGAGAGCATCATGCGATCTGGATTACAACGTGAAGAGATTGAATTCATTATGGGGCTATTTAACCATAATGAAGTAACAGATAAACAAGCGGCTCCAAAAAAGCAGCCAGTAAAAACTGACACAAAAAAAGTTGATACAGCGCAATATAAAGCGAACTACAAAGCAACTTATTTGACCTGAGTAAGCCGAGATCATTACAATGGCGCACTTTCTAAAGATGGCATTCTGTAATGAAAAAACACTCACCTAAAAAAGAACTGATTTTACTGCCTGTTTTATTCGTGGCTATTCTGCTTTGTGTTGCAGGGCACTTCCTACTTCAGCCTAACTATCAAGACAGTCATACCGTTGAGTATTTACTTGCTGCACTTCCATTTGCCTTGTTTGGATTAGTAATTATCGCCTTTAAAGTTGCCAGCAAAAACGATAACCAAGAATAGTTAATACCAACTCACTTAATTAAGTATTATTGAGCATAGATATCACAATACATGATAACCAAACCAGTCGGGCTTCATGGCTTGTGCCTGCCCACTTGGCGTTAATTTGATTGATAAGTTGCTATCAAGCAAATCAATCGCAAAACAATCGTCCACATCGTGTAAATCATCTTTATGAAGATGAGTCATTCCAGCCAATAAAGACTCTTTAGCGCGTTGCTTTGCTTCTTCACTGCTACGCGCAACGTACAAGGCAAAATCATGTTGCTCAGCAAGGCTATCTGCTCGATAGGCACCTAAATTCACAAAATACAGTTTTTCAGCTTGGCTATGTTGAGTATCAACTACTTCAACCTGATAGCCATCGATATGCTGAATTTGCATGTAGCTATCCATATGTACTTTGCTTTTATCACCCACCCACTGTGCTTTAAGCTTTGAATAGGTTTGTTCAATGTTATCGCCTACGACAAATCTAACATCGTGCATTTCAATGTGGCATCCTTGAATACGACCGCCCAAATAGACTAAAAAAAGTGCCATGTTTTTCCTTATATTAAGCTTTCAACATTAATATTGTGCTTTTTAATTAATTTATAAAAATCTGAGCGATTACGTTTCGCAAGCTTAGCGGCTTCGGCAACATTACCCGCTGACATTTTCAGCGTATTAATTAAATAATCTCGCTCAAATTCTTTTTTTGCATCATTTAAAGAAAGCGGCTCAGCATTGCTGTTTAATGCACTTTCTACGAGCTGAGCTGCAATCACTTTACCGGGTGTTAGGGCTACTACCTGCTCTATCACATTCTGTAATTGACGAATATTACCCGGCCAGTCATAGCGAACCAAGGCATGCATCGCGTCATTAGCAAATTGCTTTTGCTCTTGTCCCATACGTTTAGCAATTAAACCTGCAAAATGCTGTGCTAGCAAACTAATATCTTCTCTGCGCTCACAAAGCGGGGGGAGTTTTAAGTTCACCACATTTAATCGGTAATATAAATCTTCACGGAATTGCTGGTTGCTGATTGCCTCAGGGAGGTTCTTGTGAGTCGCTGACACCACCCTCACATCAATTGGGATTTCTTCTTGAAAGCCCACAGGGCGAATGGTTTTCTCTTGTAAAACCCTTAGCAGCTTTACTTGTAAATTTAGCGGCATATCACCTATTTCGTCTAGAAAAAGGGTACCACCTTGGGCTTGTTGAAACAAACCTTGGTGGTCTTTTACCGCGCCTGTAAACGCGCCTTTTTTATGACCAAACAATTCAGATTCTAAAAGCTCCCCCGGCACAGCGCCGCAGTTAATAGCAACAAATGGCCCTTCACTAACATGGCTATGTTGATGTATCGCTTGTGCTAGCAGCTCTTTACCTGTTCCGCTGGCACCGGAAATCAACACATTCACTTGCGTTGGGCCAAGCAATTTAACTTGCTCAAGTAAATGCAACATCGCGCCGCTGCGGGTGACAATATTTGTTTGTGTTGGTGTTTCATCACCATGTACACCATGGATCTCGATAGCTTTAGCAAGGCTGTCGAACAGCTCATCTTTATCAACCGGCTTGGTAATAAACGCAAATATACCTTGTTTAGTTGCTTCAACTGCATCAGGAATCGAACCATGCGCTGTCATCATAATCACCGGCATCGAAGGATAACGACTTTGCAGCTGGCGATGCAGGGCCATGCCGTCCATTTCATCCATTCTTAAGTCAGTGATCACCGCATCATAGGTTTGGCTTTTTAGCGCTTGTAATGCCTCAATGCCACTTTCAACAGTACTTACCAAGTAGCCTTTAGACTCAATTCTAATCGCCAATAACTTTAATAAACTAGCATCGTCATCAACTAATAAAACTCGTGGTTTTGTTACTTCATTCATGGTTACTGCTCCTTGGTTTCTTCACGTAGCAGAAGTTGTTGTTCGATAGTCGCAAGCGACGATAAGGTTTTTTCCATTTCATCACTCAGCGCTTGCTTTGCTTGTTTTGCCGCTAAACTTTGCTGTAAATATTGCTTTTGTAACCAAAGATACTGCTTAATATCATCTGGCCAATAATAAGCACGGTCGCTTTTATCAAGCAGGTTAAGGGCCTTTTCAGGTTCTGAAGCAGCGAATAAACATATCGACTCAAAAAGACGTTTTAGTTCATTCTCACCAACATAATTTACTTTGTCAGATTTTGCTTTAAAGCCACCACACTTGGCAGCATGCCATGCAATAACGGTACTTGCGGACGGATACAAAGGCTCACTTTTTGGTCGAGGTTTAGGGTTAGGTTGCTCATCAGGTTTAACCTCTGCTTTCGGCTCTACTTGTTCTGGCTCAACATTCTTTTGCGTGAGCGTGCACCCAGTTATAAAAAACGTGCCTATAACAAGCATAAAACTGGCTTTATTAGCTAAGCCCATATCAGTTAACTCCTTGGGTTAATTGAATTGGTAAAATGGCTGTAAATACACACCCTTGAGGGTCATTATCAGTAATAGAGAGCTTACCGTTTAATTGCTCAACGGTTTCTTTGACTATGGTTAAACCCAGTCCGCTGCTCATTTCAGTATGTTGTTTTGCATTCTTGCCTTGGTAAAAAGCCCCGAACACAGCGGCTTTTTCAGTATCATCAATGCCTTCGCCTAAGTCGCTTACACTCAAAATTAATTGCCCCTGCTTTAAGCTTGCCTTGATTATCACTGACTCATGTTCTGGCGAAAACTTTAACGCATTTGAGGTCAGCTGAATAAGCACCATTTCAAGTAGTTCTATTGATATAAACAAGGCTTTATTTGGTAACTCGTTAACCCAAACAATGGATAAATCACGCACAGATAATCGGTGCTCAAAATGACGCTCAATTTTATTCATCATCACGTTAAAATTAAGCTCGCTCAGGCTTTGCTTACTAGTGCGGATAGCGTTGTAACTCAATAAGCTTTCAATCATGACTCTAAGTCGCACCATACTTTGTGTTATTAGCTCAAGGACTGCTTGTTGCTCGCTATTGATTGGGCCAACAATTTCATCTGCAAGTAAATCTGTGCCTTCAACCATAGAAGCTAGGGGGGTTTTCAACTCATGTGTCACATGACGCAAAAAAGTATCTTTTTGCTGCTCAAGCATATGTAACTGTACTTGTACCCATTTAAGTTTATTGCCTAATTCAACTAACTCTGAAGAACCACGAACATGAATTTTTTGCTGCCAGTGCCCTTGCCCTAATTTATCAATAACATTGGTAAGCTCTCGTAGGCGTCCGCTGATCCGCCATAGAAATCCACCACCTACCAATAGCGTGAGTGGAATTAATGCTATTAACCAATTAATAAATGAAGCTTGTAGTGCTTTTAATTGCTGTTGGTTTTTTGTGATCCGTAATTCATTTTGCTCTTTAAGCCAGTTTGTTTGTTCACTGATAAGCTTGCTAGCAGGAGCAAACAGCTCACCATCTTGCTTTTGTTCAACTAGCAAATGCTGCTCTGCAAATTGTAATACCTCAGCAAGCTGATGCCACTGCGACACATAATCAGCTGTAGGGCTCAAAAAAATAAGCTCATCAACACTTTGCAAAGAAGATTGCCACTTGTTAGCAATCAGGCTATCGAGAGATTCACTCTTAAGCACCCAATTTTGTCGAGTCGCCCTTTCTAAACTATTTAAGTCTTGTTTAAGGTTATTGAATGCTTTGGTAAGTTCGTAATTGTCACCGACGATTTCTTGGGTCAGCGCAAGCTGCTTATTAAGGGCATTTAAAAACAAAATCACCACTAAAGATAACGGCAGTAAAGACAGCAAAATACTACAAACGAACTGACCAATGAGACTAGGCCGCCAGTTGACTAACTGTTTCATTTTTATCGCTACTTTATTTTGCATATTCACTCTCAACATAATTGCTGATGCTGATTATTAGTGAATAAACTTAGACACTCGCTGAATCCGACCTTAAAAAGTACGGACTTTTACCCAAAAACTGATACATAGTTGCTATTTAGCAACACGCTAACTCATTGAAACAAGGTGAATAAAGCTTAGTCGCCTAAAAAGCGTTGCAAAAAAGACACAATACTCTGTAACTATTTCGCATTAAAAACCACACAAAAGATATAACCCACTGATAATTAACACATTTAAAAACTGGCACCAATTTTGATAACTACAAAGTAAATTAGTCATTTAGGACACAAAATGAAGATTACGGCCATTTCAGCCGCAGTGTTGATAAACCTAGTTACGGTAGACTGTTATGCATTCGATCTGCAAACGACTTTTAACGAGCTAGATAAAGACAGTAACGGCTTTTTGAGTGAAGCAGAGGCATCTGAAGATGCATTATTACATAGCAACTTTACTCAAATAGATAGTAACCAAGATGGTCAAATTTCATTTTCTGAGTTTCAGTCGTTTATTCAATAGGAGATTGTAATGAAACAACTTTTAGCAGCGTTTTCACTCATGTTTTTGGTTATCAGCGCTACCGTTTTAGCATCACAAATGGATGTTCGATTTGCTAAATTTGATACAAACGCCGACGGTGAGATTTCTTTAGCTGAAGCGACTAAGCACGATAACTTACTTAAGCAATTTGCCGACCTAGATGAAAACGGCGATCAAGTTTTGTCTGAACAAGAGTTTGAAAAATTCAAACCTTAACGGCTTAAAGTGCTTGCCATAATCCCAGAGGGAATGTGTAAACGGATTTAAATTATGGGAGTTAAATTATGGCAAGCACTTTTATTTATAAAGGAGTGTAATTATGAGAATTTTCTGGCTTGCTTCATGTACCTTAATTACAATAAGCTTCAATAGCTTAGCATTGGATGTAAAACAAAGATTTGATCACCTAGATAAAGACAAAAATGGCTTTTTGTCTTTGCAAGAACTGTCATCCCAACCACACTTGCAAAAACGCATGGCAGAGTGGGATACAGATAAAGATCAACAAATTTCGCTTCTAGAATTTAAACACTATTTAACAAACAAGAGTTAAAGTAATGTCAAAATTAACCTTTGCCAGCCTAATTTTATGTTGTGGATTTAGCACATTGGGTTTTGCTGCAGATAGTATTGGTGAAAAATTTAAACAACTTGACCGTAATGACGATGGCTACCTTACTCGCTCAGAGTCTGCAAGAGATCCTGCTCTATGGTCACGTTTTAAAAATTACGACAGCGATAAAGATAATAAATTATCGCTGAGTGAATTTAAGGTCTACGCAAGTAAATAAAAATGTCTATTTGTTTATTTAATTGCTGCTGAGTTGCAGTTTACTGCAACTCTGATAATGTTTTCATAATTCAATAAAAACTATTAGAAGATTATGAAACTCATCATCAGCTTACTGGCAACAGCTTCGATAAGTTGTTTTGCCAATACCACAGTAATTTACAATGTAAATGGTTACACACCAACCTACAAAGGTGAAACTCAACACTTTTCAACACTGGTTTTTAAAGACGGTAAAGTTGTAAAAACCGGTAATGATTCAATCAAAAAAAGCTTTCCTGATGCCACCACGATTGATGGCCAACAAGCCACGTTATTGCCTGGTTTGATTGATGCCCATGGCCATGTGATTGGTTTAGGTAATAACCTTTCACAACTTGATGTTAGAAGTACTCGCTCGGCAGATGAAGTTGGCAAAATGCTAGCTGAGTTTGCTAAAGATAAACAAGGCTGGATCATTGGTCGAGGTTGGAACCAAGAGCAGTGGCCTGGTGGACAGTTCCCAAATGCTGCTGATTTAGACAAGTATTTAAAAGACAAACCCGTAGTGCTTTCTCGAGTTGATGGCCATGCTGTGTGGGTAAATTCAAAAGCAATGGAGCTTGCAGGTATCACCAAAGAAACTCGCTCTCCTGCCGGTGGTGAAATTATAAAACTGGATTCTGGTTTACCTTCAGGGGTATTCATTGATAAAGCCGAAACGCTTATTACTCAGCATGTACCAAAAGCAAGCCATGCCAGCATTAATACTGCATTAGATAATGCAGGTAAACATCTACTTAGTTTAGGGATTACATCAACCCATGATGCCGGTATCGATTATGATACCTGGCAAGTGTATAAGCAGCGCTCTGAACAAAGCACCCTTCCCGTCAGAATAGTAGCTATGCTAAGTGCTGCTGATCCTCAGCTAGAAACAATGCTTAAAGCGGGCCGATATAAAGATATGAATGACATGCTGTCGATTCGTAGTGTCAAAGTGTATGCAGATGGTGCGCTAGGAAGTCGTGGTGCAGCCCTAATCGAGGAATACGCAGATCGAAAAAATCACCATGGCTTAATGCTTGAAACCCAAGAAAAGCTTGAGCAACTATTCAACTTAAGCTTTACCCATGGCTTTAGTGCTAACACCCATGCAATTGGTGATAAAGCCAATCACGTAGTGCTAGATGCCTATGAAAATGTGTTTAAAAAAACCGGTGGAATTTTACTTCGTAACCGAATTGAACATGCACAAATTGTTACTCCTGAAGACATTCCTCGTTTTAAAACGTTAAAAATCATTCCATCAATGCAGCCTGTTCATGCAACATCTGATATGCATATGGCAGAGCAACGTCTAACTGAAAAACAACTTGAAGGGGCTTACGCTTGGAAAACCTTTTTAGCGCAAGGCTCAGTGATTGCGGCGGGTTCTGATTTTCCAGTAGAGCTTGCTGATCCGTTTGACGGCTTATATTCAGCCATTACTCGCATGGATCATAATCAGCTGCCAGAAGGCGGCTGGCGACCACAAGAGCTACTATCGCGTGATGAAGCTTTACGTGCTTTTACTTTAGGTGGTGCATATGCTGCACATCAAGAGTTTAAACTTGGCAGTTTAGAGCAAGGAAAGTGGGCTGACTTTATCTTGATTGATAAAGACTATTACAAAGCGCCAGTCTCAGAGATCCACGATATAAACGTGACACAAACTTGGATTGCGGGCCAGCTTAAGTATAAAAAAGAAGATTAGTATTACTAAGTGTTACTTAGCGTCAGCTTTTTGCTGACGCTTTAATTTTATGATGTGGTAAATATTCACAAATGCTAGTAAACCATTGGTAAAGGCCACAGGAACAGCACCAATTGCCAGCCCGTAGAAGGTAAATGCAATACATCCTGCTAGGTTAAGCCAACGTAGCTTAACAACATCGCTCATTGTCAAAGAAGCAACCAAAAGTGCTGACGCTAAATAGCCTAAATATTCCCAACTCAATTGTTCTCTCCTAGGCTTTAGGTTAGCATTGGAGCTTGTCATTTTTTTTGACGCACTCAGTGCTACTTTGACAATAAAATAAAAAAGCTAACTTACTAAAAACCTTGTAAAGCTGCAGAAAAATCTTGGCTTTAAAATCATTACACGGGAAATGAAGGTATCAGTAACGTGAAACACCTTACTAGCAAGTTAGCGTAAATTCTTAGAATCTTAATGCTAACGTCATTAAGATGTAATAAATAGGACAATTGTCCGAAGAGCGGCGTTAATGTTTCAATATCATTTTTCAAGCTATCTTGTTGACCAATTACTGACATTTGCTGGCAGCAGTTTTCAACAAGCTAAAAAAGAAGTGCTGATCCATCAGGATCAACCTTTATCAAAACTCGTATTAGTTAGAAGCGGCACGGTGTCATTCAGCTATGACGTGGGTAACGGCCGACGCCTTCTTTTAGGTCAACTTGACTGTAATAACACCCTGATTGGTGAGATTGAAGCACTGAATAATTATCCCTGTATTTACACAGTAACGTGCTTTAGTGATGTAAGTTATAACCTAATTGAGCTTAAACATTGGCGTGCACTACTATTAGAAAAACCAGAGCTAAGCTTATACACAGCGCAAACAATCGCTGCTAAATTCCAAGAAAACCAAAAAATAAATTTAGATAAGCTGCTATTACCACTTAGCTACAACATAGCTAAAGATTGCTTATTAAGAGCTGAGAATAATAACCCAACATTACTGCGTGCCTACCCTACCGTAAATGCAGAAGCTGAGCGCTTTGCCACCACCGAAAGAGCTTATAGACGCGTTGTAACAGAATTAGTTGAAAAAGGCTTAGTAAAGAGAAGTACTCAAGGCTTACAAGTGGTAGATATCGACAAGCTTAGTGACTACGTCGAAAGTTTTGCGCAGTTATGAGTGTAAGAACACTCATAACTTTGTAAAAATGATGCTTATTTTTCTAAAAGTATGTCGTGAATATTAGCTAAATCAGACTTTCCTTCGATGATTTCGTCTGGCGTTAAGCCTGAAAGTTCATGAGGGAATACTAACCACTCTTCAGACTCATGAATATAATAATCTGGCACCATGTCTACTTTTGAGTTCTTTGGCTTGTAGTATGGACATGCAACACGAATATCACGTGGTAAGTTCAAACGCATTAATTCAGAAAGCTTTTCTTTCAATGCAAAAATACTGCGGCCAGAATCGAACACGTCATCAACGATTAATAATGAGTTATCTGCATTCGCATTTTCAATGATGTAATGCAAACCGTGAACTTTGATCTCTTTTGACTGCTGGTTAATACCGTAATACGATGAAGTACGCACTGCAATATGGTCAGTTTCGATACCTTTATAATCGTAATATTCTTGAACTGCGATACCAATTGGAGCACCACCACGCCAAATACCAATGATGAAATCAGGACGGAAACCATCTTCATAAACTTGTGCCGCAACACGAAATGAATCTTCAAGAAGCTGCTGCGCAGTGATATAGCACTTATCTGACATAAATAGAGACCCCAGTGTGAATGATCATTCAAGTGTAGCTAATTTAATAATAACTAACCACAGGATGAGAAAATGTGGGGCGGGATTTTATACTAATTTACTCAAAAAAGCTTGTATCAGTTTGTGAATTTACAAAAAAAGCGCCTTAACTTCATCTAAGTTAGGCGCTTTTTATTAATCACAGAAAAGTAAATTACTTATGCTTTTTCTAGTAAGGTTCTTGCAACTGTACGCATACCTTGTGTTGTCGCACCAGCAGCCCACTCACTTGTACTACCCATGTTAAATGCTGCTGCCAGGTCAATGTGTACCCAGCCTTTGCCTTCATTTGGCACAAAGCGAGATAAGAAACCAGCCGCATTAGATGCACCACCATAGCCACCACCCTTTTGAGGACGGCTATTTGCGGTATCTGCATATGGTGATGGACAGTTTTGTTGATGCCATTTTTCAAGTGGTAATGGCCAAGCAGCTTCCATTTCCTGCTCTGCAAAGTCTTGTACGTCACGTACAAGCTCTTTATCAAGACCAAATAATGCGTTGTACTCTTGACCAACAGCTACCAGTGCAGCGCCTGTTAGTGTTGCCGCATCAATAATTAATGGCGCACCCGACTCACCTGCAGCCATTAAACCGTCAGCAAGTACTAAACGGCCTTCAGCATCAGTATTAACGATTTCAACCGTTGTACCATTCTTATAGGTTAGGATATCGCCAAGTTTATATGCATGGCCTGAAATAAGGTTTTCCGCACAGCATAAGAATAATTTAATGCGTTTGTTGATACCACGGTTAATAGCAAGTGCTAAGCCTGCAGTTACTGTAGCAGCACCACCCATATCGCACTTCATGCCTAGCATGCCTTCACTTGCTTTGATTGAGTAACCACCTGAATCAAAGGTAATGCCTTTACCAACCAAAGCGGCAGCAACAGGGGCATTTTCGTCACCAGTTGGGTTGTAATCTAATGCTAATAATACCGGTGGGCGTTCACTACCACGACCTACCGCATGGATACCAATCCATTGTTGCTCTAATAAAGCATCACCTTTAATGATTTGATAGCTTACGTGTTCAGGCGCTAATGACTGAATGAATTCTGCCGCTTTACCAGCTAGGCTCTCAGGGAAAATATCATCAGCTGTGCCATTGATCATTTGACGAGCCCAAGTCGCAGCTTGCTTTAAAGAAGCCAGTTCTTTGCCGTCTGTTTTTGCATTTTCAACAAACTCAATTGCATCTAAATTTTTTGGTGAAACAAAGCCTTGATAAAAAGCCCATTGTGTTTCTGTACACCAAACATCGCCCACTAAAGCAATATTTTTTAAGCCTTGATTAGCTAACGTACGTGCTGCTTTTTGTACGTTTTTAAGTGTATCTTGCTCAGTTAAATGAACAGTTGCGCCTTGTTCAGTAAAAGAAAGAGCGGCTTTTTCGCCCCAGTGTGCGGCAGCGCCCTGCTCGCTAAGTTGAACTAAAAATTTTTCTGACATGTTAGAATACTCTTTGCGCTAAAAATGTTGCCTGAGTTTACTACAGCCAACGTAAGTTCCCAACAGCTTGCGATAAATAGCATTATGTTGAGTGGTTCAATCCTCGTAATGAATGACATACAATAAAGAAAAACGAAATTATTAGAGCCATGAAGTTCACTCCCGCATTACAATCAGCCACCTTAATAAAACGCTACAAACGCTTTTTAGCCGACTTAAAAACGGCTGAAGGCGAGCAGTTTACAGCGCATTGCGCCAATACAGGAAAGATGACGGGCTGTGCTGAGCCAGGGTTTAACGCTTTTTATTCAACCAGTGATAACACCAAACGCAAATACCCCCATTCACTGCAACTAACAAAGAATCAATTTAATCATTTAATTTGTGTCAATACCGCTATTGCAAACAGAATTGTGCAAGAGGCTCTCAATGCTGGCACTATTGCTGAACTAGCTGATTACCAAACAATTACAGCAGAAGTAAAATACGGCCAAGAAAATAGCCGTATCGATTTTTTATTAACAGATGAAAACAAGCCCCATTGTTATATTGAAGTAAAATCAGTGACTTTACTCTCGCAATTAGAGCCGCAGTCTGGGCAAGGTTATTTTCCAGATGCAAAAACTGAACGAGGTCAAAAGCACCTAAGGGAACTAGTAGAAATGGTGCAACAAGGGCATCGAGCAGTCTTACTGTTTGCAGTTTTACATGAAGGTATTAATCAAGTAAGTGCTGCAGCTCATATCGATCCCAAATATGCGCAACTTTTAGCTCATGCAATAGAGCAAGGAGTTGAAGTGATTGCTTATAAAGCAAAAATTTCAGCCAACGAGATTCAATTGCAGGAAAAGTGTAGTTTTCAGCCTTAAACAACTCTTTTCTTAAAACAGCAGTAAATAACACGATTTAAGTTGTATTATTTTTTTTTGCCCATATAACTATGCAAATTTTAAAAAATTAACGGATAGTTAAGGGCTTACAAAACCGCCCATAATTATTTGAGCAATCATCAGCTCGAGGCCTATAGGATTAATTAAAAATAAATTTGCCTCAACCTAATGATTCTGCTATTTATAGCCGCCGGCTAATGCTGGGCAAAATATTAAGGATTTAGGAGAAAGTTATGCCAGACCAAAAAAGACTAGGGTTATTGGCTCAAGCCGGGTTGGATCCATATCAAGAAAAACCAGGTGAAGAGTATATGAATGAAGCACAACGTGCTCATTTCAAAACAATTTTAGAAGCTTGGCGTAACGATTTACGTAACGAAGTAGACCGTACTAAATCGCATATGCAAGACGAAGCAGCTAACTTTCCAGATCCAGTAGACCGTGCAGCACAAGAAGAAGAATTCTCATTAGAACTTCGTACTCGTGACCGCGAGCGTAAACTGATCAAGAAAATAGAAAAAACGATTCAATTAATCAAAGAAGACGATTTTGGTTTCTGTGAATCATGTGGTATTGAAATTGGTATCCGCCGTTTAGAAGCGCGTCCTACAGCTGATTTATGTGTAGACTGCAAAACGCTTGCGGAAATTAAAGAAAAGCAATCTGGACGCGGTTAATATCCTTTAATTAGCCCATGTCTACCACAGCCGTTAACACGCCAATGCGTGAATATCGTGGCCGCTTTGCGCCATCCCCTTCAGGGCCATTACATTTTGGCTCACTTATAGCGGCTGTGGGTAGCTTCCTTGATGCAAAAGCCAATCAAGGAAAATGGTTAGTACGCATTGAAGATATCGACACAACGCGTGTTGTAAGCGGTGCTAGCGACGATATATTACATACCCTAGAGGCTTACGGCCTATACTGGGACGAGCCCGTCATTTACCAAACCCAGCGTCATGAGCAATACCAAGCAATTGTTGATGAGCTAATTTCACAAAACCTTGTTTATGCATGTCATTGCACCCGTAAAGAAATTAAAGCTATCGGGGGAATTTACCAAGGCCATTGCCGAGATAAAAACCACTCTTTAGCTGATGCAGCACTGCGTTTAACCCAGCAATATGCAACAAGTCACTATCATGATTTAATTCAAGGTGAGGTTAGTGTAAATAGCCAACTTGCCAAAGAAGACTACTTAATAAAGCGAAGTGATGGTTTATTTGCTTACCAACTGGTCGTGGTCGTTGATGATATTGCACAAGATATAACACGAGTAGTTCGCGGCGCTGATTTAATTGAGCCAACTGCACGACAACTCAGTTTGTTTAAGCAACTCAATAAACCTGCTCCACAATATGCACATCTACCGCTAGCGGTTGCTAAACCTGGTTTTAAGCTATCGAAACAGAATTACGCGCCAGCAATAGCGAAATCAAATCCAAAACCGGCCTTGTTCGATGCCTTTCGCTTTTTAGGTTTAAAGCCAGAAGTCTCTCTACTGTCATTAGATATAGAACAAATGCTAGCCTGGGCAGTCGAAACTTACCGTCTTGAGTACATTCCAAAGGTACAAGAAATACAAGTTAACGAGGATTCGAACTCTACTTTTTGTGACTTTGTTACTATTGAAAAATAAATTGCCAATTTTAAAGGCCGAGTAACTTAATTTTTCAGCCCTGCTGGTATATGATAGCGACCCAAAGTGTGCGAATCATCAACACCTTAATTTAGCGTCATTTAAAACACATTGATTACACGTCAATCTCACATCGGCGAAGTAACAAACAAGCGCTATACTTGATGAGTCGCAAAGTCCGCGTCGTAGGAGACAGATTATTATTTCCAAGCTTTTTCAATTTTGTCGGCAAATTATTGGCCCAAATGCCACGACATCAAGTGATGCTTTATCAACGAGCGAATTACCTTTGGTGATCGAGCGCAGTGAACATGGTATTTCACGCAAACAATTTAGCCCAAATGCAATCAAAGTATTATACCGCCTTAAAGAAGGTGGTTTTGATGCCTACCTTGTTGGTGGTTGTATTCGAGATATATTGTTAGGTCAACAACCTAAAGACTTCGATGTTGTAACAAACGCAACGCCTGAACAGATCAAAAAGCTATTTCGCAACTGTCGCCTAATCGGTCGTCGTTTTCGTTTAGCCCATATCGTATTTGGCCGAGAAGTGATTGAAGTGGCGACCATGCGAGGTCATCATGAAGCTGACGAAAGTAAAAATCAAATTAGCCAATCAAGCGAACACGGACAACTACTTCGCGATAATGTCTATGGCAGCATCGAAGAAGATGCCGAGCGACGCGATTTTTCTATTAATGCACTTTATTACTCAATTAACGATTTTTGTATCTATGACTATGCCAACGGTATTAGTGCTATAAAAGCAAAACAAATTGAGCTTATTGGCGACCCTGAAACACGCTACAGGGAAGACCCTGTGCGCATGCTGCGTGCTGTTCGTTTTGCAACAAAACTGGGCATGAGCATTGCACCAGGCACCGAAAAGCCAATTAAAGGCCTTGCTAATTTACTTGACCATATTCCGCCTGCTCGTTTATTTGAAGAATCACTTAAGTTGTTCTTAAACGGCAAAGCTGAAGAAAACTACTTAATGCTGCGCCAGTATGGGTTATTCAAAGCATTATTCCCAGCGCTTGATAAAATCTTAGATGCAAACCCTGATGGCCTAGAACATGCGTTTATCCTACAAATGTTTAAAAACACCGATAAACGTATTAACGCAGATAAAAAAGTCACCCCAGCATTTATTTTTGCAGCCTTGTTGTGGTTCCCATTACTGAGTATTGCTAAGAAGTTACAACTACGTGATCAACTTTCAGAGTACGATGCATTTGCACAAGCGATGAATAAAGTACTGAGTGAAAACGCACAACATGTCGCAGTACCCAAACGCTTCACACTTGGTGCACGCGATATTTGGCATATTCAACAACGCCTTGATAAACGAGGTGGTCAGCGCGCTTACAGACTCACTCAACAGCCTCGCTTCAAAGCCGCCTATGACTTCTTACTACTTCGTGTGCAGGCAGGTGAAGAACAGCTGAAAGAGCTAGCAGATTGGTGGACAGCCTACCTAAGCCAAGACATCAATGGCCAAAAAGAGATGGTTAAAAATTTAGGGCACCAAGGCGGTCCTAAACGCCGCCGTCGTCCGCGCAAGAAAAAAGTAGACTAAGCATGCATACCGTTTATTTAGGTTTAGGCGCTAATTTAAACGCGCCACGTAAACAAATTCATGCTGCTGTCGCTGCCCTAAAAGCATTAAAAGATGTTGAGTTTGTTTGTGTATCGCATGACTACGCAAGCAAACCTATGGGGCCTCAAGATCAACCCGATTATGTAAATGCGGTCGCTTGTGTTAAAACTGCACTTGAGCCAGAACAATTGCTTGATTTAACTCAAGCTATCGAACTTGAACATGGCCGTGTTAGAAAAGAAGAACGCTGGGGTCCTCGCACCCTTGATATAGATATTCTATTGTTTGGTAATGACGTGATAGACACCCCTCGCTTGACCGTGCCTCATTATGGCCTAACACAGCGAGAATTTGTTGTTTATCCATTGTTGGAAATTGCGCCAACTCTTGTCCTACCGAGTAATCAATCACTTGCTGATATAACAAAAACGTTACCTTTAAACGGTTTACAACAACTCCCTCAGCAGTAATCAACCAAGGCTAAGCCTTAGAGGAAATTATGTCTAAAATCACCGTTTCAACACTTAATAAAATGAAACATGAACAACAAAAAATCACCGCATTAACGGCCTACGATGCCAGTTTTGCTAAATTGTTTCATGATAATGGCGTCGAAGTGATTTTAGTGGGTGACTCGTTAGGTATGGTTTTGCAAGGTGCTGATGATACATTAGCGGTAACCAACACAGATATTGCTTATCATACGCGATGCGTACGAGCAGGTAGCCGTGAGTTATTTGTTATTGCAGACTTACCATTTATGACTTATGCCAACCCAACTGATGCTTGTAAAAATGCTGCTGAGCTTATGCGTGCAGGGGCAAACATGGTCAAGCTTGAAGGTGGTGAATGGCTTCACGACAGCATCCGTGCGATGACCCAGCAAGGTATTCCTGTTTGTGGTCACTTAGGCCTAACACCACAATCAGTACACGTATTTGGCGGTTTTAAAATTCAAGGCCGAGAGCAATCTCAAGCAGACAAAATGGTTAGCGATGCTAAAGCACTTGAGGCTGCTGGTGCACAATTACTTGTTTTAGAGTGTA
The DNA here is from genome assembly GCF_040148775.1 of Pseudoalteromonas sp. NFXS39. Classification (NCBI taxonomy): domain Bacteria; kingdom Pseudomonadati; phylum Pseudomonadota; class Gammaproteobacteria; order Alteromonadales; family Pseudoalteromonadaceae; genus Pseudoalteromonas; species Pseudoalteromonas sp. NFXS39. Next base: position 13,840 of record NZ_JAGDEC010000010.1, on the reverse strand, counting down.
TTCCTAGTGAGCTTGCTAAGCGTATTACAGATGAGCTGAGCATTCCTACGATCGGTATTGGGGCAGGTAATCAGACCGATGGTCAAATCTTAGTAATGCACGACCTAGTAGGTATTTCTGCAGGCTATATTCCAAAGTTTTCAAAGAACTTTTTGTTAGAAACCGGCAATATGCCAGCTGCAGTGCAAAAGTATTGTGAAGATGTAAAAAGTGGTGCTTTCCCAAGTGCCGAACACGAGTTTAAATAAATGCAATCAATCACTGAAATAAAATCCTTACGCAGTCAAATCAAGGCTTGGCGTCAAGCAGGCTTAAGCATTGCGCTAGTGCCTACTATGGGCAATTTACATCAAGGCCACTTTTCACTTGTTGAAAAAGCCAAGACACTCGCTGATAAAGTAGTCGTGAGTATATTTGTTAACCCGATGCAGTTTGGGAAAAATGAAGATCTTGATAGCTATCCGCGTACATTAAACGAAGATAAACAAGGTTTAGCTGATCTTGGTACTGATATTGTATTTACACCATCCGTTGAGACCATTTATCCAAATGGTTTAGGCGAGCAAAGTTTTGTCGATGTACCAGGTGTCTCTATGGGTTACTGTGGTGGCTCACGTCCTGGTCACTTCAAAGGTGTCGCAACGGTTGTCACTAAGTTATTCAACCTAGTTCAACCTGATTTTGCCTGTTTTGGTGAAAAAGATTTTCAGCAGCTGCAAGTCATTAAAACCATGACGCGCGACTTATCTATCCCTGTTGAAATTGTTGGCGTTCCAACTTGCCGTGAAATATCAGGCCTAGCGATGAGCTCTCGTAATGGTTACTTATCTGACGAGCAAAAAGACACAGCAAAAGTTCTGTTTGCCACTCTAAACAATACTGCAGCGGCACTTAAAAAAGGTAACGATGACATTGCTGCACTCGAAGCTGCTGCAAAAGCACAGCTTGAAGCTGCAGGGCTAAAGCCTGACTACTACGCTATAGCAGATCGTTCAACACTAAAAGCTGCCACTGCGGCTGACAAACAACTTGTTATTTTAGCTGCCGCCTATTTAGGCTCAGTGCGTTTAATTGACAATTTACAAGTTGAGCTGGATTAAATAGCTGTAATCTGGGTAAGATGGATTGCAAAGAAAAGACATAAACTAGGGATAAGCATGAAAAAACTACCAGCAATTGCAGCTACATTGTTTGCAATGACATTACTGTCTGCCTGCTCAAACAAAATTGACAATCCAGAAATGCAGCAATGTGCTCAACAAAACTATCAATGTGAAGCAAGTTGTGAACAACAAAGTACCGCTGATGGCTTAGTTCATAAAGTCTGTAGCAATAAGTGCATTGAAGCTTACAATCAATGTAAAGCAAATGCAGAAAAATTAGGCGAAGTTAAATAATACCATTGATTCGTTTAGATTAATTTTGAGGCACTGAAACCCTGTTCAGTGCCTATACTCCCCCCTTCCTCGATTACAATTTCGCTTTCATAATTAAGCCTCTGGTAATTTTGTTCATATTTTTATTTACCCATTAAGCTATTCATATTAGGGCAAGCTTTCGTTCATTAAACTTCTCCATATTGGTGACGAATAAACAACTGCAACCATGTAATTGTTTCTCACTAATTTCAAAATTTTACTCTTCGCATTTAGCTGTACCAACTCAAAGTCATTGAGAATATTATTTTTTATTTGGGTTCAGGAATTGCTAAGGGGTATGAATGAATTAACGTGATTTACGGCTAAAGGAAAATTGAATGAGACCAGAAACCCGAACTAAGCTCTTCAGCGCTGTCAAAAAGAAGACCTTCTTGGGCGTATTATTAGCCATGAGTGCAGGTCATAGTTACGCTGTTGAAGAACCAGACCAGCCAAAAGCGACTAAAACAGAACAAACAGCCGCAGAGGTTCAAGCTACCGAAAATGAAAAACAGCAAGTAAAGGATAATGCCGCTGTTGAGCTTAAGCCTGCAATGATCACTATACCTCAAGAAAAGTTATTTGAAGTTATCACCGCGCGTGCGAAAAAATTAGCATCTGAGCCGTATGTTGCGCCTAAAGAATTAGAACTTGAAGCATTAACTAGCATTGGTTATCAGGACTATCGTGCAATCCGTTTTCGTACTGAGCAAGCAATTTGGAAAGATCAAAGCCTTTATGAAGTGCAGTTATTCCACCCAGGTTTTTTATATCGCTCACCAGTTGCAATAAATACCCTTGAGCAAAATGCTGAAGTAAAAAGTTTACCGTTTAAAACCGATTACTATCGTTACGATGCAACCGCAGCCCCGTTAGAGCAAGAGATCAATACTGCCATTGCTAATACGCAACTGGGCCACGCGGGTTTTCGTTTGCATTTTCCACTGAATAACAACGAATATAAAGATGAAGTAGCTGTATTCCAAGGTGCTTCGTATTTTCGCTTAGTTGGCCCGCATCAAGTATATGGTCTGTCAGCTCGTGGTCTTGCAGTTGATACAGCACTCAGCTCAGGTGAAGAGTTTCCCGTTTTCAAAGAGTTCTGGTTAGTAAAACCGGCACCAGAAGACACAACTATCGTGCTCTATGCACTACTCGATAGCCCATCAGTTTCAGGCGCATATCGTTTTGAGTTAACACCTTCAACGAATACTGAAGTGAAAACACAGATGCAAATTTTTGCACGCAAAGACATCAAAAAGCTCGGTATTGCCCCGTTAACAAGCATGTTCTATCACGGCGAAAACAGTACCAAGTTCTTTGATGATTACCGTCCTGAAGTACATGACTCTGATGGCCTTTTAATGCAATCAGAACAAGGCCAATGGGTTTGGCGTGCATTGAATAATCCGAAGAAATTGAGCGTGACTTCGTTTAGCTACGACAACCCGAAAGGGTTTGGTCTAGCACAGCGAGATCGTGACTTTAATAACTACCTTGATACCGAAGCGCATTATCACAACCGTCCAAGCATGTGGATTGAGCCAGTGGGTAATTGGGGTAAAGGTCGTGTTGAGCTAGTAGAAATCCCTACAGATACAGAAACCAACGACAATATTGTTAGCTACTGGGTGCCAGATCAGCCAATGAAAGCTGGTGACAGCTTAAGTTTTAGTTACAAGCTTTCGACTTTCAATGCCACGCTTGCAGCTCAAGATAAAGCGAGTGTTTTAAGAACCCGAATTGGCAGTGCAGCACTTCCGGGTGAGAAGAACCCACCACCTAAAAGCCATCGCCAATTTACCGTCGACTTTAGTGGGGAAACTATTAACAAATTATCTGCTAATTTCGCCATGCAAGCGGATCTTACACTCTCTGCAGGGCAAATAAGTGATAAAACGGTACAACAGTTACCAAACAATCAAGGATGGCGCGTAGCCTTTAAAGTGGCGCCAGAGGGAGATAAGCCTGTTGATATGCGCTTATCGTTAAAACTACGTGATAAAGAAATCAGCGAGGTATGGAGCTATGTCTGGTATCCAAACGACGTCCAATAGTAAAGAATTAAAGGCAACAGCAATGCCATTTAAGAAAACCCGCGCTTGGCTTTTTTCGAGCCTAGCGCTCACCATTACCGCTTACGGCGTGTGGATCATGTTCGATATTTTAAATTCTAACGGCATGACACCGCTTGAGTACGCTTTACTAGCATTATTTACAGTTACCTTCGCGTGGATCGTTACAGCTTTTTGTAGTGGCTGCATGGGCTTCATCCTGCAATTATTTCGTATTGACCCTTTAACCTTAAAACGTCAAAAGCCAATCGAAATTAATCAGCATGCCTTGAGCCAAACTAAAACAGCCATTGTTATGCCTATCTACAACGAGGATACAGAGCGTGTAATCGCAGGTTTTGAGGTAAGTTTACGCTCGCTGGCTAAAACAGGGCAAATGCCACATTATGATTTTTACTTGCTCAGTGACACCCAAAACCCTGAAATTGCACGTAATGAACTTAAAGCGTGGAATGCACTCACTGAGCGCTTAGGTGATTTAGCTAAGCACACTTTTTATCGTCGCCGTGAAGACAATAAACACCGTAAAGTAGGTAATTTAACTGACTTTTGCGAACGTTGGGGCAGCCAATACGATCACATGATTGTACTTGATGCCGATAGCATTATGACGGGTCAATGTATGCTTGAGCTGACTTCTAGCATGATCAGTAATCCAAAATCAGGTTTGATCCAAACTATTCCCATCCCAGTTCGCCAAGACACTTTTTTTGGTCGCTTTTTACAGTTTGCATCAATTTTATATAGCCCAATGTTGGCAACAGGGTCTGCTTTTTGGCAAACAAACCAAGCAAATTACTGGGGTCACAATGCGATTATTCGCGTTGAAGCATTCACTAAATGCTGCGGTTTGCCTGTTCTAAAAGGCAATGCCCCATTTGGTGGTGAAATCTTAAGCCATGACTTCGTAGAAGCTTCACTTCTACATCGTAGTGGTTGGGATGTGTTACTGCTTAGTGATATTGAAGGTAGCTACGAAGAAGTACCAAGTAACATTCTCGATTACGCAATCCGTGATAGACGTTGGGTGCAAGGTAATATCCAGCATTTAGGTTTATTGCCTAAAACGGGTCTTAAGCTAATGAGTAAAATGCATTTTTTATTTGGTGCCACAGCATATATCTCATCGTTAATTTGGTTATCTATGCTGGCATTAAGCACATTAGATGCGGTGACTCGTGCACTTAATAGCGACGTGTACTTTAACCATGCTTATCAGCTTTTCCCAACTTGGCAAATTGCCAAAACTGACTTAATTGATTCGTTGTTATTTATTACTGCAGTGCTGTTATTACTACCTAAATTAATGGGTGTTATTGTGACTTTAGTTCACCGTAATAAGGCCTTTGGTGGCACTATGAAGCTAATTGCAGGTTCACTAATCGAAACGATTTTTGCGATAGTGATTGCACCGCTAATGATGGTATTTCATAGCTATTTTGTAGTGTGCGTATTTTTAGGTAAAAAAGTAAGTTGGGATGCACAGCCTCGGGAAGGCAGAATGGTGCCGTGGAAAGAAGCGATTGGTTATACATTATTTTCGACTATTACGGCGATTATTTGGGGCTCGGTTGCTTACTATTACACACCGACTTTCTTTTGGTGGTTATCACCGATTTTAGTGGGCCTTATTTTGGCAGCACCAATTGTGCGCTACTCAAGCAGCATCGGCTTAGGTGTTAAAATGCGTAAAATGGGTTTATTTTTATGCCCAAGTGAAGTTGAAAACGATGATACCTTAGCGGCACTTCGTGTACACCAACAAGAAATTGCTTTGCCTAAAGATGAACACGCTAACTTTAGTGTGCCTAAATTACCCAATGAATACCCAACGGTAATGCCAATTCAAAGCTTTAAGGCACCATCAGGTAAAAAGCGTAAACAAGTACGCCTCGCTCAAAAGCGAATAAAAGCCAAGCTATTTGCCAAAAGCTAAACGAAAAAAAACCGCTCAATGAGCGGTTTTTTCATCTATGTCTGTATGGTTGTTACAGAAGGCCTAGCTTTTTAAGTTCAGTCATTGCCATTTTGCCTGAAAGTGGCACATAACCATCTTTCTCAACAATTTTTTGACCATCTACAGAAAGAACCATTTTTAAGAACTCTGCATCGATTGGTGAAAGCGGTTTGTTAGGGTGCTTGTTCACATAAACGTATAAGAAACGAGATAGTGGGTATTTACCTTTTGCAACGTTTTCTAATGTTGCATCAACAAAGTTATCGCCTTTCTTAGCAAGAGGTACTGTACGTACACCTGACGTTTTATAACCGATACCTGAGTAACCAATCGCATTCACAGAAGAAGAGATTGACTGTACTACAGATGCAGAACCTGGTTGTTCGTTTACGTTGTTACGGAAGTCACCTTTACACAGTGCTTTCTTCTTGAAGTAACCGTAAGTGCCAGATACTGAGTTACGACCATAAAGCTGGATATCTTTTGCAGCCCAATCACCCTCAAGACCTACTTCGCTCCAACGATTAACCTGTGCATCTGCACCACATTTACGTGTAGAAGAGAAAATCGCATCAACTTGGTCAATACGTAAACCTTTGATTGGGTTATCTTTGTGTACGAATACAGCTAGAGCATCGATTGCAACGCGTACTTCAGTTGGCTTGTAGCCGTAACGCTTTTCGAATGCTTCGATTTCTTTTGACTTCATACGACGGCTCATTGGGCCGAAGTTTGCTGTACCTTCAGTTAATGCTGGAGGAGCAGTTGAAGAACCCGCTGCTTGGATTTGAATGTTTACGTTTGGATAGAAGCGCTTGTACTCTTCTGCCCAGAACGTCATCATGTTAGCAAGAGTGTCAGAACCTACAGATGAGAAGTTACCAGAGATACCACTTGTTTTAGTGTACTCAGGCATATCTTTATCAACTGCAGCTGCTTGTGCTGATACAAATGTTGTTACAGCCACACCCATTGCGGCAACGAGATTTTTGAATTTCATAGGGGTTACTCCGATTTGTTCGTCCCATTTCCTAACTGCGGTCTACTCTAATGACACTAGATGACAGTTAGATTACCCTTAAATGACATTTTTATGACTTTGCTGTTTTTTCGGTTTTTTCCGTTTTATTAGCAATACGCACGACTTTATCGCTACCGAATGCGAACGCAAAGGTCGAGCCTTGTCCTAACTTACTGCTGATATCTAAGCGACTGTCATGTCTTGTAAGTACATGTTTTGTAATAGCTAAACCTAAACCAGAACCACCTGTAGTGCGGCTACGAGCCTTATCAACACGATAAAAGCGCTCGGTTAAACGATTAATATGTTCAGCGGCAATACCATCACCATTATCGGTCACACTAAACGCGGCTTGGTTATTTTTAAACTGCCAATCAACCACAATCTTGCCACCTGGCTTTGTGTAATGAATGGCATTAAATACTAAGTTAGAAAAGGCACTCCTTAATTCGTCTTCGGCCCCTTTAATATCTAAACTTGCATCAACATTAAAAATAAGCTCATGGCCTTTCTCTTGGTTTAATGACTTTGCTTCGGTTTGAATATAAGTAAGTAGCTGAGGCACATTTACTGGCTTGTCGTTATCTTGCCGACGCGCTCCTTCAATTCGCGATAACGACAGTAATTGATTAACCAAGCTATCCATACGCTGACATTGCTCAAGCATGGTTGTTTGTGCTTTTTGCCACATAGCAGGGGGAGGTAAGCTGTCTGAATCAAGCATTTCTAAGTAGCCTGTCACCACAGTAAGCGGTGTTCTCAGCTCATGAGAAACATTGGCCACAAAGTCTTTTCGCATCTGCTCAAGTTGCTTTAAACGTGTAACATCACGTACCACCATCATCAATTGTGAACTTGCATAGGGCATAACACGAAACTCTAACGTTTGATCGTAGCTATGGCCGCCATCAAGCTCAAGTGGTTCATCAAAACATGCTTTATGCATATACTTTGCAAATTTAGGATCGCGAATGAGATTATCTAAGCGTTGTCCATGATCAGTTGGCCACTGTAAACCTAAAACTTTTAAAGCCAGTTGGTTACACCAAATGATGCTTAGATCTTTTTGTAGTACTACAACCGCATCAGGTACGGCTTCTGCACCATCTCGAAAGCGGCGAATTAAATCTGCCAGCTCATTGCGCTTTTTACGGTTACGATGTTGTAAATGATAAATTCCTTCAAAGACCTGCTCCCAAGCCCCCTCCCCTTCAGGTGGGTTAAAGCTACGTTGATTTAGAAGCCAATCACTAAGGCGATATAATTGATGATAATGCCAAATTAAAAGTGCAAAAGAACCTAAAAATAAAAGCAAAAAAGGCGCACCTACAAGTACGCCAACTAATAACAAAGGTAAGAAATACATAAACAGACGTTTTGCTAACGCCTGTTTATTCACTACTCGATACATACACTCACTTTACCTTAAGTATGTAAATTAGCTTGTTAAGGTCATTCCTATGACACTTATAATTTACTTGAAAAACGATAGCCTGCACCGCGAACGGTTTGCACTAAACGGTCATGCCCCAATGGTGCAATAGCTTTACGTAGACGACGAATATGCACATCAACAGTACGGTCTTCTACGTATACATTTGTACCCCATACATGATCAAGTAATTGTTCACGGCTGTAAACACGTTCAGGATGAGTCATGAAAAAATGCAGTAGTCTAAATTCAGTAGGCCCCATATCTAATTCACTACCTTCTGATGTTACACGGTGTGAAATAGGGTCAAGACGTAAACCATGTACTTCAATGGCTTCTTCTAATGAGGTTGGTGAAACGCGTCGAATAACCGCTTTAATACGCGCCATTAATTCTTTTGGCGAAAATGGTTTTGTTACGTAGTCATCAGCGCCAACTTCAAGACCGCGTACTTTGTCTTCTTCTTCGCCGCGTGCTGTCAGCATAATGATAGGAATTTGACGAGTATATTCGCTTTGCTTAAATTTTTTCGCAATTTGAATACCGCTACCACCTGGTAACATCCAATCTAATAAAACCATATCTGGGTATGGCTCTACCATTGCTTCAATTGCAGAGTCATAATCTTCTGCTTCAATTGCTTGAAAACCATTTTGCTCTAAAACAAAAACCAGCATCTCTCTGATAGGTGCTTCGTCATCGACGACTAGTACTTTACGTGACATTCCAATTTATCTCTTTCGTTAGCGAACTGGTTTCATTATTATGACTAAGTATGACATTTTTATGAAAGTCTAACGAGTAATTGAAAAAGCGCAAAAGAATCAATGCAAAAATAGCCATTTTTTACGCTTAAAAGATGAATTCGAGATTAAAAGTCATACCTTAAAGTGACCGCCACATGATCTTCATCAGCATTATTATCTAGTGAGAATTGCGTATACCACATATACATACGTGCTTGTTTTGACAGGCTTCGTTCAACACCAACAGAGGTACCGCTACCCGAGTCTTTCAACTTTCCAAAGCTGCCATCAGTATCTTGATACTGCGCTAGTAACTTATATTTATCGATTTTGTAAGATGCGCTCACTAAAAAACCATCTTCTTTGTCAGAACCTGTTACTTTTTCACTTTGTTGATACATACCGCCTAAGGTTAAATCGCCTAATTTACCTTGCGCCGTAAAACGTGTTGTATCGTAGCCGGCTACTTTACTATCGTGGGCAACACTTACGAAGTAAGGCGCTTTTTTAAATTTACTATCGCCATACATAAATGCCGCAGAAACGCCGGTTTCTTCATCTTGTTTGGAATTATCTTCAGCAATATAAGTGACCACAAATTGCATATTGCCGACAACGGGCGAACTATAATGAACCACGTCGCCAAGACGATTTTCACCATTAAACAAGGCTTTAACATCTCCATTAAAGTCGTTCATTAAATCAATTTTACCCTGCGATACCTTTAACGCGGTATCGTGACGACCAAGCACTACCTGCCCATAACTGCCTTGAAGGCCAACATATTGATTACGAGCGGTAATATTCTCTTCAGTTTTACCATCACTATCTTGATCAGCCGCATTTACTGCAAATTCAAACTTATATACAGCTTTTAAACCATCACTTATTTCACCGCTACCCTTGATCCCCATACGTGAGTTATAGCTCTCAATGGAAGTTTCACTGCCATCGCCAGTATCGCTATTAGCAACCCCTAAATGGGCCCGACCATACACATCTACGGCTTCAGCAGCACTATGAAATGAAATAAAGCACATTGCAAAGCTCGACAACATCATGGCAGGTTTATTCATGGTAGCGATCCTTAATTTAAGCAGTAACTTAAAAATCGAACATAAAGGGCTTTTGGTCAAGGCAAGGGGGAAATATTTCGCCTAAAAATTACGGATCACTGATCTACTAACTTAACCAGATCAGGATCAGGTTTTTACTAAGTTGATCAATCTCAGATCAGTTTTTTACTTAGAGAATAAGATAACTTGTTGATTTAATGTTAAGGTGATCTGTAATTCGTTTAAAAGGTGAACAATAAAAAGTCATTGATCAGTATCCAACTAGTAAAATAATGATCTGTGAAAGCCAAGGTTAGTAAAACATTGATCCTGAAATGTACGAGTAAGTATATCGTTGATCCGGCTTGAGCAAGGCATAAAAAAACCGGCATCAGAAGCCGGTTTTTTCAATTTACTATCAATTATTTGATTTGTGGATCAAGTTCACCCGATAAGTATTTAAGGTGCATATCATCTAAAGAGATAGGCTTGATCTTAGCTGCTTGACCCGCAGTACCAAAGGCTTCGTAACGAGCAACACAGATCTCTGTCATTGCTTTCGTTGCTTCAGCTAGGTATTTACGTGGATCGAAGTTAGCTGGATTTAAAGCCAAGTGACGACGAATAGCACCTGTTGACGCTAAACGAAGATCAGTATCGATATTTACTTTACGAACACCGTATTTAATACCTTCAATGATCTGCTCTACTGGCACACCATAGGTCTCAGGGATTTCACCACCGTATTGGTTGATCACTTCTAACCACTCTTGTGGTACTGAAGACGACCCATGCATTACTAGGTGAGTGTTAGGGATACGTGCGTGGATCTCTTTGATGCGATCAATTGCTAAGATATCGTCTGTTGGTGGACGAGTGAATTTATACGCACCATGTGAAGTACCACAAGCGATAGCAAGTGCATCAACTTTAGTTTTACGAACAAAATCAGCTGCTTCTTCAGGATCTGTTAGCATTTGATCAGTAGAAAGTTTACCTTCTGCACCAACACCGTCTTCTTCACCTGCTTCTCCTGTTTCAAGTGAACCTAGAACACCTAGCTCGCCTTCAACAGATACACCACACGCATGGGCCATTTCAACGGTTTGACGAGTCACATCAACATTGTATTCGTAGCTTGAAGGGGTTTTACCATCAGACATTAATGAGCCATCCATCATAACTGATGAAAAGCCTAACTGGATTGAGCGCTGACATACACCTGGTGAAGTACCGTGGTCTTGGTGCATTACAACTGGAATATGAGGCCATTCTTCAACGGCTGCTAAAATCATATGACGAATAAAAGGGGCACCAGCATAGGCACGTGCGCCTGCTGAGCCTTGTACAATTACAGGGCTGTTTGTTTTATCAGCCGCTTCCATAATTGCACGCATTTGCTCTTGGTTATTAACGTTAAAAGCAGGTACGCCGTAACCATTTTCAGCTGCATGATCAAGAAGTTGTCGCATACTGATTAAAGCCATTTGGTATTCTCCAAATTGTATCGACAGTAGTTCCCTACTATCTAGTTTGAACGGATAAGTTATTTTTTGATGCATCACTGCATCACGAAAAGCTTGCGCTAACCGTAACAGCTGTAAATAAAACGAGGGTGAGAGGTATTTTATAAACAGCTAAACCAGCGTAATTACTTAATAATTACGCTGGTATACGCACTAATTACTTAGCGCGTTCTTCAAGCATAGCAACTGCTGGTAATTTTTTCCCTTCTAAAAATTCAAGGAAAGCACCACCACCGGTTGAAATGTAAGAAACTTTATCGGCAATGCCGTATTTATCAATCGCTGCAAGCGTATCACCGCCACCAGCAATCGAGAATGCATTTGAGTTAGCAATGGCATCAGCAATAGCACGAGTGCCGTTACCAAATTGATCAAATTCAAATACACCTACTGGACCATTCCATACAACGGTACCTGCATTAGCAATGATTTTTGCTAATTGGTTTGCTGTATCTGGACCAATATCGAAGATCATATCTTCGTCTGTTACTTCATTCACATCTTTTAATGTTGCCACTGCAGATTCAGAGAACTCATTACCTACAACAACATCAGTTGGTACCGGGATTTCACCGTTATTGGCTTTTGCCGCCGCACTTAATTTGTTTGCTTCATCAATTAAATCAGCTTCAAATAAAGACTTACCTACCGGGTGACCTGCCGCTGCAATGAAGGTATTAGCAATACCACCACCAGTTACAAGTTGATCAACCACTTTAGAAAGTGAATCAAGTACAGTTAACTTAGTCGATACTTTAGAGCCACCAACGATAGCGACTAAAGGACGAGCTGGTTTATCAAGTGCTTTACCTAGTGCGTCTAGCTCTGCTGCAAGTAGTGGGCCTGCACACGCAACGTCAGCAAATAAACCCACACCGTGAGTAGATGCTTGTGCACGGTGAGCCGTACCAAATGCGTCCATTACGTAAACATCACATAATGCAGCTAGTTTTTTAGACAGAGCTTCGTCGTTTTTCTTTTCGCCAGCGTTAAAACGCACGTTTTCGAAAACAACTACTTCGTTATCAGCAACGTCTACGCCCTCTAGGTAGTCTTTTTCAAGACGAACAGTTTGCTCAAGTGCGTCATTTAAATAATTAACTACAGGGGCAAGTGAAAAGGCTTCATCATATTCCCCTTCCGTAGGGCGGCCAAGGTGTGACATTACCATTACTTTAGCGCCTTTTTCTAACGCTAATTTGATTGTAGGTAATGCTGCACGAATACGTGCGTCAGAGGTCACTTTACCTTCTTTTACAGGCACATTTAAATCTTCACGAATTAACACGCGTTTGCCGTTTAAATCTAAATCTGCCATTTTAATGACCGACATGGACTTCTCCTTTGTTAACGATACTAATATTATATTTATAAATTATTGACTTACAGCCATCATCGCACGCGCGGTATCGAGCATACGATTCGCAAAGCCCCACTCATTATCACACCATACTAACAACTTTATCAGTCGTTTATGACTAACACGTGTCTGAGTGCCATCTATGATACAAGAATGTGGGTCATGATTAAAATCTACTGATACCAATGGCTCTTCTGTGTAGCTTAATATACCCTCAAGACGATCTTTGGCTGCTAACTTAAGTGCTTGATTGACAGTCGCTAAATTGACATCTGTATTCACTGTTACACTTAAATCCATCGCCGTAACATTGATAGTTGGTACACGAACAGCGATAGCTTCAAAGCGGCTATGAAACTTAGGTAAAATACGCTCAATACCTCGAGCAAGCTTAGTATCTACCGGAATGATAGACTGGCTTGCAGCACGAGTACGACGTAAATCATGATGATAGGCATCAATCACTTGCTGATCATGCATCGAGGCATGAATCGTCGTAATTGCTCCAGATTCAATCGAAAATGCGTCATCTAACACTTTAATCACTGGCACAATACAATTCGTGGTGCATGAGCCATTAGAAACAATGGTATGTTCTGCTTTTAATTCATCATCGTTAATACCATACACAATCGTGGCATCAACATCAGCATCTGCAGGCTGTGAAAACAATACTTTTTTTGCACCAGCAGTTATGTGTAGCTCTGCATGTTCACGAGAGTGATACACCCCAGTGCATTCAAGAACCACGTCAACATCAAGTGTTTCCCAAGGCAGTTCTACAGGGTTTTCTTCTGCAAACAAAGCAATAGAATCATTAGCAACCGTTAAAGTATCTTCACCAAGATTAACAGGGAAAGAAAAGCGGCCGTGAGATGTATCGTATTTAAGGAGATGGGCAATGCCCTTAGGGTCGGCTAATTCGTTAATAGCGACAATTTTGATTTGATCTTCAAGCCCAGATTCATACAGAGCACGGACGATATTGCGCCCGATTCGACCAAAACCATTAATTGCAAGTTTGATTGCCATGAAGAAGAAAATCCACTCTATTTGCTTGCAGATAAAGGCAGCTGCCTTTTAGATGGCGGTATTGTAATCGACCTTTGAAGTTTTTATAAGTGGTCAGGTGAAATAAAAGTTGCTTAGCATGTTTTAGATGGCGCAGTTTTGGTAATCGACCTTAGACATTTTTATAAGAGGTCAGGTGAAATAAAAGTTGCTTAGCATGTTTTAGATGGCGCAGTTTT